>JBBAOY010000005.1:0-71303 GCA_040401095.1 Limnohabitans sp.
ATTTGGCGAATACCACCAGAGGAGCCAATAGATTGGTAATTCAGACTATTACCAGTAGCTGCCTTGTAGGCTTCAGCCCATTTCGCATAAATGGGGAAAGGGAAAGTAGCGCCGGCGCCAGTAATTTCAGCGGCAAGGGCTGAACCCATTGCCAAAGAGGCAATGGCAGTAATAGCAAGAGTTTTCACGAAGTTGCGTTTGGTATTCACATGGATCCTTAAGTAGTTAACAGCAACAACACTGTATGGTGTTGGTATGACAGTTATATGACAATTAAGTACTACTTAAATATTAAAAAAGTGCGCCAAAAGAAAGGCACCACATGGTTTGTGGTGTGAAGTTGATGTTGGGGTCACATCCAGCGTTATTGCAAGGTTGCAGCAATTCGCTCGGCGCATGATTGGGCTTGGTTACTGTCTTGCGCCTCGACCATCACACGGACCAAAGGCTCGGTACCACTGGCACGAATCAATACACGCCCCGTTTGTCCTAACTCTGCTTCTACTTTTTGGGTCTCTTGCTTTAAGAGCGGGCTGTCTTGCCATTTTTGGTCGGGACGAAGCTGCACATTGATCAATGTTTGTGGAAACAGCGTGACGTCAGACAACAACTCCGCCATAGTGCGGCCACTGCGCACGCAGGTTTGCAATATTTGTAATGCGCTCACCAAGCCATCGCCTGTGGTGTGCTTGTCTAACACCAACAAATGGCCCGAGCCTTCGCCGCCCAAAATCCATTGTTGTTTCTCCAATTCTTCTAATACGTAGCGGTCACCCACCTTGCTGCGCACAAATGCAATGCCGCGTTTTTGCAAGGCAAGTTCAACGGCCATATTGGTCATCAAGGTACCCACTACACCTTGGATTTTTTCTCCCTGGCTCAATCTTTCATCAACCATTAAGTACAACAACTCATCGCCGTTAAAAAGGCGTCCACCGGCATCAACTAACTGCAATCGATCGGCGTCGCCATCCAAAGCGATACCGTAATCAGCTTGATTGGCTTTGACGGCTTTGACTAAAGCATCAGGGTGGGTAGCACCGACTTCATGGTTGATATTCAAACCATCGGGTGCACAGCCAATCGCAATGACCTCTGCCCCCAACTCATGGAACACTTTTGGCGCGATGTGATAAGCCGCACCATGCGCAGCATCTACAACGATCTTGAGGCCTTTAAGTGTGAGTTCATTCGAAAACGTACTTTTACAAAATTCAATGTAGCGACCTGCTGCATCGTCAAGACGTTTGGCTTTGCCTAAGTTGGCGGATTCAGCCCACACGGGGGCTTGATCTATGGTGGCCTCAACATCCATTTCCCATGCATCGCTGAGTTTGGTGCCTTGCGCGCTGAAAAACTTGATACCGTTGTCATCAAATGGGTTGTGGCTAGCACTGATAACCACACCTAAGCTGGCACGTTGTGCCCGGGTTAAGTAGGCAACGCCAGGAGTTGGCAAGGGCCCTAGCAAGACAACGTTGACACCGGCAGAGTTAAAGCCCGATTCCAAAGCGGACTCCAACATATAGCCTGAGATGCGTGTATCTTTGCCGATCAATACAGTAGGTTTATCTTCTGATCTTCTGAGTACGCGACCGACTGCATGCGCTAAGCGCAAGACAAAATCAGCAGTGATAGGAGATTGCCCTACTCTTCCACGAATGCCATCGGTACCAAAGTATTTGCGTGTCATGGTTTGCCTGCGCTTTCTTGTATTTTTTGTAATAGTCTTATTGTCGCAAAGTGCTTGAACCCAATCTTGCATGCTGCCAAATAGATAGCGCCTGCACGGTGGCCTCCACATCGTGCACCCGCACCACCTGAGCGCCCCGTTCAACTGCCAACAATGCTGCCGCAATACTAGGTACTAAACGTTGATCCACGTCGCAACCAGTGACTGCCCCTAAGGACGACTTGCGAGACCAACCCACTAACAATGGATAACCTAATGCAGACAATTGCGACTGGTGCGCTAGTAATTCGAAATTTTGTGCAACCGTTTTACCGAAACCTATGCCGGGGTCTAGCGCAATGCGTTCTTTTGCAACCTTATGTGCCAGTAAAGCTTGCACACGTTCTTGTAGAAACGCGATTACTTTTGGAACAGCCGAGCCTTCCATAGGGTGAACTTGCATATCGAGAGGCTGGGCATGCATGTGCATTAAACAAATGCCGCAGTTGGGATGCTTCGCTATGACGTCCAAAGCACCCTTTTGTCGCAAAGCCCAAATATCGTTGATGATGTCTGCGCCAGCATCTAGCGCGGCTTGCATTACTTGGGGTTTGTAGGTGTCTACGGATATCGGAACGCTCAACCGCACGGCCTCTTTCACCACTGGTAAAACTCTATGCAATTCTTCTTCCAAAGAAACCTGTTGCGCACCGGGTCTGGTCGATTCGCCGCCGATATCTAAGATGTGCGCACCCTGCTTCAGTAAGAGTTCGCAATGTTTCACTGCATTGCTGAGATTGGCGTGCTGGCTGCCGTCAGAAAAGGAATCAGGCGTGACATTGACTATGCCCATCACCTTCGGCGTGGCTAGATCGATCTCAAAGCGGGTAGTTTTCCAAAGCATGTTTTCTATCAACAAAAACGGGGCTTACGCCCCGTTTATTTGTGTTGACTGCTAATGCGCATTAGGCCGCATTGGGTGCAGGCTCAATCACAGGAGGTGCACCACCACTGTCGGGACCAGAAGATGGTGTTTTAGGCGTCCAGTCTTTGGGAGGACGCGGCTCTTTGCCAGCCATGATGTCGTCGATTTGCTCCTTGTCGATGGTTTCCCATTCCAACAAGGCTTTGGCCATGGTGTGCATTTTGTCGGCGTTTTCTTCGATCAAACTACGCGCCAAGGCGTATTGCATGTCGATGATGCGACGCACTTCCATATCGACTTTCTGCATCGTCGCTTCGCTCATGGTGGTGGTCTTGGTCACAGATCGACCCAAGAAAACTTCACCTTCGTTTTCAGCGTAAACCATGGGACCCAAGGCATCGGTCATGCCGTAGCGCGTGACCATGTCGCGGGCAATAGAAGTGGCTCGCTCAAAGTCATTGCTAGCACCGGTAGTCATTTGGTGCATAAAAACTTCTTCAGCAATACGGCCACCAAACAACATACTTATTTGGTTGAGCATGTAATCGCGGTCATAGCTGTAGCGGTCTTTTTCTGGCAGGCTCATCGTCACGCCCAAAGCGCGACCACGCGGAATGATGGTGACTTTATGAACCGGATCGCACTTGGGCAGTAATTTGCCGATCAATGCATGGCCCGACTCGTGATACGCCGTGTTGCGACGCTCCTCTTCAGGCATGACCATGCTCTTGCGCTCAGGGCCCATCAAGATTTTGTCTTTGGCCTTCTCAAAATCGACCATCTCGACAACGCGCGCATTGCGACGAGCGGCCATCAAGGCAGCCTCATTACACAAATTTGCCAAATCAGCGCCACTCATTCCAGGCGTGCCGCGGGCTATGATGGCAGGCGCCACGTCTTGTCCGATTGGCACTTTGCGCATGTGCACATTCAAAATTTGCTCACGGCCGCGGATATCTGGCAAGGTCACATAGACCTGGCGGTCGAAGCGTCCTGGACGCAACAAAGCGGAATCCAGAATGTCGGGACGGTTGGTAGCAGCAACGACGATCACGCCGAGATTGGTCTCAAAACCGTCCATCTCGACCAACATCTGGTTCAAGGTTTGTTCGCGTTCGTCATTACCGCCGCCTAAACCGGCGCCACGTTGGCGGCCGACAGCGTCAATCTCGTCGATGAAAATGATGCAAGGTGCATTCTTCTTGGCGTTTTCAAACATGTCGCGGACACGGGCTGCACCTACGCCGACAAACATTTCAACGAAATCTGAACCGGAAATGCTGAAGAAAGGCACTTTGGCTTCGCCAGCGATGCCTTTGGCCAGCAATGTTTTGCCGGTTCCGGGAGGGCCGACCAACAAAAGGCCGCGTGGAATACGACCGCCGAGTTTTTGGAAACGTTGGGGATCTTTCAAGAAATCAACAACTTCTTTGACTTCTTCTTTGGCTTCATCGCAACCTGCTACGTCAGCAAAGGTCACCACGTTGTTGTTTTCATCGAGCATGCGGGCTTTGCTTTTGCCAAAGCTAAAGGCACCGCCTTTGCCGCCGCCTTGCATTTGGCGCATGAAGTAGACCCAGACGCCGATCAACAGCAACATGGGCCCCCAGCTGACCAACAAGGTCATGAGCAAGGAACCTTCTTCGCGGGGTTTGACATCGAACTTCACGCCGTTGGAGATGAGGTCGCCCACCAAGCCACGGTCGAGGTAAGTGGCGGTGGTTTTAATTTTGCGCTCGTCGTTAGTAATAGCAACGATCTCGGTTCCGCCTTGGCCTTCTTGGATGGTGGCGGTTTTGATGCGTTTGGCGCGAACTTCTTCTAGGAAGTCGGAGTAGCCCAAATATCCAGAGCTCGCACCAGGGCGTGTTTCAAATTGTTTGAACACGGTAAAAAGCACCAAAGCGATTACCAACCAAACAGCAACTTTTGAGAACCATTGATTATTCAATGTGGGCTCCGAACAATAATAGAAAAGAACAAAGGGTAGATAGTGATTATATTAAGCCTTTCAACCCAAGGAAACTCTTGACCTGTAAAAGAACCACCTTAGATCAAGGGTTTGCGATATTACGGTGTTTGAGACCGATTCCGACCAAAAACGTCTCACTCGACTTGTCTCGGCTGGCTTTGGGCTTGATGGGTTTAACGACATGGAAGCTCTCTTTGAACAACTTCACCAGCTGGCTATAGCCGCTGCCGTGGAACATTTTGACCACCAAGGCGCCATCGTCTTTCATGTGTTTTTGTGAGAATTCCAAGCCCAATTCGACCAAATGGGCGATGCGTGCAGCGTCGGCCGACTCGATACCTGACAAATTCGGCGCCATGTCTGAGACCACCACATCCGCCATGCGACCCTGTAGGGCAGTTTCCACTTCAGCTAAAACCGCTGGTTCGCGAAAGTCGCCATGGATAAAAAGGACGCCCTCGACCGGCTCCATGGGCAAGATATCAACAGCAACGATAGTGCCGTTCAAAGCGCCCACCGCCGCGCCTTCGGGCGACAAACGGCGACGCACATACTGGCTCCAAGCGCCAGGGGTAGAGCCTAAATCGACTACCAAATGGCCGGGCTTGATCAAACCCAACTGTTCATCGATTTCTTTGAGTTTGTAAGCAGCCCGAGCCCGATAGCCGTCTTTTTTGGCCAATTTGACATAAGGGTCGTTGACATGGTCGTTCAACCACGATTTATTGACCTTCTTGCTTTGTGTTTTAACTTTCAACGGAACCCTTGTAGCGAGGGCGGATAATACCCCCATGACAGCTATTCAACTCACGCCCGCACAACGCAAGGCACACCGCTCAGACGCCCACCACTTAGACCCCGTGGTCATGGTTGGCAACGACGGAATCACCCCCGCCATCCTCAAAGAAGCCAATATGGCGCTCGACGCCCACGGTTTGATCAAAATTCGCGTCTTTGGTGACGACCGCCTCAAACGCGAAGAAATGTTTGCAGCGCTGGCCGATCAACTCAACGCAGCGCCCATTCAGCACATCGGCAAACTTTTTGTGCTCTGGCGGCCCATTGCCGAGAAAGCCGATACGCCCAATGAAGACCGCATGCCCGGGCCTCGAGACGTCAAAGTCTTGAAATACAGCAAACGCGGCGGTCAAAGGCCTGAAGTTAAAACTTTGCGCGTTTTGGGCAACCAGCGTTTGACATCGGGGGGTCAGGTTAAGCGGGCTAAGCCCAAAAAGACCTCGATTAAGAAAAGAACTTTGGGCTAATTTAGCGGTAGTGAACCGCTATAACTTCATAACTCTTTTCGCCCCCAGGCGCCACGACGACGGCAACATCACCCTCTTCTTTGCCAATCAAGGCACGGGCAATCGGGCTGCTGATATTGATCAAACCGAGTTTGAGATCGGCTTCGTCTTCACCCACGATTTGGTAAGTCACTTTTTCGCCCGACGTTTCCTCTTCTAGTTCTACGGTTGCGCCGAAGACCACTTTGCCGCCCCCGTCGACTGCAGTAGGGTCGATCACCAGAGCCGCTGAAAGTTTGCCTTCAATCTCTTGGATGCGGCCTTCGATAAAGCCTTGGCGGTCTTTGGCCGCGTCGTATTCGGCGTTCTCGCTCAAGTCGCCTTGGGCACGGGCTTCGGCAATCGCGTTGATCACCCAAGGACGGTCGACAGTCTTTAGTTTGTGCAACTCGTCTTTGAGCTTTTCAGCGCCGCGTTTTGTAATTGGAATAGTCGCCATCAATTTCTTTCTAATGCGCTCAGTTGCGCATGCATTTCTTGGACCGAGATCACGCCTAAATTGTCCATGTACTTCATTCCCTCGACTGCCGCCTCGGCGCCAGCGATGGTGGTGAAAGTCGTGACCCGGTTGAGCAAGGCCGTGGTGCGAATGTAGCGGGAGTCGGCGATCGCATTACGCCGCTCCTCGACCGTGTTGATCACCAAAATCACTTCGTTGTTTTTGATCATGTCGACGATGTGCGGACGCCCTTCGGCCACCTTGTTGATCGTGGCGCATGCCACGCCTGCTTCTTGGATGGCCAATGCCGTTCCTTTGGTCGCTACAAGTTCGAAGCCCTGAGCTTGCAACTCACGCGCCACTTCAATCACGCGAGGTTTGTCATTATTTTTAACGGATAAAAATACTTTGCCAGATAATGTGCCGTCGGCCTTTTGGGCTCGAGGTAATTTGGTTCCAGCACCCAATTGGCTTTTCACAAAAGCTTCGCCAAAGGTTTTGCCTACGCCCATGACCTCTCCCGTGGACTTCATCTCGGGGCCCAAGATGGTATCGACACCAGGGAACTTCACAAAGGGGAAAACGGCTTCTTTCACGCTGAAATAAGGGGGAGTCACTTCGTTTTGAATGCCTTGCGAGGCCAGTGTTTGACCCGCCATGCAACGCGCCGCCACTTTGGCTAGTTGTATGCCCGTCGCTTTGGACACAAAAGGCACGGTTCTCGAAGCACGCGGATTGACCTCTAAGACATAAACGACATCCTGACCCTGGTCTTGTTGAATGGCGAACTGCACATTCATCAAGCCGATCACATTCAAAGCCTCGGCCATAGCAGCCGACTGACGTTTGAGTTCATTGACCGTTTCTGCAGACAAGGAATAAGGGGGCAAAGAACAGGCTGAGTCACCACTATGGACACCAGCTTGCTCGATATGCTCCATCACGCCGCCGATAAAGGTCTTGCCTTCAGGGTCACGCAAGCAGTCGACGTCGCATTCGATGGCGTCATTCAAAAAGCGGTCTAACAAAACAGGTGAATCGTTAGAAACCTTCACGGCCTCTCGCATATAGCGCTCTAAATCGCGTTGCTCATGGACGATTTCCATCGCGCGACCACCGAGCACATAGCTGGGACGCACCACCAAGGGGTAACCCAAGGCAGATGCTTTTTCCAAAGCCTCTGCTTCGGTGCGGGCTGTGGCGTTTGGAGGTTGGCGCAAACCCAAACCTTGCAGAAGCTTTTGGAAGCGCTCGCGGTCTTCGGCCGCATCGATCATGTCAGGGCTGGTGCCGATGATGGGCACGCCGGCGGCCTCAAGCCCGAGCGCGAGTTTCAAAGGCGTTTGGCCACCATACTGCACGATCACGCCGTGCGGTTTTTCTTTGTCGACGATTTCTAGAACATCTTCCAAAGTCAAAGGCTCGAAATAGAGGCGGTCTGATGTGTCGTAGTCTGTCGAGACAGTCTCAGGGTTGCAATTGACCATGATGGTCTCGTAGCCGTCTTCGCGCATCGCCAAGGCGGCATGGACACAGCAGTAGTCAAACTCGATGCCTTGGCCGATACGGTTGGGGCCACCACCGAGCACCATGATTTTTTTCTTAGCTGTAGGTTGCGCTTCGCACTCGTCGCCGTAGGTGGAGTACATATAGGCGGTATCGGTAGAAAACTCCGCCGCGCAGGTGTCTACCCGTTTGAAAACAGGCCGGATATTGGCCGCGTGTCTTTGGGCGCGCACCGCTGCTTCTGTTGTTTTGAGCAACTTGGCCAAGCGGCGGTCTGAAAAACCTTTGCGCTTCAACGCTCGCAACTCAGCGGCAGAAATCTTGTCGAGCGCGGTCGTCTCTAACTCCAACTCAATTTTGACGATCTCTTCAATTTGCACCAAAAACCAAGGGTCGATTTTGGTCAGGGCAAACACCTCGTCCACACTCATGCCTTGGCCGAAGGCGTCGCCTACATACCAAATACGGTCAGGACCAGGTTCGCCGAGTTCTTTCTCTAGCACTTCGCGGTCTTGGGTTTTTTCGTTCAAACCGTCGACGCCTACTTCCAAGCCACGCAAAGCTTTTTGGAAGGACTCTTGGAAGGTGCGACCAATCGCCATGACCTCGCCCACCGACTTCATTTGGGTGGTCAAGCGGCTGTCGGCCGTGGGGAATTTCTCAAACGCGAAACGTGGAATCTTCGTAACCACATAGTCGATGCTCGGCTCAAAACTCGAGGGCGTAGCACCACCGGTTATTTCGTTGCGCAATTCGTCTAAGGTATAGCCAACTGCTAACTTGGCTGCGACTTTTGCAATTGGAAAGCCAGTTGCTTTAGACGCCAAAGCTGACGAGCGCGACACACGCGGGTTCATCTCGATCACGATCATGCGACCGTCTTGGGGATTGACAGAGAACTGCACGTTCGAACCGCCTGTGTCGACACCAATTTCACGCAATACCGCCAACGAGGCGTTGCGCATGATTTGGTATTCCTTGTCGGTCAGCGTTTGGGCAGGAGCAACAGTGATGGAGTCGCCGGTGTGCACGCCCATCGGGTCCAAGTTTTCAATCGAGCAGATGATGATGCAGTTGTCGGCCTTATCGCGCACGACTTCCATCTCGAACTCTTTCCAGCCAAGCAAAGATTCTTCTATCAACAACTCGTTCGTAGGCGAGGCTTCTAGTCCGCGCTTGCAAATCGTCTCGAATTCTTCGGGGTTGTAGGCGATGCCGCCACCTGTGCCGCCGAGCGTGAAGCTAGGACGAATAACCGTAGGAAACCCGACGGTGCGTTGCACGTCCCAAGCTTCTTCCATGCTGTGGGCAATGCCAGAGCGGGCGGAACCCAGCCCAATTTTGGTCATCGCGTCTTTGAACTTCAGACGGTCTTCGGCTTTGTCGATCGCTTCTGGCGTGGCACCAATCAATTCGACTTTGTATTTGTCGAGCACTCCGTTACGCCACAAATCTAGGGCGCAGTTGAGCGCGGTTTGTCCGCCCATGGTGGGCAATATCGCGTCGGGCCGCTCTTTGGCGATGATCTTCTCAACCGTTTGCCACGTGATCGGCTCAATGTAGGTGACATCTGCCGTGGCGGGGTCGGTCATGATGGTCGCAGGGTTGCTGTTGATCAATATGACTTTGTAGCCCTCTTCGCGCAGGGCCTTGCAGGCTTGTACGCCCGAGTAATCAAACTCGCAAGCTTGGCCAATCACGATGGGGCCTGCCCCAATGATCAAAATACTTTTCAGGTCTAAACGCTTAGGCATCAGTGTGTCTCCATCGCATGGATGAAGCGGTCAAATAGGTAAGAGATATCTTGGGGGCCGGGCGAAGCCTCGGGGTGCCCTTGGAAGCAAAAGGCAGGTTTGTCGGTACGCTGCAATCCTTGGATAGTTCCGTCAAACAGCGACACATGGGTAGCGCGCAAGTTGGCTGGCAGAGATGTTTCGTCCACCGCAAAACCATGGTTTTGGCTGGTGATGGAAACACGTCCCGAGTCCAAATCTTTGGCAGGATGGTTGGCGCCGTGGTGGCCAAATTTCATCTTGAAGGTTTTGGCGCCACTGGCCAAAGCCATGATTTGGTGACCTAAGCAAATGCCAAAGGTGGGAATGCCTTTGTCGATCAAAGCGGCTGCCGCTTCTATCGCATAGCTACAAGGCTCAGGATCGCCTGGGCCGTTGGAGAGAAAAATTCCATCGGGCTTCAAAGCCAAGGCCTCTTGGGCAGAAGTTTTGGCGGGCACCACCGTCACTTGACAACCACGCTCAGCCAGCATGCGCAAGATGTTGTGTTTGACGCCGAAGTCGAAGGCCACCACGTGGAACTTGGTATTACTTGCTTTGCCGTATCCAGAGCCCAAGGCCCATTCGGTTTGGGTCCAGTCATGCGGCTTTTGCACCGTGACTTTTTGCGCCAGATCCAAGCCCGCCATGTTGGGGGCTTTGAGCGCCAAGGCTTTGGCTTGGGCGATCAAATCGTCGGTGATTGTTTGACCTGCAGACAAGCCCAAAATTGCACCGTTTTGGGAGCCCTTGCTTCGTAGCAAGCGGGTCAATTGGCGGGTGTCGATATTGGCGATCGCCACCGTTTTGTTGGCTATCAAATAACTGGAGAGATCAGACTGCGAACGGAAGTTGCTGGCGATCAAAGGCAGGTCATGGATGATCAAGCCTGCGGCATGGACTTGGGTCGATTCCGCATCTTCTGCGTTGGTACCGTAGTTGCCGATGTGTGGATAGGTAAGCGTGACGATTTGCTGGCAATAGCTGGGATCCGTCAGGATTTCTTGGTAGCCCGTGATGGAGGTATTGAAAACCACCTCGCCAGATGTGGCGCCCACTGCGCCGATTGAATTGCCAACAAAGACCGTGCCGTCTGCGAGCGCCAAAATGGCGGGAGGGAATTTTCCCTGAAGAGACAAAAGCACTGGGTTCTCCGGTTTTGTTCGGGTACGCCTCAGCACTTACTTGAGCTCGGGGCTCGTTTGGGGGCTGCTTTTGTGAGGGAATTGCCTAGTAGGAAGCTGGGACGTACTGGTTGTAGGTGAAAAGCCACCCATTATATCTGACGGCCTTTTACGCCTGACCCACTGTGGCAGTGGCATGCAGACAAATAGCCGCCGCCGAGGCTACGTTGAGCGACTCTTCGCCGCCTGGTTGGGCGATTCGCACTGTCATGCTGGCCAATTGGGCCGCCTCAGGCGAGACGCCCTGCCCTTCGTGTCCAAAAATCCAGCCACAAGGGTTTGGCAATGCGTTTTTAGCACCCAAAGTATGCAAAAACGGCCCTTGGTGGGAACTGGTCGAGAGCCAAGTGATTTGCAGATCGGCCAGCTGTTCGGGCTCTACCCCTTCGACCAAATGCAAACCGAAATGCGCACCCATAGCTGCGCGCAACACTTTGGGCGACCAAAGCGCCGCAGTTCCTTTGCGCGCTAAGACCTGTGCGAAGCCAAATGCACTGGCGCTGCGCAAGATAGAACCGACATTGCCCGCGTCTTGTATCTGGTCTAAGAAGACGGTGGGCACGCCCTGTTGAATGTCATGGTCCCTAGCTGTTTCTATTGAGCTCGAAATCGTCCAAACGAATCCCATCGTGCTGGCAGACTCAAGTCCGCTAATCTCGCGAAACAAAGCGTCGGGTAGGACTGTATTTTTGGGCGCGGCTTGAGTTAATTGGGTGGGCGTGTTGTCCCAAGCAGATTGCGCAAAAACTGCCTGCTCAGGAACAAGACCACGTGTTAGTAAAGCACGGCAAAGATGGTCGCCCTCCAACCAGACCCGTCCGGTTTTGCGGTAAGCCGTGCTGTCTTGGGAAAGGCGCCGCAATTCTTTAACCAAAGGGTTGTCGCGCGAGGTAATCAAGTTCATCACATCACCTGCGCGACGGGCGAGAAAGACTTGCGGTGCCATGGGCTAGCACCAAACTCTTGCAAAGCTGCCAAATGCGCCGCAGTGCCATAGCCTTTGTGCAGATGGAAACTGTATTCGGGGTACTGCGCGTGCATGCTCAGACACAGCCTGTCCCGGTGCACTTTCGCCAAGATAGACGCCGCGGAAATAGCCTGCACTTTGCTGTCGCCTTTCACGATGGCTTCTGCCAATACGTCTAGGACAGGCAGTTGGTTACCGTCGACCAGCACTTTGCTGGGTTTCAATCTGAGGCCATTGACCGCGCGTTGCATCGCCAAAAGCGTGGCTTGCAAAATATTCAGCGTATCGATTTCTTCGACCGTTGCTTCGGCAATCGAGCAACACAAGGCCTTGGCGCGGATTTGGTCAAACAAACGCTCGCGTTTCAAGGCGGTGAGTTTCTTGGAATCGGCCAAACCTGGAATGGGATGCAAGTCGTCCAAGATGACGGCGGCAGCTACGACCGGCCCTGCTAAAGGCCCACGCCCCGCCTCGTCCACGCCAGCGATCAAACCCGGCGCATCCCAGACCAAAGCGGTTTGTTCAGTGAGCAATGATTTTTTCGATCGCATCGGTTGCTAACTGGTTTGTGTCCATTTTTAAACTGTTATGCAGTGCCTCAAAGCGCGCTTGTAAGCTGCGTACCGCCTCTGGATGTGCCAGCCACTGCAAGGTCTTGTCTGCCAAGGCCTCTGGCGTGGCTGCGTCTTGCAATAGCTCAGGCACCGCAAAGTCTTGCAACAAGATGTTGGGCAAACCCACCCATGGCTGGAGTTTTTTGCGCCGCATGATTTGCCAACTCAACGCATGCATGTTGTAGGCAATCACCATAGGGCGTTTGAACAAAGCGGCTTCTAGGGTTGCTGTGCCGCTCGCGATCAAAGTGACATCACAAGCCGCTAGCGCTGTATGCGATTGGCCTTCGCAAATCCGCAAGCCTGCTACACCACCTATTTGCTGGACCAAGGCTTGTATGGCGGGAACGAACGCAGGCAGTGTGGGCAAGATGAATTGAAGTCCAGGCTGGCGATCGGCCATCCGTTTGGCGGCCTGGAGAAACCGCAAGGCCAGATAGTCGATTTCAGACTTGCGACTTCCGGGCAACAAAGCAACTAGCGTTGCGTCCAATGGGATATTCAAAGCATTTCGCGCGGCGTCTCGGTCTATGACTTGCGGGATTTTGTGCGCTAAAGGATGGCCCACATAGGTCGCAGCAATTTTGTGGCGCTCTAACAGTTCGGTCTCGAATGGAAACACACACAAAACATGGTCCACGCTTTGGCGAATCGTCTCGATCCGTTCTGGTCGCCAAGCCCAGATGGATGGGCACACATAGTGGATGGTAGGAATACCTTGCGCCTTGAGGTGCTTGGCTAAATCAAGATTGAAGTCAGGAGCGTCAATTCCAATGAACGCATTGGGAGGCTTTTGTGTCCAGCGCGCTTTGAGTTGGCGACGAATGCCAACAATTTCCCAATAGTGTTTGAGCACTTCTACATAGCCGCGCACTGCCAGTTTTTCATAGCCCCAGATAGGTTTGAAACCATGGGCCACCATGGCGGATCCGCCAATGCCTTCAGAGGAGAGATGGGGCCACCTTTGCACCATGCCTTGCAACAACATAGCCGCCAACATATCGCCAGAAGCCTCGCCTGCCACCATTGCGAATGTTGTTGGCTGGGTCATGGCCAAACAATCAGCGAATGATTCCGCGTTGGGCAGAGGTGTTGTTGAGGAAGTCGAGCATCATCGCCACGTCGGGGGTGGACTCGGGCTTCTCTTGGACGAGATGGGCGATTTGCTCTTTGGCTTTGTCGAGTGTCAAGTCGTCGCGGTACAAAGCCTTGTGCATCGCCTTGACAGCGCTGATGCGTTCAGGTGAGAAGCCTCTGCGGCGCAAGCCTTCAAAGTTCATAGAGCGCGCTTCGGCAGGTTGGCCTTGGCACATCACAAAAGGCGGCAAATCGGCCAGCAATAAAGAGTGCATCGCCGTAAAACTATGGGCACCGATGCGAACAAACTGGTGCACCACGGTAAATCCACCCAATATCGCCCAGTCCCCCACATGCACATGTCCTGCAAGTTGGGCGCTGTTAGCAAAAATGGTTTGGTTGCCCACCTGGCAGTCGTGCGCCAAATGCACATAGGCCATGATCCAGTTGTCATCTCCCACACGGGTTACGCCGACGTCGCCTGGTGAGCCGATGTTAAAAGTACAAAACTCTCGAATGGTGTTACGGTCGCCAATCACCAACTCACAAGGCTCCCCCTTGTATTTTTTGTCTTGAGGAATCGCACCCAAGGAGTTGAATTGGAAGATACGGTTGTCTTTGCCGATGGTGGTGTGGCCTTCAATCACGCAATGCGCGCCTATGGTTGTGCCAGCGTCAACTTTGACATATGGACCAATGATGCTGTAGGGGCCTACTTGCACCGAGGCATCTAACTGCGCTTGGGGGTCCACTAAGGCCGTCGCGTGAATCAAACTCATCTTGTCTCGCCTAGGTTTAGGCAATCGTGCGCATGGTGCACATCAGACTCGCTTCGGTAGCGATGTCTTCACCGACTTTGGCGCATGCATTGAATTTGAAAATGCCAGACTTGTGGCGGTCCAGCGAGACTTCCAAAATCAGTTGGTCACCTGGTTCGACTGGACGCTTAAAGCGCGCACCGTCAATGCCTGCGAAGTAGTAGACCGTTTTGTCATCTGGAACTTTGCCCAACATATCAAACGCCAAAATAGCAGCGGCTTGCGCCAAAGCCTCCAAAATCAAAACGCCCGGCATGACAGGACGGTGCGGGAAATGCCCCAGAAAAAACGGCTCGTTGATCGACACGTTTTTGATGGCTTTGATCGATTTACCCTTGTCAAGTTCCAGCACCCTATCCACCAACAAAATCGGGTAGCGATGCGGCAGCATTTTTAAGATTTGGTGGATATCTAAGGTCATTTTTTGGAGCTTTCAAAAGCGGTTTCTAGCGAACGAATGCGGTCTCGCAATCCGTGCAATTGCTTCAAGGTAGCGGCATTTTTTTCCCAAGAAGCATTGTCGTCGATGGGGAACACGCCGCTGTAGCTTCCCGACTTGCTGATTGAACGCATGACGACCGAAGCGGCTGAAATATGCACGGCATCGGCTAATGTGAGATGCCCCAACACAATCGCGCCACCGCCTAAGGTGCAATGCGCGCCGATCACGGCGCTTCCTGCAACGCCTACGCAACCCGCCATCGCCGTGTGCGCACCCACTTGCACGTTGTGTCCAATTTGTACCAAGTTATCGAGTTTCACGCCGTCGCCAATGACGGTGTCTTCCAACGCACCGCGGTCGACACAAGAGTTGGCACCAATTTCGACGTGGTTACCAATGCGCACCGCCCCGAGCTGTTCTATCTTTTCCCAGCGGCCATCAAAAGGCGCGAAACCAAAACCATCTGCGCCAATCACAACGCCTGCGTGCAAGATGCAATGTTCACCGATGGAGCAATCCGCGCCTAACGTGACGTGCGCTTTCAACCAAGAACCTGCTCCAACACGAGCGCCCTTCTCAATTACGCACAGGGGGCCAATTCGAGCGGTTGGGTGAACGACTGCTTTGGGGTGCACCACTGCACTGGGATGGACCAAGGGTTCACCATCTTCAGAGACTTGTTGTTTGCGCCACAACTGGGTCACTTTGGCGAAATAGAGGTAGGGGTTGGGAGAAACAATGCATGCAGTACCCGCGGTCAGCGAAGATTGCATCTCGGGCGACACAATCACGCAACCTGCTCGTGTAGTTGCGAGTTGGGATCGGTAAAGGGGATTACTTAGGAAAGCCAATGAATTGGCAGTAGCAGTCTCTAGTGGACTGATTTTTTCTACAAGGAAGTCTGGGTCACCGTGAAGGCTGCCGCCGAGTTGTTCAATCAGTTGGCCAAGACGAATTGCCAAGGCTGATTACTTCGCGGCGTTGATAACCTTTAACACCTTGTCGGTGATGTCATGCTTGGGGTTGATATAGACAGCCTCTTGCAAAACCAGGTCGTATTTTTCAGATTCAGCCACTTGTTTGATCACACGGTTGGCGCGCTCGAGTACCAATTGGAACTCTTCATTCTTGCGTGCGTTCAATTCTTCTTGGAACTCGCGGCGCTTGCGCTGAAATTCACGGTCTTGCTCGCCCAGTTGCTTTTGGCGCGTGACACGCTGCGATTCAGCCAAAGTTGGGGCTTCGCGCTCAAACTTTTCAACCGCTGCTTTGAGCGTGGCGCCAAAATCGTTGAGTTCTTTTTCGCGCTTAGAGAATTCTTGCTCCAACTTGGCTTGCGCCTGCTTGGCGGTATTGGCTTCTTTGAAAATACGGTCGGTATTGATAAACCCGATACGAATTTCCTGCGCAGCCGCGCTGACAGAAGCCACACCCACCATGGCGGTTAAAAGAAAAAAACTTAAAAACTTTTTCATCAGAATGATGTCCCGATTTGGAATTGAACTCTTTGTATTCTATCGCCTGTGAAGCTGCGCACCGGCTTGGCCCATGCAAAGCGTAATGGGCCCATAGGAGATACCCAGCTTAAACCTGCGCCCAATGAGCTTCTAAATTGGCTAACTTTAATCGTGTCGTATTCACCGAATACGTTACCCATGTCGTAGAAACCGTAAAGGCGAAGAGTTCTGTCATTACCAGCCCCAGGGAAAGGCATCAAGAATTCGCTGTTTATGGTGACCTTCTTGGGGCCACCCACGACGATGCCAGAAATGTCCCGTGGACCCAAAGTGCCTTGCTCGAATCCACGCACGGAGCCTAAGCCACCAGAATAGTAATTTTTAAAGATTGGATAGGGTTGGTTTTGTAAACCTTTGCCCAAGCCAAAATCCGCATTAAACGCAAAAGTGTATTGCTTGGTCAAGGGAATATATTGCTGATACTGGGTAGCCATACGGATGTAGCGCGTATCTCCAACAACGCCCACATCACTGTTAGCACGCATATATCTTCCAGATGAAGGATTCAGATAGCTATCGCGACCATCACGCGCCCAACCCACAGACAAGGGGACCGTTTTGGTGGTGTAGCCAAAGGTGTTGGCATAAGCTAAATACGAGGCAGGTAGATTGGTACCAGGAACGATTTCAGTTTGTTCAATGCCAACGCCAGTGAATACTCGGTCTAATTCGCTAAAGGGAATTCCAAAGTTAAGGGCTACAGAATCTGAAATCAGCCTGTAATCTCCGCCCTGCTCAACATATGGCTTGCTCGAACGGTGCGAAAACGAGAAAGACCGTGAAACACCATCTTCAGTGAAATAGGGGTTGGTAGTACTCACCACGTAATACGTGTTGTATTTACTGGTGCTGATTTGCACCCCTAAGTTTTGACCAGAGCCAAAAATGTTGTCTTGAGAGATACCAAAACTCAAAGTGACTTTTTCTGCGCTAGAAAAGCCTGCGCCCAAAGTAAGCATGCCAGTGGGCTTCTCCACCACGCTAACGTTGAGGTCCACTTGGTCCATCGTTGAAGGCACTTCTTGCGTATCCACTTCGACGTCTTTGAAATAGCCAAGGCGATTCACCCGATCTTTAGAAAGCTTAATCTTGTCGCCGTCATACCAAGCCGATTCCATTTGGCGGAATTCGCGGCGAACAATTTGATCGCGCGTGCGGTTGTTACCCAAAATATTGATGCGGCGCACATAGGCGCGGCGTGAAGGGTCAGCGACCAATACCAACTTCACCAAATTGGTGGATCGGTCAATTTCAGGACGCACTTCTGTGCGGGCAAAAGCAAAACCAAAATTACCGAAATAATCGTTGAATGCCTTGGTAGTCTTGGCCACGTCATCTGCGTTGTAGGGCTTGCCCGCCTTAATTTGAATCAAGGACTTGAACTCATCGTCTTTGCCTAGGAAGTAGCCTTCTAAGGCCACTTCAGACACCACAAAACGATCGCCCTCTGTGATGTTCAAAGTGATGCTGATGTCTTGTTTGTTAGGAGAGATGGCTACTTGCGTGGAATCCACACGGAACTCTAAGAAGCCACGCGACAAATACCAAGCACGTAAGGTTTCTAAATCAGCATTGAGTTTGGTACGCGAATATCTATCAGTTTTGGTGTACCAACTCAGCCAATTGCCAGTGTTTTGGTCTAACTGGTCTAGCAAAGTCGATTCAGAGAAAGTCTTGCTTCCCACAATCCGCATTTCTTTGATCTTGGCCAGATCGCCTTCGATCACGGTGAACGACAAATTGACACGATTGCGTTCTGCGGGTGTGATGGTGGTGATGATTTCAGCACCGTACAAACTGCGGTTGACATATTGGCGCTTCAATTCTTGCTCAGCGCGGTCAGCCAAGGCTTTGTCAAAAGGACGACCCTCAGCCAATCCGATATCACGCAAAGCCTTACGCAAAACGTCTTTGTCAAATTCCTTGGTGCCGATGAAATCGACTTGCGCAATATTGGGACGCTCTTCAACGATCAACACCAACACATTGCCGCTTACTTCAATGCGTACGTCTTTGAAAAGACCCAAAGCGAACAAACTGCGAATGGCGGATGCGCCTTTTTCGTCGGTGTAGTCATCCCCAACACGCAAGGCGATCGAGGCAAACACAGTACCCGGCTCGACCCGCTGCAAGCCTTCTACGCGAATATCACCCACTTTGAAAGGGTCGGCGGCCCATGCATGAAAAGCAAAAACTGACGCAACACAACCTGCCAAAATTTTGGACAAGGTCGATCGACGAAATTGGTAAAGAGGCTGGTTCATGAAGAGGAAATTAAGCGACCCATGAGGGGATTTTGTCGATTGGAAACAAGGCAAGAGTCACAGCGGGCATGATACAACACGGTCACAGGCGTAAACCCTGCTTAAAAGTGTCAAACCATGGCCCATTTTTCTACACATGAAAGCGCCAATGCACGCGTTCTTTCATCTAAGGCCAAAAGGTCTTCTATGGTCGACATATTCGATACCAATTGCGCACTCAGGCAATGTGCATTGACGTGGTGAATTTGATCAAAGCGTATGCGTTTGGTTAAAAAAGCCTCCACTGCCACTTCATTGGCAGCATTGAGCACCGCCGTTGTACCTAAAGGCGCACGCAAAGCCTCCCAAGCCAAATGCAAACCAGCAAACCGCTCACGGTGGCCATGGTCATCCAAGGATTCAAAACTCATGTCGGCCAAGCTTTGGAAATCCAAAGCTTGCGCGCCAGACGCCATTCGCTCAGGCCAACTCAGGCCGTAAGCGATAGGCACACGCATATCGGGCGTTCCCAGTTGCGCCACCACCGAAGTGTCTCGGTACTGAACCATGGAATGGATCACACTTTGTGGGTGAATCACCACCTCCAAGCGCTCTGGTGTCAATCCAAACAAGTAATGCGCTTCTATCACTTCAAGCGCTTTGTTCATCATGGTGGCGGAGTCGACGGAAATCTTGCGGCCCATCACCCAATTGGGATGCGCAACTGCTTCTTCTGGCGTTACATCTTTCAGGGTGTTGACATCACGCCTGCGAAACGGGCCGCCCGAAGCTGTGAGGATAATTTTCTCAACCCTAGTTTTCCAAGTGTTTGCGTCTTCTGGCAAAGATTGAAAGATAGCGGAGTGTTCGCTATCGATAGGTATCAATGTGGCGCCACCTTGTTGAACCGCCTGCAAAAACACATCAGCGCCGACCACCAAGGCCTCTTTGTTTGCCAACAACAATCGTTTGCCGGCGAGTGCCGCAGCAATGCATGCCTTGAGACCGGCGGCACCCACAATAGCGGCCATCACGCTGTCGACCTGCGGATGTGCTGCAACTTCTTCTAGTGCCTTGGCGCCCGATTGCACACGAATAGCAAGACCATGCGCATCCAATTTTTCTTGTAATTGCGTGGCAGCTTCTGCATGGGCCATGACCACCATCGAAGGCTTGAATTGCAAGCACTGTTGCAACATCAAATCTACCTGCTTAGCACCCGTCAATGCAAACACTTCAAACCGATCAGGGTGCCGCGCAATAACGTCTAGGGTATTCACGCCGATCGACCCAGTAGATCCCAAAATAGTGATGCGCTGGAGTTGATCGTTATTCGACTTACTCATATAACAAATTGAGACAACATCATCGCCAAAGGCAATGTGGGTAATAGAGCATCAACGCGGTCTAACACACCGCCATGCCCAGGTAGTAATTGGCTACTGTCTTTGACTCCTGCTGAACGCTTGACCATAGACTCCACCAAATCACCCACTACGCTCATAGCGGTCAAAAAGGTGATGGACACTAAAAAATAAACCCACCCATGGGCATACAACAAACTATAAATACTGGGGCTGTCGAACATTGCCATTTGGTCGGCCCACACCCACACAATAGCCAAGACCCATACAGCGCAGGTGCCACCCCACACACCTTCCCAGCTTTTGCTAGGGCTCAAACTCGGCGCTAACTTTCGGCGACCCAACGCTTTGCCAGCGAAATACGCCGCGATATCCGCAATCCAAACCAAAACAAAAATAGACAGCATGTAGTTGATGCCCACGCGCTTAGCCTGAAAAATGGCTAGCCAACAAAGCCAAAGCGCGAGCGTTCCGCCTAGCAATCTGATAGCAATATGAACCGAGCCCCACCCAGCAAGACCACCCCGCAACATCCAGGCACCTACCAACACCCACAGGGCGCCGGCAACAGCCCATAAATTAGGCGTGGTGTGTAGTGGTAACTCAAACATCTTCCATGAGCCTAAACAAAGCGCGACACACAACGAGCCCAGTCCCAAAGAGCGGGCCATGCTTTGACCCATCAATCGGCCCCATTCCCAAGCCCCCGAAGCAATCAACACCAAAGTCAACCAAGCTAGCGGTTCAGCAGAATCAGCAAAAAAAGCCGGCAGAAAAACTGCCAATAAAACCAATGCCGTGATGATGCGAAGCTTGAGCATGCAGCCTAGTCTTAGACCGCCATGATTTCTTGTTCTTTACTCGCCACTACTTTGTCGATGTCCGAAATATGTTTATCGGTTACTTTTTGAATATCAGCTTCTGCGCGTTTTTGTTCATCTTCCGAAGCTAGTTTGTCTTTGACTAATTTTTTAACAGCCTCGTTGGCATCACGGCGTAAATTACGCACTGAAATTTTTGCGTTTTCGCCTTCGGTTCGGACCACTTTGGTCAGCTCTTTGCGGCGTTCTTCCGACATGGGCGGCATAGGCACGCGGATCAACTCGCCCATAGATGATGGGTTGAGGCCCAAATCACTATCGCGAATCGCTTTTTCGATTTTGGCCGCCATGGATTTTTCCCAAGGCTGCACGCTCACAGTGCGGGCATCTAACAAAGACACGTTGGCCACTTGGCTCAAAGGGACCATAGCGCCGTAGTAGTCAACTTGCACGTTATCGAGCAGAGCCGGACTTGCACGGCCTGTACGAATTTTGGTGAGGTTGTTTGAAAAAGAGGCGATCGACATATCCATTTTGGATTCAGCCGTTTTTTTAATGTCTGCAAGGGTCATCATTTACTCCTGATGCAAGTTCAATTTAGACATGGACCAATGTACCTTCATCTTCGCCCATCACTACACGGCGCAATGCGCCATTCTTGAAGATAGAAAAAACTTTGATGGGCAACTTTTGGTCGCGGCACAAAGCAAATGCGGTGGCATCCATGATGCCCAGATTTTGACCGATCGCTTCGTCAAAACTCAATTGGCTATAGCGCGTAGCCTTAGGATCTTTTTTAGGATCTGCGGTGTACACGCCATCCACCTTGGTGGCTTTCAATACCATCTCCGCACCAATTTCAGCGCCACGCAATGCGGCTGCTGTGTCGGTTGTGAAAAATGGGTTGCCAGTACCCGCTGCAAAAATAACCACCTTGCCCTCTTCTAAATATTGCAAGGCCTTAGGACGCACATAGGGCTCCACCACTTGGTCAATCGCAATCGCTGACATAACGCGCGCAGTCAAACCCGCTTTGTTCATCGTGTCAGCCAACGCCAATGAGTTCATAACAGTCGCCAACATTCCCATGTAGTCAGCGGTAGCACGGTCCATACCAACGGCGCCGCCCGCAACACCTCTAAAAATATTGCCGCCACCAATCACGATGGCCACTTCAACGCCTAAGTTGATCACCTCTGACACTTCACCGACGATACGTACGATGGTGGCGCGATTGATACCAAAAGCATCATCCCCCATCAATGCTTCGCCTGAGAGTTTGAGCAAGATACGTTTATAGGCCGGTTGGGGGTGGGTCATATAAAAAATCCTAGGTAGTGGCAGTTTGAATGGTTTGTTGAACTTGATGTAAAAAAGGGGGCCAATGCCCCCTTGTTCATTACGCCGACTGTTTTGCGGCAGCGACTTGGGCAGCCACTTCGGCAGCAAAGTCATCCACCTTCTTCTCAATTCCCTCGCCCACTACATACAGGGTGAAAGATTTCACCGATGTGTTGGCAGACTTGAGCATTTGCTCGACCGTTTGTTTGTCGTTCTTCACAAAAGGTTGGTTGAACAAAGACACTTCTTTGAGATATTTCTGCACGGAGCCTTCGATCATCTTGGTCGCGATGTCAGCAGGTTTGCCTGACTCTGCCGCTTTGGCAGTTGCAACTGAACGCTCTTTTTCAATCAGTTCAGCAGGAACGTCCGCGCTGGTCAAAGACACAGGCTTCATCGCGGCAACGTGCATAGCAACGTCTTTCGCGGCAGTTTCAACGCCTTCGAATTCGACGACCACACCAATGCGGGTTCCGTGCAGGTAAGCACTCAAAGAATTGGCGCCTTCGAAACGCTTGAACCGACGGAAACTCATGTTTTCACCGATCTTGCCAATCAAACCTTTGCGCACATCCTCTAGGGTGGGGCCAAAACCGTCTTGGCTGTATGACAAAGCGCCCATGGCTTCGACATTGGCTGGGTTGTTGTCCACAATCAATTTGGCTGCGGCTTGGGCCATGGCCAAGAAACTATCGTTCTTGGTCACAAAGTCGGTTTCGCAGTTGACTTCTAACAAAGCGCCTTTGTTACCAGTGATAAAGCTAGTGACAACACCTTCAGCAGTCACGCGACTGGATGCCTTGCCGGCTTTGCTTCCTAGTTTGACGCGCAACAACTCTTCGGCTTTGGCCATATCGCCATCGGCCTCGGTCAAAGCTTTTTTGCACTCCATCATGGGGGCGTCTGTTTTGCCCCTTAGTTCAGCGACCATGCTTGCGGTAATTGCAGCCATGTATTTCTCCGATTCAATAAATTGTGTATTGGGTTTCAGTTATGAAAAAGGGGCTAACGTGAGCCCCTTTTGAAAATCAAGCTCTTACTTACTCTGCCACTTCAACGAATTCGTCAACGCCTTCAGCCGCGATTGCTTTGACGACGTCGTTGGCAGCGTTTGCGCGGCCTTCCAAAATCGCATCGGCAATGCCACGTGCATACAAGGTCACGGCCTTGGATGAGTCGTCGTTACCTGGGATGATGTAATCGATGCCTTCGGGTGAGTGGTTGGAGTCCACCACACCGATCAATGGAATGCCCAATTTTTTGGCTTCCAAAATCGCAATTTTGTGATAACCCACATCGATCACAAAAATTGCGTCTGGTAAGGTGGCCATGTCTTGGATACCGCCGATGTCTTTTTCGAGTTTTTCAATCTCGCGCTGGAACATCAATTGTTCTTTTTTAGACAAAGCGTCTAAACCGGCTTCTTGTTGGATCTTCATGTCTTTCAAACGCTTGATAGACGTTTTGACGGTTTTGAAGTTGGTCAACATACCGCCCAACCAACGCTGGTCCACAAAAGGAACACCAGCACGCTGGGCTTCAGAAGCTACGATTTCGCGGGATTGGCGTTTGGTACCGACCATCAAAATAGTGCCGCGGTTGGCAGACAACTGCTTGGCGAACTTAGCTGCCTCTTGGAACATCGGTAACGATTTTTCCAAATTGATGATGTGAATTTTGTTGCGATGGCCAAAAATAAACGGTGACATTTTTGGGTTCCAGAAACGGGTTTGGTGTCCGAAGTGGACGCCGGCTTCTAGCATTTCGCGCATGGTGACTGACATAGATGT
The DNA here is from genome assembly GCA_040401095.1 of Limnohabitans sp. Classification (GTDB taxonomy): domain Bacteria; phylum Pseudomonadota; class Gammaproteobacteria; order Burkholderiales; family Burkholderiaceae_C; genus Limnohabitans. The sequence goes on from JBBAOY010000005.1 coordinate 23,769, forward strand.
ACTCCAAAGGTTAGGTCTAAAATGCAGTTCTTGATAACTACAAAATCTCTAAAAGAGTGCTTGTAGAAACACCTTGAATGAACTGATTCGAGGATTAATTTCATGAATAAGCACACTAAAGTGGTGCTTCATTCGCAAAACCCCAAAATTCTAACATAGTCAACGAGAGCATTACCCATGAAAATCGCCGTGATCGGTGCAGGCGTGGTGGGAATTACCACCGCCTACGAGCTTGCCATGCAGGGCCATGAGGTCAAAGTCTTCGAGCGTAATAGTTCGGTGGCACAAGAATGCAGTTTTGCAAATGCTGGTGTGATTTCTCCGGGTTATGTCACCCCTTGGGCAAAACCAGGCATGGCTTGGTTTGTACTTTCTCAATTGGGTAGAAAAAATGCCCCTGTGCGCATCTCCGGGCTAGGTTTAGCGGAGATGGCATGGCTCTCGAGATGGTGGCGAGCTTGCGACAGCAACACCTTCAACCGCAATCGCAAAAACCTACTCGACCTCTCCCAATACAGCCAGCAAAGGATGCACGAACTCACCAAACGTTTGCATCTCAACCATGACCGGTCGCAAGGCTATATGGTGCTGATGCGTGGAGAACGTGAACGTAAATTGCTGCAAGCGTCGATTGAACTCATGCGCGCAGAGGGCCTTGATCTCAAAGTGCTTTCGCCAACTGAGGCCTGCGAGATTGAACCCGCACTCAATATCGCTGAAACAAAACTTGTAGAGGCGCTCTATTTTCCTAACGACGAAGTAGGCAACTGCCGGGAGTTCGCATACCTACTTAAAAAAGAAGCCGAGGACTTAGGTGTTGAATTCGAGCTCAACGCCAACGTACAAAATCTCGCGCCAGAACAACCCCACACCATTCGACTCTCTGCACAAGATAAAGGGCAAAAGTTTGATGCAGTAGTGGCCTGCACTGGGCTTGCCAGTGCAGCGCTCCTCAAGCCTCTAGGCGTTCATATTCCATTGATGGCCGTGCATGGGTATTCCATCAGTGCTGCTGTGCGTGAACCTTTAGACGCGCCTCGCAGCGGCGTCATGGATGAGCGTTACAAAATTTCTATCACACGCTTAGGCCAACGCGTTCGTGTGTCTGGTTCTGCTGAAATTGGCGGCGATCCAAAAATACATCGCGATCAAAGCATCAAAACTTTGTTCGATGTTCTAAACGATTGGTTCCCTGGCGCGGCTCGCACACAAGAGAATGTGCAGATCTGGAAAGGTTCACGACCCATGCTGCCAGATGGCCCACCCTTGGTAGGACCGAGTGGCGTTAAAGGCGTATGGCTCAACCTAGGCCATGGCTCTAGCGGATGGGCGCTCTCCTGCGGCAGCGCAAAAGCCCTAGCAGACATGGTGTCGCAACACCGCGCTGAAATAGATATGCAGGGCTTTGACTATCAGCGGGTGAAGTGATTACTTTCTAGGCTTTCTGCTCTTGGCGCCTGCGCTCTTTTTCATACTCGCCTTGCCACTGGGCTTATTGACATCACGTGATTTAGAAGATTTCTCAGCTTCTCTGACAAACGGTTTTTTGGCAGAAGATTTGAACTTGGCCGCACCAGCCTCGTTTTTATCTTTACCAAAACGTGCTGTTAATTCTTCGTCATCTCGCATCAATCTGAAGTCAATTTTGCGGCCATCCAAATCGACGCGACTAACTTGCACCCGAACGCGCGAACCAATCGCATAACGAATACCAGAACGTTCACCACGCAACTCTTGCTTGGCTTCATCGAATCGGAAATATTCGCCGCCGAGCTCAGTGATGTGCACCAAACCCTCGACGTACATCGCATCTAAAGTCACGAACAAGCCAAAGCCTGTCGCAGATGACACTACGCCGCTGTACTCTTCTCCCAAATGCTCGCGCATGTACTTGCATTTCAACCAAGCTTCCACATCTCGGCTAGCTTCGTCTGCACGGCGTTCATTGGCACTGCAATGCAAACCAGCGGCTTCCCAAGCTTGCTGGTCAGCAGAAGTTTTTATTTTGATAACCGGCGATGTTTCTGGTTGGCGCACTTTGGAAGCCAAACGGCGTGCCAATTTTGCATGCGCTTCTCCAGGCGTTGGCAAGGCGGGCAACTGGTAACGGCGTTTTTCTAAGATGGCTTTGATCACCCGATGCACCAATAAATCTGGGTAGCGGCGGATCGGGCTGGTGAAGTGCGTGTAGGCCTCAAAAGCCAAACCAAAATGACCGCTATTGATCGGCGTATAAATCGCCTGCTGCATAGAGCGCAACAGCATCGAGTGAATTTGTAATGCGTCAGGTCGCTCTTTAGTCGCCTCTGCAATAGCTTGAAACTCTGCGGGCTTGGGGTTGTCGGAGATATTCATTCCGATACCAGTGGCCTTGAGGTAATTGCGTAAGGTGTCTTTTTTCTCAGGCGTTGGGCCTTCGTGCACACGGAACAAACCGGAGTTCTTGCTCTGCAAAATAAAGTCTGCACTACACACGTTGGCCGCAAGCATCGCTTCTTCAATCAACTTGTGAGCATCATTACGAACACGCGGGACGATCTTTTCAATACGGCCACTGTCGTCACACACAATTTGTGTCTCGGTCGTTTCAAAATCGATTGCGCCCCTAGCTTTGCGCGCTTGCAGCAAAGCGCCATACACATCGTGCAAATGGATCAAATCGTTGACGCGGTCTTTTCTGCGTGCAGCCTCGGGGCCGCGCGTATTGGCCAAAATGGCAGCCACTTCGGTGTAAGTAAACCGTGCATGGCTAAACATCACAGCGGGATAAAACTGGTAGGCATGCACTTCACCCGATGTGGTGATCAACATATCGCACACCATGCACAAGCGCTCGACATCCGGGTTGAGCGAACACAAGCCGTTGGATAGTTTCTCAGGCAGCATAGGAATCACACGCCGCGGGAAATAAACACTGGTGGCGCGGTCGTATGCATCAATATCTATCGCGCTGCCAGTCTCTACATAGTGGCTCACATCGGCAATTGCAACCAATAAACGCCAACCCTTAGAACGGCCCACTTTGACAGGTTCGCAATACACCGCATCATCGAAATCACGCGCATCTTCACCGTCAATAGTGACCAACGGAATATCGGTGAGATCAACACGGTTCTTTTTATCTTGGGGTCGAACTTTGTCTGGCAGGCCGCGAGCAAGTGCTAAGCATGCTTCAGAAAACTCATGCGGCACACCATATTTGCGCACCGCGATTTCAATCTCCATACCTGGGTCATCGACCTCACCCAATACTTCTTTGATGCGACCCACGGGTTGGCCATACAAACTTGGCGGCTCCGTTAATTCGACCACCACCACTTGGCCCACTGTTGCGCGTGCTGTTGCACTTTTGGGAATCAAAACATCTTGGCCGTAGCGTTTGTCTTCAGGGGCAACTAACCAGACACCGCTTTCTTGCAAAAGTCTGCCGATGATGGGCTGCGTAGAGCGCTGCAAAATCTCCACTACGCGGCCTTCAGAGCGTCCTTTGCGATCAAACCGCACCACACGGGCCTTGACACGATCGCGGTGTAAAACAGCACGCATTTCGTTTGGTGGTAAGTAAATATCTGGCAAACCATCGTCACGTTGAACAAAGCCATGTCCATCGCGATGGCCCGACACAGTGCCTTCGAATTCTTCCAGTAAACCACTGGTTGGTGAGGTATGTTTGATAGAATGCCCTTCTTTCCTGAAAGCCCAGGTGGCGGAATTGGTAGACGCACTAGTTTCAGGTACTAGCGCTGCGAGGCGTGCTGGTTCGAGTCCAGTCCTGGGCACCAATCCTAAATGATTTATGCGTCAAATTGGCGACGCAATCAGGTCGTGACCTTGCGTTGAAACAACTTTAGCGCGGGTAAATTCACCCACTTTCAAAACCTTGCTGATTTTTTCAGATGGCAACAAACGCACCACACCATCAATCTCTGGTGCTTCTGCGTAACTTCTTCCAACGCCGCCTTTTCTGCCGTTTCCTGGCGCAGAATCGATCAGCACTTGCAAGGTGTCACCCACTCTTTGTGTGAGTTTGTTCACGGAAACCTCTTCTGCCACTTGCATAAAACGCGCAGTTCGCTCTTGCCGCAAAGCTTGGGACAACATGCCAGGAATTTGGTTAGCCGTAGCGCCTTCAACAGGGCTGTATGCAAAACAACCAGCGCGATCAATTTTGGCTTCACGCATGAAGTCAAGCAAATGGTCGAACTCTTCTTCTGTTTCGCCCGGAAAGCCTGCGATGAACGTACTGCGAATAACAATTTGTGGACACATTTCACGCCAGCGTTCAATACGCTCTAAGTTTTTTTCACCACTGGCGGGACGCTTCATGCGCTTCAACACATCAGGGTGGCTATGCTGAAAAGGTACATCCAAATATGGAAGCACTTGCCCAGTAGCCATCAAAGGAATGATGTCGTCAACGCTTGGATACGGATAAACATAGTGCAAACGGACCCAAGCGCCATAGCTCTGCGCAATGTCGCCTAAAGCTTTTGCAAGTTCCAGCGTTTTGGTTTTGATGGGTTTGCCATCCCAAAAACCAGTGCGGTATTGCACATCAACACCATAAGCAGAGGTGTCTTGGCTGATCACCAATAACTCTTTAACACCACTCTCAAACAAAGCATGCGCTTCTTTCAACACATCGCCAATGGGGCGACTGACTAAGTCTCCGCGCATGGAAGGGATGATGCAAAAAGTACAGCGGTGGTTACAGCCTTCGCTGATCTTGAGATAGGCGTAATGCTTGGGCGTGAGTTTGACGCCTGTATCAACGTTGTGCGGCGGTATGAGGTCTATAAAAGCATCATGCGGTTTAGGCAAATGCAGATGTACCGCGTCCATCACCTCTTGTGTAGCGTGCGGGCCGGTGACGGCGAGAACGCTGGGATGCAACGCTCGCACCATATTGCCGCCATCTGTGTTGGATCTTGCACCTAAACAGCCTGTGACGATCACTTTGCCGTTGGCGGCTAATGCTTCGCCAATGGTGTCTAAGCTTTCTTTGACAGCGTCGTCGATAAAGCCGCAGGTGTTCACGATCACCAAGTCAGCACCCTCAAAAGTTTTTGAGGTTTGATAGCCTTGTGCGCTTAATTGCGTCAATATGAGCTCAGAGTCTGTCAACGCCTTGGGACAGCCCAAGCTCACAAAACCCACTTTGGGAATGTGTGCCGTATTCATACTCTGTGGGATTGGAAAAATTGGTAGGCGCGATTGGACTCGAACCAACGACCCCCACCATGTCAAGGTGGTGCTCTAACCAGCTGAGCTACGCGCCTAAATGTCCGAAGCGACGAGTGTAGCAGACTCTAACGTCTTCTAGCGTTGCGCACCCCTTTGACTTCCGCAATAAGGCCCAAAACTTTGTTGAGTTTGCGTGTATCAAACACCTCAACGGTAAAAGTCATCCAAGCCACTTCTTTGATCGATTGGGTTTGTACACCCACCACATTCATTTTTTCTTTAGAAAAAACTTCAGAAATGTCTCTGAGCAAACCTTGTCTATCAAACGCCTCAATCGACACATCGACTTGGTAAGCCAGTGGCTGTGCAACTTTTGCATGGCTCCAAGTTACTTCAATGACGCGATCAGGATTTTTCCTTTCGATTTGCGCAAAGTTGGAACAATCCTCACGGTGAATGCTCACGCCTTTGCCGCGGGTCACAAAGCCTTTGATCTCATCGGGTGGCGCCGGTTTGCAGCACTTGGCCAACTGCGTCATCAACGAATCCATACCCACCACCAAAACACCGCCGTTTTCTGAAGGCTTGGTGGGCTTTGATTTTTTGAGCAGTATGTAGTCGTCAGGTGTGACGGTGGAGACTAATTGGGGTCTTAAAAATTGCTCAATCGCACGCAGAGAAAATTCCTCTTTACCAACGGATTCAAATAAGGCTTCAGAAGATTTAAATCCCAGTTGTCCTGAGAGCTCCTCTAAATTGGTACTCGATTTACCTTCGCGTTGCAATAATTTTTCAACAACTTCGCGCCCCCTTAAAACTGTTTCTTGCAAAACTTGTGCATTGAACCAAGCGCGCACCTTTGCGCGAGCTCTGGCACTTACTAAAAAGCCCAACTCAGGATTAAGCCAGTCCCTAGACGGACCACCATCTTTGATGGCCGTGATGGAAACAGTTTGTCCATTTTTAAGAACCGTATTCAAAGGCACCATTGCGCCATCAATATGCGCGCCACGACAACGGTGTCCTAAATTGGTGTGTAAGGTGTAAGCGAAATCAATAGGTGTTGCGCCCTCTGGCAGTTCCACCACTGCAGCCTCAGGTGTCAGCACATAAATTCGGTCAGGCGCAACCTGCGCATCTTGTTTGCCTTGGGATGGGTTGTTAGTAGTTTGCGAGTTGGCAGATGCCATGTCTCGTTCCCAAGCCAGCAATTGACGCAACACGGTAATTTTGGCGTCGTAGGCACCAGTGGCAGAAACACCCGAATACCCTTTTTTGCCCGCCTCTTTATAGGCCCAATGCGCAGCAACACCATGTTCTGCATGGTCATGCATGCTTTGTGTTCGGATTTGAATCTCAATGGCTTTGTGTTGTGCATCACGCACCACGGTATGCAGTGACTGGTAGCCATTTGATTTGGGCCGCGCAATGTAGTCGTTGAACTCTTCCACCATCGGTGCATATTGGCTATGCACCCAGCTCAGTGCAGCGTAGCAATCGGGAACTGAGTCAACAAGAATACGAAAAGCACGAATATCTAAAACTCTTTCAAACCCAATGCCCTTGTCACGCATTTTTTTAACAATGCTGTAGATGTGTTTAGGCCGTCCATAAACTTTTGCTTCAATACCCTGCTCTTTCAAACCATGGGTAATAGACGCGCAAGTAAAAGCAATGTAATTCTCACGCTCAACGCGTTTTTCATCTAACCATTGCGCGACTTGGCGGTAAGTATCAGGTTCAGTAAATCTCAACGAAAGATCTTCTAATTCCCATTTGATTTGCCATATGCCCAAGCGGTTGGCCAAAGGCGCAAAGACCTGCAAGGACTCTTGGGCCAAACCGATAGGTAAAGGTTTTTTAATAACCGAGTAGTAGCGCAAGGTTTGTAATCTTGACGCCAAACGCAGCATCACCACGCGTAAATCGCGTGAGAACGCTAACAACATCTTGCGTACGTTCTCTACACCCAGATCTGGTTGTGCTTCCTCATTTGCAGACAGCCGCGCTTGCCTCTGAATGCGTATCAAACGGGAAGTTTCTATCGCTAAAGCGGCCAAACTTGCACCAAACGCCTTACCAATCACATCTTCAGGCTTAGCCAGATGGTCGCAGGCATAGACCAAGTAACAAGCGGCTTGCATGTCTTGCGAGTCACCCATGTGCGCAAGCATCTCGACCATTGCATCGGCATGGGCCATCACATCCTCTCCGCTATCGAAGGCGCTTCCTTCTAATAACGGTTGGGCAAAATTCCTAGCCTTTTGTAAAACTCCGTCTTCCATTGCAAGTGTTTAAATTTCAAAACCTCATAATGTCACAAGTTTTTTATTATTTTCAAAAGGGTTCTAAAAATGTCTTCATTTCAGCTTGCAGGTAAAACCGCATTGGTCACTGGTTCCACCAGCGGTATCGGATTAGGCATTGCGATTGCGCTCGCCAAAGAAGGTGCCAATATCGTGATGAATGGCTTTGGTGATGTCGCAGGCCCCAAAGCAGCAATTGAAGCTTGCAATGTCAAAGTTGCCCACCACCCTGCAGATATGAGCAAGGCCAGCGATATCCAAGACATGATGGAATTTGCCAAAACACAATTTGGGGGTGTAGATATTTTGGTCAATAACGCTGGTATCCAGCATGTGTCCTCCATAGAAAACTTCCCAATTGAAAAATGGGACGCCATCATCGCCATCAACCTCACCAGCGCATTCCATACCTCGCGCTTAGCGATTCCCCACATGCAGCAAAAAAACTGGGGGCGCATTATCAATGTGGCTTCTGTTCATGGATTGGTGGCTTCAGCACAAAAGTCAGCTTATGTAGCCGCCAAACACGGCATCGTCGGATTGACCAAAGTAACTGCTCTAGAAAATGCCACCACCGGCGTCACTTGCAACGCTATTTGTCCTGGCTGGGTTCTCACACCCTTGGTTCAAAAACAAGTCGATGCCAAAGCAACCGAATTAAAAATTTCTAATGAAGAAGCTACCAAGCTTTTATTGGGCGAGAAAGAACCATCGATGCAATTTACAACCCCAGAAGAGCTTGGCGCCTTAGCGGTGTTCATGTGCTCCAAGGCCGCAGACAACGTGCGTGGCGTGGCATGGAATATGGACGGCGGCTGGGCAGCGCAGTAATAATTAAATACTCAATTACCAATTTTTTAACCTATAATTAACCATAAAGGTAAAACAAATGTTAACTTAGCGGAATGAAACGCACCCCTCCCATCAAAGAAACTTCTAAGTTCGCAGACCGCCTTCGATCCGCCCTTAAAGAAGCAGGCATTCGCCCCTCCGCCACCGTCGTTGCGAACGAATTCAATTTACGTTACTGGGGTGATGGCATCACGTCCCATGCGGCACGCAATTGGTTGATGGGTGTTTCAGTTCCCAAGCAAGATAAGTTACTCATCTTGTGCAAATGGCTCAAAATTTCCCCAGAGGGTTTGCTTTTTGGCACACCGCCCTCCAAGTCGCTCGACAAAAATATCGCTGAAGACAAGGTCAACCTGATTGACCAGCAACTCATCGTTAAATATTTGTTGCTCAAATGTGAGCAAAAACGCATCGTGCGCGAAATAGTAGACGGCCTAGTCGCCCTTCACCCCAAAAATCAATAAATCAGCACTACGGCTCTGGCTTCCATAGCCAAGCCCTCTCCAACAGGGCCCATTTTTTCGGCGGTTTTGGCTTTTACGTTGACCTGCTTTGGGCTGATGTCTAAGGCTTGGGCGATCCGCTCGCACATAGCGGGGATAAAACTCGCTAACTTGGGAGCCTGTGCAATGACTGTTGCATCAATGTTGCCAATGCCATGGCCATTGGTTTTTAACAACTGACCTACTTTTTGCAAAAGAATCCAAGAGTCTGCATTTTTAAATTGCACGTCCGTGTCAGGAAAGTGCCGACCGATATCACCCAACGCTGCAGCGCCAAGCAGGGCGTCGGTAATTGCATGAAGCAATACATCTGCATCCGAATGGCCCAATAGGCCGTGGGTATGCGGAATCTGCACACCACCTAGAACTAGGGCTCGCCCAGTCACTAGTGCATGTGTATCCCATCCCTCTCCTATTCGAAATTTAATCTGTTCCATGTAATTGCTTGTTTCGCATGTGAAAAATAGCTTCTGCTAGTGCAAAGTCTTGTGGATAGGTCACTTTGAAATTATGGCTGTCGCAAGCCACCAGTAAGGGGTAGAAGCCCATCAACTCCATAGCAGACGATTCGTCTGTAACCGATGAACCCGCTTGCTCAATAGCCAACTTGAGTAGACCAATTCGAAACATTTGTGGTGTTTGGGCTAACCATTTATCTGCACGACTCACGGTGCTGGCCACTCGATTTTGCTCTGCTGTCTTCAAGGTATCGGCCAAAGGTTGTGCAAGAAGTCCACCGACCGAGTCGTGTACCACGACGTCAATCAAATCTTCAATTTGCTGTGGTGTGATCAAACAGCGTGCTGCGTCATGCACTAACACCCAATCATCCGATTTCGCGCCTTGTGCAAGTAAAGTATTCAAGCCTGCCAAAACGGTGTCGGAACGTTGCGCTCCGCCAACTTGCGCCACATGGAATTTTGAAATCTCGTATTTTTCAAGCAATCCCAATACACAGTTGTCGTTGGGGGCTACAACAACCAAACCTTGCTTGATGCGTGAAACAGCACCGAACGCACGCAATGCGTGGATCACCATAGGAATGCCTGCAATGCTGCGATATTGCTTCGGTTCAGAAGACCCAGCACGCGCGCCAGTCCCAGCACTTGGTATCAATGCATACAAATGTTGCGTTGTTGCAGAGTGAATAGACATGGTGTCATTCTAGAATCAACCCAATGCACCTGCCTTCATTGAGTACCGGCAAACGATTTGCCATTGATCGCCCTGTTGGCTCAGCCGATGCGCTATGGCTTGCTAAATTGGGCGCACAAGAAAAAAACAAAAAGACCCAAGTCGCGATCGTCACTGCCGATGCTGCGGACGCACACCGTCTGCAAGATGAAATATCTTTCTTCGCACCCGATGTGCGTTGTGTGCTGTTTCCTGATTGGGAAACTCTACCCTACGACAGCTTCTCGCCACATCAAGATCTGATCAGTGAGCGCCTAGCGACCCTGTGGCGTATTTCACAGGGCGATGCCGACGTCATTTTGATTCCTGCGACCACTGCGCTTTATCGGCTTGCCCCCCCTTCTTTCTTGGCGGGTTACACATTTGAATTCAAAGTCAAACAGTCACTCGACGAGACCAAGTTCAAAGAGCAACTGAGTTTGGCGGGCTACAGCCATGTCACGCAAGTTGTCAGTCCTGGTGAATATGCGGTGCGCGGTGGCTTGATCGATTTATTTCCGATGGGCTCTTTGGTGCCCTACCGCGTCGATTTATTCGACAACGAAATCGATTCAATCCGGACCTTTGACCCGGACAGTCAGCGTAGTTTGTACCCCGTGCCTGAAGTGCGACTGCTTCCTGGGCGCGAGTTCCCCATGGACCAAGATGCGCGTGGGCTCTTTCGTAAACGTTGGCGTGAGTTGTTGGAAGGTGACCCGACCAAAAGCCGTATCTACAAAGATATTGGAAATGGCGTCGCGACTGCAGGTATTGAGTATTACTTGCCCTTGTTCTTTGAGGAAACTGCTACGGTCTTCAATTACCTCAGCCCTTCCGCCATCGTGGTGTTGCATGGTGAACTAGAACCAGTTTTTCAACGCTTTTGGCAAGACACACAAGAGCGCTACCGATTGGTGCAAGGCGACCCTGAGAGACCTGCGCTATCGCCTGCCAGTTTGTTTTTAAGCGCAGAACAGTTTTTTGCGACGGCCAACCAATACGCACAACTCGCACTGCGTCCTTACAACGCCGCGGGTAGTGAAACGATATTTGCCCAATCACTGCCAGATTTGATGGTGGTTCGCGGTGCGACCGATCCACTTGAACGCTTAGAGTTATATGCCAAAAACACGGCGCATCGCCTGTTGATATTGGCTGAAAGCAATGGACGACGAGAAAGCCTGTTAGATTTTTTGCGCGCAAGCGAACTCAGTCCAGTTGTCTTTGAATCTTTAGAAGATTTCGAAAAATCCCAAGAAAAAATTGGCATTGCCACCTCGCACTTACAAGTGGGATTTAGCTGGCTAGAAACCGGCATCGACTTCATCACTGAAACAGAACTGTTTGCTATTGCACCTGCCGCGCGCAGAAGAAAAAAGCAAGAACAGGTCAGCGATGTTGAAGCCCTAATCAAAGATTTATCAGAACTCAATGTCGGCGACCCAGTCGTTCACAACGCCCATGGCATTGGGCGCTACCGTGGTTTGATCAATATGGACCTGGGTGAGAAGACAACAGAAGGCCTTCCCGTTTTGCAAGAGTTCTTGCATCTGGAATATGCCGACCAAGCTGTGTTGTATGTACCCGTGAGCCAGTTGCATTTGATTGGTCGCTACACAGGCGTGAGCGCCGACGAAGCCCCTTTGCACAAACTGGGCTCCGCCCAATGGGACAAAGCCAAACGTCGTGCAGCCGAGCAAGTGCGAGACGCTGCGGCCGAATTACTCAACATCTACGCCAGACGCGCAGCACGGGTCGGACACCCGTTTCGCTACTCACCACAAGATTACGAAACCTTTGCCAACGATTTTGGTTTTGAAGAAACCGCTGACCAACGCGCCGCTATTCACGCAGTCATACAAGACATGATCAGCCCACGACCTATGGACAGATTGGTCTGCGGAGACGTGGGTTTTGGTAAAACCGAAGTGGCACTACGCGCAGCTTTTGTGGCAGTCACGGGCGGCAAACAAGTGGCTTTTTTAGCGCCAACCACTTTGCTTGCCGAACAACATTTTCAAACGCTGACTGACCGCTTTAGCAAGTGGCCCATCAAAATTGCGGAGATGAGTCGCTTTCGCTCTGCCAAAGAAATTACTTTGGCGGCCAAAGGATTGGCAGACGGGCAAGTCGATATCGTGGTGGGCACACACAAGCTTTTGAGCGAAAGCGTCAAGTTCAAGGACTTAGGGCTTTTGATCATCGACGAAGAGCATCGATTTGGTGTGCGCCATAAAGAAACGATGAAAGCTATTCGTGCAGAAGTAGATGTACTGACACTCACCGCGACCCCCATTCCACGTACTCTAGGCATGGCACTAGAAGGCTTGCGCGACCTTAGCGTCATCGCCACAGCACCACAAAGACGCTTAGCCATCAAAACTTTTGTACGTACCGAAGGTAACGGCGTTATACGTGAAGCAGTATTGCGTGAACTCAAGCGTGGTGGCCAGTGCTATTTCTTGCACAACGAAGTCGACACCATCGAGAACCGTCGTGCGCGCTTAGAAGAACTTTTACCCGAAGCCCGCATTGCTATCGCACACGGACAAATGCCAGAGCGTGAGTTGGAGCGCGTGATGCGAGACTTCGTCGCGCAACGCTACAACGTATTGCTTTGCTCGACCATCATTGAGACTGGCATTGACGTGCCAACTGCCAACACCATCATCATGAGCCGCGCTGATAAATTTGGCTTGGCCCAGTTGCACCAATTGCGCGGACGCGTCGGCCGCAGTCACCACCAGGCCTATGCTTATTTAATGGTGCCCGATATTGAATCGCTCACCAAACAAGCCACACAAAGACTAGATGCCATTCAACAAATGGAAGAACTGGGATCTGGTTTTTACTTGGCCATGCACGACCTCGAGATCCGCGGTGCTGGCGAAGTCCTAGGCGAAAGCCAAAGCGGCAATATGCTGGAAGTCGGTTTTCAACTCTATAACGAGATGCTGAGCGAAGCTGTTCGTGCTTTGAAGAACGGTGAAGAACCCGACCTACTAAGCCCACTGAGTGCGACCACAGAGGTCAATCTTCACGCGCCTGCGCTACTGCCCAACGACTACTGTGGCGATGTCCATTTAAGACTGTCGTTCTACAAAAAATTAGCGATTGCCAAAACATCAGACCAAATTGATGGCTTGCTAGAAGAACTAGTAGACCGCTTTGGCAAACTGCCAATACAAGCGCAAACGCTGATCGATGTGCACCGCTTACGGGTGAAGGCCCGCGACTACGGCGTGACCAAAGTAGACGCCACGCCGCATGTGACCATCATCAGCTTCAAACCCAATCCGCCGTTTGATGCCATGCGCATCATCGAGTTGGTTCAAAAAAATAAACACATCAAGTTAGCAGGCAATGACAGGCTACGCATCGAACGTGAGCTTCCAGAGCCGATGGCCAGAGCCAAAATGGTGCAAGATATTTTGCGGGCTTTGGGAACACCCATCACCCCATCTAAACCAACGCCTGCAACTTCGCTGACCTAGATCATCTAAGCTCACCGTTTCGTTTCGCTTTTCTTTTCTTATGTCACCACAAGAATTTGCTCCAGGACTTTTTATCCAAGGCTTTCAACCGCCGCTTGCATTGCACGATTTCAAGCTGATTGCCTTTGATATGGATTCAACCCTCATCAATATCGAATGCATCGATGAAATCGCCGATGCTGCTGGACGCAAAGCCGAGGTCAGCGCAATTACAGAAGCTGCCATGCGAGGTGAAATTACGGACTTCAAAGATAGTTTGCGCAAGCGGGTTGCCTTACTCAAAGGCGTGCCACAAGAAGCCTTAGATGACGTCTTTACCAAGCGCTTGCGCTTGAACCCTGGTGCTAAGGAATTGGTAGACGTATGCAAGCAACACGGCATGAAAGTATTGCTAGTGAGTGGAGGTTTTACTTTTTTTGCAGACCGTGTAGGGCACATGCTCAACATTGACTTCACCCGCAGCAATATTCTTGAAATTACAGATGGACAACTCACAGGTCGGTTAGTGGATCAGCCTTGGGGCGATATCTGCGACGGTGCAGAGAAACGAAAAAAACTTCTTGAAACTTGTGCTGAGTTAGGTATCTCACCTAAACAAAGCATCGCCATGGGAGATGGCGCAAATGACTTGTTAATGATGGGCGTTGCAGGACTCTCTGTGGCTTACCACGCCAAGCCCAAAGTTCGCGAACAAGCCATGGTGTCTATCCAAGCAGGCGGTTTGGATCGCTTGCTAGAAATAGTTAAATCCTAAAAGCACCCAATTTATAAACTGGCTATTACAAATTTTGTTTACCGTTAACTTTTAATCGGTTAATCAATTAACGTAAAGCCTGATAAATAGTCTGCGCAAGTTCTAGAGAAATACCTTCCACACTGCAAAGGTCTTGCACACTAGCCTGCGCTACGCCACGCGCACCGCCAAAACGTTGCAACAACTTGGCGCGCTTCTTGGGTCCTATTCCAGCGATCTCTTCTAAAGTGCTGCCACCCACACGCACTTTCGCCCGAGCGGCACGCATGCCAGTAATCGCAAAGCGATGCGCTTCGTCGCGAATCTGTGCAATCAACATCAATGCAGCCGAATCGCGGCCTAAGTAGACTTTTTCTCGGCCATCGGCAAAAACCAATTCCTCTAGTCCCACCTTACGCCCTTCGCCTTTTTCTACACCCACAATCCGCGACAGATCCAATCCAAGCACTTCAAATACTTCGCGTGCCATAGAAACTTGACCCTTGCCTCCATCAATCAACACCAAGTCTGGTAACTTACCTTCGCCTGCGCGCACCGCTTCAGCCAGTTTGCTGTAGCGACGCTCCAGCACTTGGCGCATGGCCGCATAGTCATCCCCTGGTGTGATGCCCTCGATGTTGTAGCGGCGGTATTCGCTGCTTTGCATTTTGTGGTGGTGGAAGATGACGCAAGATGCTTGGGTAGATTCACCCGATGTGTGTGAAATATCAAAACACTCGACCCGAAACACATCCATGTTGTCGACGTCTAAATCCAAGGCATCGACCAAAGAGCGCGTCCGCGCCTGTTGCGAGCCCTCCTCTGCTAACAGCCGAGCGAGTTGGATATCGGCGTTTTGTTGCGCCATCTCCAACCACACCTTGCGCTGCTCACGGGGGTTGTGCAGTGCGTTGATCTTGACACCCGTTTGCTCGATCAAGGTTTGTATCAACTGCTTATCCACCGCATGGCTTGTGACCAGCGTTGGCGGCACAGGTATTTCAATATAGTGTTGGCTTAAAAATGCTTCCAATACTTCAGTCGGTTCTGCGTCATCCACATGCACAGGAAAGTAAGGTCTATCACCCAAATGGCGACCACCTCGCACCATTGCCAAATTAACGCAGGCACGCCCACCTTGCACCTTGACGGCCAAGATATCCACATCTTGGTCGCCCACCGTATCCACGGCTTGCTGATGCAAAACTTTAGACAAGGCGCCCATTTGGTTACGCAACTCTGCCGCTTGCTCAAACTCCAACTTGTCCGCATGCGCCATCATGCGCGCCTCGATCGACTGCATCACTTCGTGGGTTTGACCGCGCAAAAGTCGCATCGCGCTATCGACATCACTTTGATAGGCCTCCAGCGAAATATGCGCTACACAAGGGGCCGAACACCGCTTGATTTGGTAGAGCAAGCAAGGACGTGTGCGGTTGTGATACACCGTGTCTTCACAGGTACGTAGGCGAAAAACTTTTTGCAGCAACTGAATAGCCTCGCGAACCGCCCAAACACTGGGATAAGGACCAAAATATTCATGCCGCTTGTCTACCGCACCGCGGTAATAAACCACCCTAGATACATTGCTGGCTTTGTTTTTGGAAGTGTCTGTTGCGCGGGTTATCTTTAAGTATGGGTAGCTCTTATCGTCTCGAAACAAAATGTTGTAGCGGGGCTTGAGCGATTTGATGAGATTGTTTTCTAGCAGCAAGGCCTCGGCTTCAGAACGCACCACCGTGGTTTCCATACGCACGATTTTGCTCACCATGTGGCCTATGCGGGTTCCAGATTTTTCTTTTTGGAAGTAACTGGCCACACGTTTTTTCAAACTAATGGCTTTACCCACATAGAGCACTTGCTCGTTGACATCGAAATAACGGTAAACCCCTGGCAAGCCGGGCAATGCAGCCACCTGCGCTAACAATTCAGCGCTGTGGCGATTGGCAACTTCTTCATCGGGAGCAGACTCTGGCAAGTTTTCTTCAGACATTTGCGTATTGTGGACAATCTCACGGGTGACTTCCAAATTTTTGCAGTGGGATATTTTTTGCCACGTCATCGACAACCACGGCGACCTCGGGGTCAGTTGGCGTTTGGCCGTCAACTTGGCCCAACGCGGACACTCTGTGCATCTGTGGGTCGACGATAGCAGTGCACTAACTTGGATGGCTCCGCAGGGCTATCCCAAGGTTGAAGTTTTAGAGTGGTCTGACGCTGAAACCACCTCAACAGTTGGCGATGTCGTGATGGAAGCCTTTGGCTGCAGGCTGCCAGAACACCTTGAAGGCTTGATTGCAAAACATGGTGCAACCTGGATCAACCTCGAGTACTTGAGCGCGGAAGGCTATGTCACCCAATCTCACGGTTTAGCGTCACCCGTCATGCATGGACCCGCCAAAGGCCATACTAAATGGTTTTTTTATCCAGGTTTTGTCACTGGTACAGGCGGTTTGATACGCGAGACTGATTTGATTCAAAAGCAAGCAGCATTCGATCGCCGTGCATGGTTAACGCAATACGCACCTCAAGCATTGAACGCACAAATGGGTTCGCAGCGGCGTTTGATTTCACTTTTTTGCTACGAGCCAAGTTCCTTACAAGATGTGCTTATGCAGCTGGCAAAAGATGAGATCGCCACTACGTTATTGGTGACACAGGGCCGTTCCCGGCAAGCTGTAGCAAAAGCATTGCAAGCATTGCAAATGCCCAACACGGGGAGCGGCAATCTGCAAATTGAACAACTGCCCTATCTCAGCCAAAAAGATTTCGACCATTTACTCTGGGCCTGTGACTTGAACTTTGTGCGGGGTGAAGACTCTATCGTGCGCGCCCTTTGGGCTGGCAAGCCCTTTGTTTGGCAAATTTATCCGCAAGACGATCAAGCACACCACGTGAAACTTCAAGCCTTTTGCGACACCTTACACATGCCGCTCGATTTGGCTCAAATGCACAAAATTTGGAATGGCATATCCAACAAAGGGATGACTTCGCTACAGCCAACCCAACTCCAAGACTGGGCGTCTTGGGCCAGCAAAATAAAGTCGGATTTGGGGGGGCAAGACGACTTAGTGACGCAATTAGGGCAGTTTGTGTCCCAAAAACGCTAAAATCAGGGGCTTTGCGATTTCCATGCGGCTTTAAGCCTCGGAAATCTCTCATTTACTTACAAGAATCTAACCTATGAAAACCGCTCAAGAAATACGCGTCGGCAACGTCATCATGCATGGTAAGGACCCCATGGTGGTCCTGCGCACCGAATACAGCCGTGGCGGACGCGGTTCCTCCACTGTACGCATGAAGCTCAAAAGCTTGATTGCCAACTTCGGTACCGAGGTTGTATTTCGCGCAGACGACAAAATGGACCAAGTCATTTTGGACAAAAAAGAATGCACCTATTCTTATTTCGCGGACCCGATGTATGTTTGCATGGACAGCGAATTCAACCAATACGAAGTCGAAGCCAGCAATATGGGCGATGCTTTGAACTACTTGGAAGACGGCATGTCCCTCGAAGTCGTTTTCTATGATGAGAAAGCTATCTCGGTTGAATTGCCCACCACGGTCGTGCGTGAAATCACTTGGACTGAGCCCGCCGTCAAAGGCGACACGTCAGGCAAAGTATTGAAGCCCGCCAAGATCGCTACCGGCTTTGAAGTGCCAGTGCCTATTTTTGTGGCGCAAGGTGATAAAGTCGAAATCGATACACGC
The DNA here is from genome assembly GCA_040401095.1 of Limnohabitans sp. Classification (GTDB taxonomy): domain Bacteria; phylum Pseudomonadota; class Gammaproteobacteria; order Burkholderiales; family Burkholderiaceae_C; genus Limnohabitans. The sequence continues at coordinate 41,725 of JBBAOY010000005.1, forward strand.
ACAGGCGAATACCGCAAGCGCGTCTAGTCCGTCAACACTCCGGCAACACTTCAACAAAAGGCCTGCTTGCAGGCCTTTTTAATTTCTCCGACACAACCCTCGAGGTGATATTTATGGATGGAATGCTTGACCCCCAAGACCCGCGCTTATCGCAAGCGTGGGACACACTGAAAGCGCAGAGCCAAAGCGGTGATGCGCTAGTACCTGAATCCAACCGCCTTGCCTTTGCTGATCCAGAGTTTCTGTTGCGACGCGAGACGCGCGGCATTCGTTTTCAGTTGGAAATGCTCAAACCTGATTTAGCGCAACAAGAACAAGGCATAGAGCATACGGTGGTCGTGTTTGGCAGTGCGCGTTTTCAAAGTCAAGAAAAGGCGCAAAAAACTTTAGAAGCTGCCATAAACGCTGGTGTGGCCATAGACATTAAGCGTGCAGAGGCTTTGGTGCGTAATGCGCATTTCTATGAACAAGCACGTGCATTTGGTCATTTGATTGCCCAATACAGCGCCGACAAGCACAATCCCAACAAACTTTTTATATGCACTGGCGGCGGGCCTGGCATTATGGAAGCCGCCAATCGTGGCGCATCTGAAGCAGGCGGTATCAGCGTAGGACTCAATATCGCCCTACCCCATGAACAAACGCCCAACCCCTACATCACGCCCGAACTGAGTTTTAAGTTCCACTACTTTGCATTACGCAAAATGCATTTCATGATGCGCGCCAAGGCTTTGGTAGCGTTCCCTGGTGGCTTTGGCACCATGGACGAATTGTTCGAAACCTTGACTTTGGTGCAATGCAAAAAGGCGAAGCCCGTACCCATCGTGTTGTTTGGCACCGAGTACTGGAAAAAAGTATTCCATCCAGAAAATATGCTGGAAGAAGGTGTGATTGCCGAAGAAGACCTAGATCTGTTTCACTATGTCGACACGGTAGAAGACGCGTGGGAAGTTATTCGTGCGTTTTATGCACTCTGAGCAAATACGCGCTGCGAGCACCTAGACCCACCGCTACAGATACACACCAGAAAACAGCGCCCACACCAATCACCGTACCCGCTACACCGAACAACATAGGCATCAATACGCTCGAGGCATTGATACCCATCAAGCGCAAACCCAAAGCTTCGCCATGGCGTGACTCTGGTGTGATTTGATGCAAGGTGCTCATCACCATAGGTTGTACAGACCCCAGCGACAAGCCCAGAAATACTGAGCAAATACCCATCGCCAATGCGCTTTGCATAAAAGGGTAAATACCGAGCAAAGCAGAAGTAATCAGCATGGCAGCGGTGATGACTTGCCACTCTTGCAATTTGGCGACAACCATAGGTAGCAAGAAACGAATCAACGCGGCGGCGATCGCAAAACCACCCAAAATGGATCCAATCGATGAAGCGCTGAGGTCTCTTTCATGACCCAAGATAGGCACTACAAAAGTATGCACGTCCCAGCATGCCGACAAAAACCAGTTCACCAACAACAAACGCCTAAACATGGTGTTGTTGAGTAAATCCCAAGCGCTGTTTGCCTCGTGCCCAGGAGGATTGACAACAGCGGGCAACTCATGTGTTTGACGCACCCAGAACCAGGCCATTATGGGTAACACCGCCATCGCCGCATAAGCCCATTGAAAGCCTGCATAGTCGATCAAAATACCTGCGCTGAATGGGCCAATGAAATTGGAAATAGCCGGACCAACAGACAACCAACTAAAGACTTGTTTCATCTCGGTCACGTCTTGTGCCGCACGCCCAACGTGACGTTGCAATGCAATGATCGCGGCGCCTGTCGCACCGCCGGTCATCAAGGCACTAAAACACAGCACAGGAAAAATAGGCCAGATCGCTGCACTGGCAGCACCCAAACTCGCCATCAACACGCTCCAAGCTACTGGCTTTTTGAGTCCATGCATATCGGCATAACGACCCGCAGGTAGGGCCAAGAAAACTTGCGTTAAGGCGAATAAAGCCAGAAGAAAACCAACGGTTGCAGCGCTCTCGCCAGCACGTAAAGCCATCAATGGCGTTGCCATGCGCATACCGGTCATGCACGCATGCAGACAAACTTGGCCTGCAATCAATCGAAAGAGTTCGCGCTTCAAAGCGTCGTATCCGAACTATCCGTGTCGTCTAATGGTTCATCGACTAGTGGTAAGAATTTTTGTGATTCGCCTTCTGGCAAGGCTTCTACATTTTTTAAAGCGCGGCGCATTTGTCGGCTTCGGGTATCTGCTTTGTCCAAAGTGTCTGCTGCTTTTTGCACCTGTTCGCGTACTTTTTCTACCCAATCGCCGTAGCGCTCAAATTCTGTTTTGACAGCACCCAGTACCTTCCACACTTCAGAAGCCTGCTGTTCCAAAGCCAGTGTGCGAAAGCCCATATGCAGGCTGTTGAGCATGGCAAGTAAGGTTGTCGGACCTGCCAAAGTCACCCGATAGTCGCGTTGCAGGCTGTCAACCAGGCCAGGCCGACGCAAAACTTCTGCATACAGGCCTTCGATAGGTAAAAACAAAATCGCGAAGTCGGTGGTGTGCGGTGGCGCCAAATAACTCTCTGCAATGCTTTTGGCTTCGGTACGAATCCGAACTTCCAATGCTTTAGAAAAAGCCTCGGTAGCCAGCACATCTGAACGCTCATGGGCGTCTAACAAACGCTCGTAGTCTTCACGCGGAAATTTCGCATCAATCGGCAACCAAACAGGTTCGCCATCTTGACCCCCGCGACCAGGAAAGCGAATCGCGAAATCTACGCGCTGGTTACTACGTGGTTTGGTTTCTACTTGCTTGGCGTATTGCTCAATGGTGAGAACTTGTTCTAGCAAAGCCTCTAGTTGCACTTCGCCCACAATGCCACGGGTTTTGACATTGGTGAGCACGCGCTGCAAGTCGCCCACGCCTTGTGCCAGTTTTTGCATTTGGCCTAGGCCGTTATGGACTTGTTCTAATCTTTCAGCCACTTGTTTGAAACTCTCGGACAAGCGCTTTTCTAGCGTTGTCTGTAATTTCTCATCGACTGTGCGACGCATTTCATCTAGCTTTTCGTTATTGCTTTTTTGCAGCTGCTGCAACTGTTGGTGCAAGGTGTCTCCCACAGACTTTTGCATCAGGCTGAGTTGCTGAATTTGGCTTTGTTGAAAGGTAGCCAAGTTTTGGGTGAGTTCTTGACGCGCATCGCGCGATGCCTCTGTCACTTCAAGGCGCAAGGCTCTTTCTAGACGGTCTAATTTTTCGTCGAGGTATTTTTGAATGTCTAGCTTGTTATCGTCAGAGGATTTTGAAATGGAGCGCCAAACTAATAAAACCAACAAAAATAAATTTATGCCAATAAGCCCAAGTACAAAATCAAGTTGTATATCCATATATTTAATACATTTAGAGAAAGGCCTAGGCGAACTCAGCCATGTAAACAAGTGCACCTGCAATGTATCCAATAAAAGCAAGCCCGCTTATTTTTTTCAAATACCACACAAAATCGATCTTTTCTATTCCCATCGCAGCAACACCCGCTGCTGAACCGATGATCAATATGGATCCGCCTGTACCCGCGCAATAGGCAAGAAATTCCCAAATAAAGCTGTCTGCTGGAAATTTTTCTAAACTGTACATACCCATTGACGCAGCGACTAAAGGAACGTTGTCTACAACCGCACTCACCAGTCCAATCAGTAAAACAATTAAATATTGTCGTCCTACAGTTTCATCAAGCCATGCGGCAAGGGAAGAAAGAATATGTGTGTGTTCAAGAACAGAAACTGCAAGAAGTATCCCTATAAAAAACACAATGGATGACATGTCGATCCGAGACAAAGCGGTGGAGAGGTCAAGATGGTTCCTGGCCTCAAAAGATTTTTCTTTATGAATCAAATCGCCCACTATCCACAAGAGACCTAAACCCAAAAGCACACCCATGAATGGGGGCAAGTGAGTTACCGTTTTAAAAGCGGGGACTGCCACCAGAACTCCGAGGCCTAAGAAGAACATGATATTTCTCTCAGAGATTGAAGTGGCAAACCCATCTCTCGAATTAACCTGTAAGGGAGCCACAACACCTTTGCCCCGCAACATCCAACTAACAACCAAAAGCGGCGCCAACAGATTTACCACTGAAGGAAAGAATAGGCCTTGGATGATTGCGAGCGGAGTAATTTGACCTCCGATCCAAAGCATGGTGGTTGTCACATCGCCAATAGGTGACCATGCGCCACCAGCATTTGCTGCAATCACAATCATTCCAGCAAAAAACAACCTGTCTTCACGCTTGTCTAGAAGTTTTCGGACCAAAGAAATCATAACAATCGTAGTTGTTAAGTTGTCCAAAATAGCGCTTAGAAAAAAAGCCACCCAACAAATAATCCACAGCAAAGTTGGCAAACTTTGCGTATTGATTCTTGCAGTCACCACATCAAAGCCTTGGTGCGCGTCTACTACCTCCACAATGGCCATGGCAGCCATTAAAAAGAAAACAATTTGAGCTGTACCGACCAAGCTGATAGATAACTCTTGGTTGATTTGCTCCACATCATTAGAAACAAGCGCGTAGATAGCCCATAAAAGCCCTGCTCCCAATAAAGCTGAAGCTGATTTATTGATTTTGAGCGGATGCTCGAAGGCAATAGCCACATAAGTAATAACAAAAATAATGACAAGCAATGAAACCATGTATGGCCTTTAATTGGGAGATTCAATGCCAAACACTTGGCGCAAATAAGCCAAATATTTTTGGTCTTCACACATATTTTTTGAAGGCGTGTCTGACAGTTTAGCCACTGGCTGGCCGTTGCACTCAACCATCTTGATCACAATTTGCAAGGGCTCATACCCCAAATCGTTGGTCAAATTGGTGCCAATTCCAAATGCGAGTTGGCAACGTCCTCTGAATTGTTGGTAGAGGGCGATGATGCGCTCCACCGTCAGTCCATCACTAAAAATCAATGTCTTGGTCATGGGGTCGACGCGGTTGTTGCAGTAGTGCTCGATCATGCGCTCGCCCCAAATGAATGGATCTCCGCTGTCATGGCGAGCGCCGTCAAACAGCTTGCAGAAATACATATCGAAGTCGCGTAAAAACGGCTCGATGCCGTAAACGTCGCTCAAAGCAATGCCTAAGTCGCCACGGTATTCACGCGCCCAAGTTTCAAAACCAAACACTTGGCTATCTCGCAAGCGAGGCCCCAAGGCTTGGCAAGCTTGCAAATATTCGTGTGCCATGGTGCCAAGCGGACGCAAATTGAGTTTCATAGCGAACAAGGCATTGCTGGTGCCTGCAAGTTGTCCTTCAGGCTGATTGCCTAATTTGACAGAAAGCACACCCAATATTTCTTCATGCCACGCTTTGGAAAAACGGCGACGTGTTCCGTAGTCAGCTATCTTCAAATCGCTGAGTCTTTCAGCACGCAGCGTTTCGATTTTTCTCTCTAAGCGTTGGCGGCCTTCCACATAGTTTGGTGCCTTTTGGGTATTACGAAAATACACCTCGTTCACAATGGCCAAGACAGGAATCTCAAACAAGATGGTGTGCAACCAAGGGCCTTGAATGGTGATGTCTATCTCATCGTTTTGTGTAGGCGTAACTTGTATGTATTTTTCATTCAGCCTGAATAAACCTAAGAAATCAATGAAATCACTTTTTATAAACCGCAGGCTGCGTAACCACGCCAACTCTTCATCTTGGAATTTCAAACTGCACAAGGATTTAATTTCGCTACGAATTTCCTGCACATAAGGCGCCAGCGAAATGCCAGGATTACGGCATTTAAATTTATAAGTAACTTGCGCACTAGGAAACTGATGCAGCACAGCCTGCATCATGGTGAACTTATAGAGGTCTGTATCGAGCAGACTGGTGATGATCATGGGTTCAGTCGCGCCAATGGGTAAATTCTTCAGCAGGAATGCGCGGCGTTGTAAAAGTGTTCACCTTGTCGGAGGTGTCCGCCCAACCAAGCGACATGCCGCACACCAGCATCTCGCCCTCACCCGCACCAATGTGCGGCAGGATGATGCTGTGGAAGTTGTTCCAAGCCGCTTGAGGGCAGGTATGCAAACCACGCGCGCGCGCCGCCAACATGATGTTTTGCACAAACATGCCGTAATCAAACATAGACCCGCGACCCATGATGGGGTCTAGGGTGAACATCATTCCAACAGGGGCATCAAAGAATTTGAAGTTACGCTGTTGTTGCAAATGCATCTTGTCTTTGTCGCCTTTTCCAATACCTAGCAAGCCGTACAAGCTCCAACCGTTTTCGCGACGACGGTCAATATAGGGGCTGACCCACTGCGTCGGGTAGTAGTCGTATTGCTCTTGGTATTGCTTGGCCACTTCTGGATTGGCACGACTGGCGTCATGCGCGGCACAGACTTTTTCTACCAGCGTGTCGCGGCTGTTACCTTGCAAGACATAGACTTTCCAAGGCTGGGTGTTGGTGCCCGATGGTGCGCGGCTCGCGACTTGCAAGATCTCGGTGATCAAGGCTTTGGGCACAGCTTGGTTTGTGAAAGCACGGGTGGACATGCGCGAGGTGATGGCATGGTCAACGGCTTGGCTGTCGCTTAAGGGGGCGGTCATCTCAATTTCTCCAAAACATTTTGTAACTCAGGGGCTAAGTTCAGTACGGGGCGTCTGTCGTGCGCGTTCACATAAACATGGACAAAGTGTGCCAGCGCGGCACAAAGTTCCTCACTCTGAGCGAACAATCCTACTTCGTACCTGACACTGGATTTCCCAATTTTGCTGACGCGTATACCCGCCTCAATGGTTTGCGGAAAGGCCAGGGGCGCGAAAAAATTGCAATGGTTCTCGATCACTAAGCCAATCGTTTTGCCAGCGTGGATGTCTAAGGCACCCTGCTCGATGAGATGGGCATTGACCGCCGTATCGACATAGCTGTAGTAAACCGCGTTGTTGATGTGGCCGTAAACGTCGTTGTCTTCCCAACGCGAGGTGATTTGTCGAAATACTTTGAAAGTACTACGCGACTGTGGTAAGACGCGTTCGATAGGTTTTTCACTCATAAGTTGCGATTTTGCCAGCGTTGCCAGTACGCATAGGCGACACGGTAGGTGTTCATTTGCACCTGCACCGTGTCGGCGATGTTCTCGCCATAACCTCCGGCCATGGCGAAAGCCATTGGGATGCCTTTTTGAAAGGCCCAGTCAAATACCCGCCTGTCTCGCGCCTCTAGCCCATCGAAAGTCAACTTGAGTCGGCCTAGGCGATCGCCTTCATGCGGATCGGCGCCAGCCAGATAAATCACCAAGCTCGGTTCAAAGCGGTTTTCTAGGGCCTCCAGCGCTTGATCTAAAGCTTCTAAATAGGCTGCGTCGTCGCAACCGTCTGGCAGTTCCACGTCTAAGTCGCTGGTTTCTTTGGCAAAAGGAAAGTTTCTGGCGCCGTGGATGGAGAGCGTGAAAACCGAGTCATCTTGTCCAAAGATGTGCGCGGTGCCATTGCCTTGGTGCACATCTAGATCGATGATGGCCACTTTCAAAGGATGTCGGTGCTGGCGACCCCATTCGCTTTGCATCAAACGGGTGGCAACCGCCGCGTCGTTGAAAACACAAAAGCCGCTTCCTTTATCCGCATAGGCATGGTGGGTTCCCCCTGCCAAATTAGCGGCAATGGCCTCGCGCCCAAATAAAGCAGCCCTAGCCGCCATGATGGTGGCGCCAGTGGAGCGCCTGGACCTTGCCACCATTTCTGGTGACCAAGGAAAGCCAATTTCGCGCTGCGCCTTGTCGCCTAATGTGCCTTGCACTACCGCTTTTATATAGTGTGGCGCGTGCACCAAGGCCAATTCGCCATCGGTAGCGGGTTCTGCGACGTTGGTTTGTATGGCGGGAATCTCCACTGCCAAGCGGTCTCGCAAAACGCGGTACTTGCCCATGGGAAATCGGTGTCCCTGGGGAAGCGGTAATACAAATTGATCCGAATAAAAAGCGCGCATAACCCCTGTTTGGCATTGTCTTGATAGCCCATTGTCTCCGCCTGCCCCGTTAAGTCGGTATTTAGGCTGTCACCTCTAAAGCACGCGCCTAACCCCTCCAAAGTGTTGCAAAACCTCGGGATAACCCTAAACTACATTCCATTGCTGCAAAGCAACATTTTTTCCAACTTTCACACTTCTGGAGATTCACATGATCACTAACGAACAAATCGTCGCTTCTAACAAAGCCGCCCTGAACAATGCATTCGCCATGAGCAATGACGCTTTCTCTAGCGTTGAAAAGCTAGTCGAACTCAACTTGACTGCAGCACGCAGCTCATTGACTGAGTCTGCTGACTTCTTCAAAAGCTTGATGGGTGCTAAAGACCCACAGCAATTCTTGGCACTCCAAGCTGAGTTTTTCCAACCCTTGGCTGAAAAAACTGCTTCTTACTCACGCCATGTGTATGAAATCACCTCTGAGTCTGGCGCTGAATTAGGCAAGGCTGTTGAAGCCAAAGCCACTGAAGCACAAAAGCAAATGGTTAGCTTTTTTGACTCTGCCTTGAAAAACGCACCTGCCGGCTCTGAGTCTGCCGTTGCTTTCTTGAAGCAAGCACTGAACGCCAGCAACACTGCTGCTGAATCCGTTCAAAAAGTTGTCAAGCAAGCTACTGACTTGGCCGAAAGCAACTTCCACGCTGTGACTGAGACTGCTACAAAAGTAAGCAAGACAGTTGCTAAAAAGCGTTAATCTGAAAAGATTGTCTCCTCGGATCTTTACAACACCCTAGGTGTTGAGATCTCTTGCAGGGCCCGTTGAAAAACGGGCCCTCTTTTTTTAGCGGGGCGAAAGTGCGGCGCGTACTTTTGGAAGGGCTGCCAGCATGGCAGCGCGTCCAGCTTCGATAGATTTGCGTCTAGCGCTAAATTCTGCTGCGCCTATCGCGCCAAGAGAAGGCCTCACTACAACGTCGGCCTCGCGCAACTCATAGTTGTTGATGCTCTTTCCCATGATGGTGAAGGTTTGCATCAATATTTGAAACATATCGCCTGTTTTTGCAGTCTCTGGTGTGCTTGAAATGTCTACTGCCAGCACAAACTCTGCGCCCATTTGGCGGGCAAATCGCACTGGCACTGGTGAGACCAAGCCGCCGTCGACAAACTCTCGTGTGCCAATCTTGACGGGCTCAAACACAGAAGGCACCGAACTCGACGCCCGCACCGCCGTGCCTAAATCGCCACGTTGGAACAAAACACCCTGCCCCGTGTGCAAATCGGTAGCGACCACGCCCAAAGACATGGGTAAGTCTTCGATCTTTTGGTTGCCTGTTTTGCTGTTGACATAGCGCGCCAAAGCGTCGCCCCGCATCATGCCGCGGCCCAGCAGAGGGATGGTCCAGTCGGTGATCGTCGCTTCGTCCATGGTCTCGGACAACTGCTGCAATTGCGCCCCGTTTTTTCCACTGGCGTAGAAGGCCGCGACCAAACTACCCGCAGAAGTTCCCACAACGAAGTCGGGTTTAAGCCCCGCTTCTTCCAGTACTTGGATCACGCCCACGTGGGCAAATCCTCTTGCCGCGCCGCCGCCTAAGGCCAACCCGAACTTGGGAACTCGCTTGACTGCAGACGTATCCGCCGGAGATTCTTTGTTAGTGCCTTCAGATGCTGCGCCCGTGCTGGATTTAACAGGCCCTTGCGTGCTACAAGCCGTCATCACTGCCAAAAAGGCACACAACACCAACTTGCCTATTGCGCTGTTCGCCTTAACACCCAATCCACATGACTGGAATACAACCGTAGTGTTTTGGTCAGTGGTTTTGTGTAGCGCTGTAGTTTGAGGCATTGGATTTCTTATTCTGAAAGGTGGCTTTTATCAGCTGGCGATCTGCAAGCCAACAGATTGTCCCCGATCGACGATCCAGCATAATTTACGTTTCGTCAACGTAAAAACACACGTCTGACTCCCTCATTCACACATCGGAGATATTCATGGACATCCAAGGCAAGGTTTTTATCGTCACAGGCGGAGCATCAGGTTTGGGCGAAGGAACAGCCCGCGCCTTGGCGCAACATGGCGCGCATGTGGTAATTGCCGATATGCAGGTTGAAAAAGGCCAAACTGTTGCCAAAGACATCGGTGGCGCGTTTGTTGCCTGCGACGTCAGCAAAGAAGCCGACGGACAAGCCGTTATTGCTAAGGCGGTGTCTATGGGCAAATTGATGGGTTTGGTCAACTGCGCAGGCATCGCCCCCGCAGAGAAAACCGTCGGCAAACACGGCGCGCACAAATTAGATGTTTTCACCAAGACGATCACGGTCAACTTGATCGGCAGCTTCAACATGATCCGCTTGGCGGCAGAAGCCATGAGCCAAAACGAACCTGAGTCCAGCGGCGAGCGCGGCGTCATCATCTCAACCGCCTCAGTGGCTGCCTATGACGGCCAAATGGGGCAAGCCGCTTACAGCGCTTCTAAGGGCGGTGTAGTGGGCATGACGCTCCCCATCGCCCGCGACTTGGCGCGCAATGGCATCCGCAATATGACAATCGCCCCTGGCATCTTCCGCACCCCCATGATGTTTGGCCTGCCCCAAGAGGTACAAGACTCACTGGCCGCCAGCGTGCCCTTCCCTTCGCGCTTAGGCACGCCGCAGGACTACGCCAAGCTCGCACTGCATATTTTTGAAAATGAAATGCTCAATGGCGAAGTCATTCGCTTGGATGGCGCTATTCGCCTCGCGCCTAAATAATCCTCTTTGCTTTCATGGCGATCCCACAAACCTTCATCCAAGAACTCCTCGACCGCACCGACGTGGTCGAGGTGGTGGGACGCTACGTCACCCTCAAAAAAGGCGGCGCCAATTACATGGGGCTGTGCCCCTTCCACGGCGAAAAATCGCCCTCTTTCACAGTCAGTCCGACCAAGCAGTTTTTCCATTGTTTTGGCTGCGGTAAAAACGGCAATGCCATTGGTTTTTTAATAGACCACGCCGGCATGAACTTTGTAGAAGCCGTCAAAGACCTAGCCCAAAACGCAGGCATGCAAGTGCCTGAAGAAGACGTCTCGCCACAGGACCGCGAGCGCGCTGCACAAGCCCGACAAAAGCAAACCACTTTGACCGAAGTATTGGAAAAAGCGGTTGAGGCCTATCGCAAACAGCTCAAGTCATCGCCCCAAGCCATCGCCTATTTCAAGAATCGGGGCTTAAGCGGAGAAATCGCCAGACAGTTTGGTTTGGGCTACGCCCCAGACGGATGGCGAAGCCTGGCCAGCGTGTTTCCAGACTACCAAGATCCGCTTTTGGTGGAAAGCGGCTTGGTCATCACCCAACAAGAAAACGGTGAAGACGAAAAACGCTACGACCGTTTTCGTGACCGCGTCATGTTTCCTATTCGCAATATCAAAGGCGAGTGCATAGGTTTTGGTGGCCGTGTTTTAGGCGACGGCACGCCTAAATATCTGAATTCGCCAGAGACGCCCGTATTTAGCAAGGGTCGCGAACTCTACGGCCTATTTGAGGCACGCCAAGCGATGCGCGATCTTGGCTACGCCTTGGTCACCGAAGGCTATATGGACGTGGTAGCTCTCTCCCAACTCGGGTTTGCCAATGCAGTCGCCACACTGGGTACGGCCTGCACGGCAGACCACATCCAAAAACTTTTTCGGTTCACCGACAACGTCGTGTTTGCTTTTGACGGAGACAGCGCAGGACGCCGTGCCGCGAAAAAAGCACTGGACGGCGCGCTGAGTTTTGCCAGCGATGTACGCAGCATCAAGTTTTTGTTTTTGCCCACTGAACATGACCCCGACAGCTACATCCGCACTTTTGGCAAAGACGCTTTTGCCCATGCCGTCACCGAAGCGATGCCTTTGAGTCGCATGCTGATTGAAGTGGCCCGCGAAGGCTGCGACTTGCTCAGCGCCGAGGGCCGCGCGCACCTCGCCAGTAACGCCAAGCCCATGTGGATGGCTTTGCCTGATGGCGCGCTCAAACGCCAATTGCTAGGCGAAATTGCCAGCCTGTGTGAACTCGGCACCAATGAATTGCAAGACCTGTGGATACCACCGAGTCCCACCGCCAAGCGCAGTTTTGATTTCAAGAAAAAGCCCCGTACTTGGACGCGCGGTACCAGGCAAATTCCAGCAGGCCGTGCTGACCACGCCGCGCGCGTCTTGCTCTCCAACATGGAAATTTGGCAAGAGCTGTCGGGTGAAGACCATGACCTTTTGTGCAGCCTCGCCCCGCCCCATGGCCCCTTGTTTGTCTGGATCGACCACCAGCATCACGAGCACGGCAACCTCAGTTGGGCGGCTTTGCTTGAAGGCTTGCGCGGCCATGAATGCGAGCCCTTGGCAACGCGCGTGATGTCCACCAGTTTTACCAACACGGTGGACGACTCTGACGCCACACAAGCGCAAGATGCCGCCAACGACAAACAAGCCAGAGATGCGCGCCAAGAATTGCAAAGCATTTTGCAAAAAATATTGCTCGAGAACTTAGACGCCCAGATGAAGCAAGCGATCGAAAGCTCGCAATCGGACCCCACCGCCCTTACCCGCTACAAAGCCTTGTATGAGCGGCGCAAACAAATAGGCCTGAACGCTGCCCCTGCCCCCTAAAAAACCTCGATAGGGGCTTGCTAAATCAGGGGATATAGGTAAAATCCACATCTTTGGCAAGTGCGACAGCAGCACCTCCGGGCCAGGCCAACCGTGACATCAGTGCACGACTCGCCGCTAACCGCAAGGACTGCACACCAAATGTTCGCCCACCTCGCTTGCCTAATTCCTAGGGTTCCTCCCTTTCCAGTTCATTGACGCGCAGTTTTCAGCGCCGAATATGTGTTTCATTTGAAATTCAGGAGTTTTCATGCCCACCGCATCCAAATCCAAACAGCCAGCTCCTACCCAGGCCATCAAAAAAGCAGCTCCAAAAGCAGCAGCTAAGCCAACCGCTAAACCAGTAGCCAAGACAGCTGCTAAACCAGTAGCCAAAGCACCGGCCAAAACTGTAGCTAAATCGCCAGCCAAACCAGTTGCCAAAACTGCGGCTAAGCCTGTCGCTAAGTCAGTGGCTAAACCGGCTGCCAAAACATCTGCAAAAGTGGTTGCCAAGCCAGCAGCAAAAGCAGTTCCTCCAAAAGCACCTGCGAAAAAACCAGCCGTCGTTGCCCACGCCCCCAAAGTCACCGGTAAAAAAGCCGCTAAATCTAGTGCCAAAGGCAAAGCAGGCAAAGGCTTAGACGACACAGATTTGAGCGACATCGAAGCCGATCTCGAAGGCGAAGAAGTCGCCACCGCAGAAAAAGTCAAACCCCTGCGTATGAAAATCAGCAAGGCGAAAGAACGCGCCTTGATGAAAGAATTTGGCCTCGACGAGACCGTGCTGTCTGAAGAAGACATGCAAAAGCGCCGTCAACGCCTCAAAACCCTGATCAAACTCGGTAAGACACGCGGCTATTTGACCCATGGCGAAATCTCTGACCACTTACCCGACAAACTGGTCGATGCTGAGACCATGGAAGTCGTGATTTCCATGTTGAACGACATGGGCGTAGCGGTTTACGAACACACCCCAGACGCAGAAACTCTGCTCCTCAACAACAACACACCAACTGCCGCCACTGAGGAAGAAGCGGAAGAAGAAGCCGAAGCAGCCCTCTCCACGGTGGACAGCGAATTCGGTCGCACCACCGACCCCGTGCGCATGTACATGCGCGAAATGGGCACTGTCGAGTTGCTGACCCGCGAAGGCGAAATTGAAATCGCCAAGCGCATCGAAGGCGGCTTGATGGACATGATGCAAGCGATCAGTGGCTCGCCCGCCACCATCGCTGCCATTCTTGCGATGGCTGACGACATCCGCCAAGACAAAGTGGTGATCTCTACCGTGGTCGACGGCTTCAACAATTTGAACGAAGCTGACGACTATGTAGCCGAAGAAGACTTCGACGAATTTGACGAAGAAGATGACGACGATGGCAAAGGCGGCTCCAAAGCGCTTACCAAGAAACTAGAAGAGCTCAAAACCCAAGCCCTCGCCCACTTCGACCGCATGCAAACGCACTTCGACAAGTTGCGCAAGGTCTACGACAAAGAAGGCTACGGCTCTCCTGCTTATGTCAAAGCCCAACAGGCTTTGACCACAGAGTTGATGACCATCCGCTTCACCGCCAAAACCATTGAGAAATTGTGCGAAATGGTGCGTGGTCAAGTCGACGAAGTGCGCAAGAAAGAACGCGAACTGCGTCGCATCATTGTGGATAAATGCGGCATGCCACAAGCCACGTTTGTCAAAGACTTCCCACCTAACCTACTCAATATCAAATGGGTGGAAAAGCAAGCGTCTGCTGGTAAGACATGGTCTGCCACCATGAGCCGCAATATTCCGCCGATCCAAGAGTTGCAGCAAAAACTCATCGACTTGCAATCGCGTGTGGTGGTGCCTTTGGACCAACTCAAAGACATCAACAAGCGCATGAACGAAGGTGAACGCAGTTCACGCCATGCCAAGAAAGAAATGATCGAAGCCAACTTGCGCTTGGTTATTTCTATCGCTAAAAAATATACCAACCGTGGTTTGCAGTTCTTAGATTTGATCCAAGAAGGCAACATCGGTTTGATGAAAGCGGTCGACAAGTTCGAATACCGCCGTGGTTATAAATTCTCCACCTACGCCACATGGTGGATTCGCCAGGCGATCACCCGCTCCATCGCTGATCAAGCGCGCACCATCCGTATTCCTGTACACATGATCGAAACCATCAACAAGATGAACCGTATCAGCCGCCAACACTTGCAAGAGTTTGGTTTTGAGCCAGATGCCAGCGTCTTGGCCGAGAAGATGGAAATTCCAGAAGACAAAATCCGCAAGATCATGAAGATCGCCAAAGAGCCTATCTCCATGGAAACACCGATCGGTGACGATGACGACAGCCATTTGGGCGACTTCATTGAAGACAGCGTCAACACCGCGCCCATCGAAGCGGCGATGCAAGCTGGTTTGCGCGATGTCGTCAAAGACATCTTGGACGGCCTCACACCACGCGAAGCCAAAGTGCTACGCATGCGTTTTGGTATCGAGATGACCAGCGACCACACCTTGGAAGAAGTCGGCAAACAATTCGACGTCACGCGCGAGCGCATCCGTCAAATCGAAGCCAAGGCGCTGCGTAAATTGAAGCATCCTAGCCGTAGCGACAAGTTGCGCAGCTTTATTGACACGATTTAAAGTAAGAACCGACTTGTAAAAATATCTGTAAGTCATAAAAAAACAGGATGCTGGGCTCTCGCTCAGCATCCTGTTTTTCTTTTATTTTGTCGAAAATTTTATTAGTACATATCGTAGATATTGAAATTCTGACTTCCACACATTCAATCAAACAGAATACAAACTTACGATTTAACCCATTAGAAAACCAAGCTTTCCATTAACCAATTCGCAATCACTCATGTGTCCGGCAATTTGCCGTACAATAAATAGTTCTTAGGAGAAACGCCATGCCCGCTCGATCTATTGCTATGCCACATACATCAAAGCTTCAGTCGGCGCGATTGGAGGCTCGTATCAGTCAAGATTTACACATGACCGTTAAACGTGCTGCGGAAATTCAAGGTAGGACCATGACCGATTTTGTGGTCCACGCGCTGCAAATAGCGGCCAATAAAACTATAGCCCAAGCGGATCATGTCCGTTTGTCTGTCGCAGACCAAGAAGCCTTTGCTAATGCCCTGATTGCACCAGCAAAGCCGAATGCAGCACTTAAAAGAGCCTTTGCCAAGGCTAACAAACTATTGATCGCTTAATGGCGCATAAGTTTGTTGTCACCTCGCTGGATCTCTCCAGCGATCGCTTTTCCTTTGCCTGCGGCATAACTCCTTTGGACAAATATTTCCAAACGCAGGTAAGCCAAGACATCAAGCGACGTGTGACCGCATGTTTTGTGGCCTCAGACGCGTATGGAAAAATTGCTGGTTACTACACGCTTGCTTCTGCCAGCGTGATGTTGGCAGATTTACCTGAAGTACTTGTTAAAAAACTGCCACGTTACCCTAGCGTGCCTGCGGTGCGTATGGGCAGACTTGCTGTCGACCATACTTTCAAGAGAAAAGGCTTAGGTGCTGCAATGCTGGCTGATGCATTGCGCAGAGCAGTGACGTCAGAGATTGCTGCCTATGCTTTTATCGTTGATGCTAAAGATGAAGACGCCGCCAGTTTTTATGCGCATCACGGATTCATGGCTCTGACAAATCACCCATTGCACATGTTTATTGCGCTTGCGACAGTGAAAGATTTGATTCAGTAAAGAGTGCAACAGCCAAAAAACGTTGCACCGTTGTAGCGCTTTACTGACAAAGCGACATCCATTTCAGTTGGCTACACAAACTCTTCTGTATCCACTTCAATCGCACTCTGCGCGTTATAGCGCGCACCTTTTACTGTGTGTTGGTTCACCAAAGCATCTAGCTCTAGCATCTGCTGGGCAGATAAGTGCACATCCAAGGATTGCATGTTTTCTTCTAAGTGAGTAATGTTTTGCGTTCCAGGAATTGGAATCAGCGAACTGTCTTTTTGCAACAACCAAGCCAGCGCCAATTGCGCTGGAGTACAACCTACTTTGGCTGCATAGGCTTGGTAGGCTTTGCGTAAAGGCAAGTTGGCCGTATAGGTATCTTGTACAAAACGCGGCATGGTGCGGCGAATGTCTTTTTCTGCAAACTGGTCAATCGCCAAATCGCCAGCACATAAAAACCCACGCGCTACGGGGCTAAACGCCACGAAAGTTACGCCCAATTCTTTACAGGCTTGCAGCACTGCAATTTCAGGATTACGCGTCCACAAAGAGTATTCGGTTTGCAAGGCGGTGATGGGATGCACCGCATGCGCTTTGCGCAAAGTACTTGCAGATACCTCGCTCAAACCAAGGGTTCTAACTTTGCCCGCGCGCACCAAATCGCTCATCGCGCCCACACTCTCTTCAATCGGGACTTTCTTGTCCCAGCGGTGTAGGTAATACAAGTCAATCACCTCTGTGCCTAATCGGCTCAAACTGTCTTCACAGTTTTTACGAATAGTCTCTGGTCTGCCATCGATCACGCGTTTCACGCCATCGGGGAACTCGACTCCGGCCATACCGCCTTTGCTACAAAGCGTGATTTTTTGGCGGTGTGCTTTTAAGGCTTTTCCCACTAATTTTTCGTTGGCACCAAAACCATAAATCGCTGCGGTATCAAATAGCGTGACGCCAATATCCAAGGCTTTGTGTATCAATGCCTCACCCACTTCAGCAGTTGGTGGCGTGCCATAGGCATGGCTCAAGTTCATACACCCCAAACCAATGGCAGAAACAGTGAAAGGGCCGAGTTGACGTTGTTGCATAAAAGTTAAGCCTTGTGTGGACGTGTCCAAGATGGGAGAGGTGCAGATCGGTGCAGCACATCATTGTGCAACCAAGTCGCACTTTTTTTAGCGCGCTCTGCGACGGTGCTTAATGGTAGTTGTTGGTAATCGTCGTTGAACACTTCAAAACTGTAGTCGCCGCGATAACCAATACGGTCTAGGCGCATCACCAAATCAGCCAAGTCTTCGCTGTGCACGCCTTCACCAGGAAACACACGGAAAGTTCGTGCCGTTGTCATGCGCTCTTCAAACGTTGGTGTCTCGTTCCACATGAAGTCTGACAACTGCACAAGAAAGATTTTTTCTGGATCTAAATCTTCGATGGCGTCTAACGATGTTTTAGCCGCGAAGATATGAAATGAATCTAAGCCAATGCCTAAATTAGGACAGTCTGCGCGACACACCACATCCCAAGACGTGGTGAATTCGTTGACTGTTCTTCCCCAAGACAAGCCCTCATAGGCAACCTTGATTCCAAGCGGCAAGGCCAACATGGCGAGTTTTTTCAAATCTCTGGCAATGTGGTCTAAATCGTCTGTAGCGTGGCGCGAGGAAGAAGAACACGCCAACAGCACTTTGCTACCCGTTGCGGCACACATCTCCAACATCGATTTCGCAATATCTACTTTGTAGCTATGCAAATGACCAGAGAGGCCTTCGAAATCACGCAACACTTGAAAGCCTGTGGGTCGCAAGCCACTGGCTTGAATGACCTTTACGGCTTCAGGCACGCCACCAGGATGCCCGACCAAATCACGCGCCATCAACATCACTTGCGAAAAACCTGCTTGCTTCATGGCAGACAACTTGGCATCTAATGAGCCCGCCATCGTGATCGTGTCCATGCCAAAGCCATCGAGCAAATTCATGGCCATCCCTTACGCAGAAGATTTGGTTTGATGGACCAATTCAAACGACACCGAACCCAACATGCCGCGCGTCAGTGCGCCTCTGTCTTCTGGGTGCAGTTGACTGGACTCCACAAACTCCACACCTTGGGCTTTGAGCACTTTGACTGCCGCGCCCACATCTGCCACCCCTAAGCCAATGCGTTGCAAGGACTCTGGCGATTCGTCGCCATCCATCCAAGGCTCGGGCTCAATGAGTTGCCATAAAAACTGACCACAAGGGCTTTTCATCAACTTACCCTTGGGCAAAATGCCAAAGCGCTGGTCATCTGGAATAAATGTGAAATCGAAAATATTTTCAAAATACGCCAACCAGTCTGCACTGCGTCCAACGCCGATGTACTGCACCACGCCAAAGTAAGACATGTCAGCGATCGACTTGGGGTGTTGGTCTACTGTGGGAATAGGTTTGAAGTCAATGTCGTAGATGGAGAATTCTTTCCATCGATCGACAAAATAAAACCGTGTGCTGCCGGGGCCGTGGATCGCAGGAATATGTAACTCCATCGCTTGCGCATGACTAGGTACCGTCCATGCACCTAGCTCTATGCAACGGGTATGCGCCTTCAAAGCATCGTGCACACGAAATGCCACCGCAGAAATAACCGGTTTGCCATCTGCTGCACCACTCATACGTGCGTCCTCAGGGTTGGCATTGACCACCAAATTCATGCCGCCTTGGCGGTATAAAGTCACTTCACGTGAACGGTGACGCGCCACCGGTTTAAAACCCATATTCTCCAACACTTGGCCTAATGCTTGTGGATGCGACGTGGTGTATTCGATG
This sequence comes from Limnohabitans sp., assembly GCA_040401095.1. Classification (GTDB taxonomy): domain Bacteria; phylum Pseudomonadota; class Gammaproteobacteria; order Burkholderiales; family Burkholderiaceae_C; genus Limnohabitans. The sequence goes on from JBBAOY010000005.1 coordinate 60,747, forward strand.
AACTCAATCCCCTCAACACCAAGGCGGTTGGGGGTTTCAGGGACAGCTTCTCTGTGAAGTGGATTGGTATTCATCGAAGACTCCTAACAACAACTAATAGGTAGATTAGACCAAACAGCGCAAATCATTCGAGTTGCGCTACTTCGCGTAAATTCTCTGCCGTCGTAGTGGCAAAACCAAAAAATTCCAAGTAGGCAGGAATTTGTTCAAACAACATGTCTGAACCTACTTGCACACGGCAACCTCGGTCTTGGACCGCTTTCAGAAATGCTGTGATTTCTGTACGCATCACCACTTCACCTACAAAAGCATCTGTAGAAATACGCGAAACGTCCATCGGCAATGGGTCGCCTTCTTTCATCCCCATAGGCGTGGCGTTGACCACCAAGTCGTGATCGGCAGGGTCATTCGATCCGCAACGCACCTCAATCGCAGGGTAGTGTCGCTTCAAGCGATCTCCTAATGCTTGGGCAGAAACTGTATTGACATCAAACAAAGAAATAGCAGCGATGCCAGTTGCAGCGAGTGATGCGGCAATCGCACTGCCCACGCCGCCACTGCCCACCACCAAAACACGTTTACCCTTTAAATCAAAACCTTTGCGTTGCACACCGCGCACAAAACCTGCGCCGTCAAACATGTCTCCCACTAAGCGTCCGTCGCTGGTGCGTTTCACAGCATTGCAGGCACCCGCTACTTTCACTGTCGCGGTCACTTCATCCAGCAACGACACCGTCGTAACTTTATGCGGCATGGTGATAAGCGCGCCTCGGATATTGGCGAGGTCAAACACCGACTTTAAAAATGCGGGGTAATGCTCTGTCTGACACCCCATAGGCACGACCACAGCATTGATACCTGCCTGTTCGAAATAGGGGTTATAAATTAGCGGCGACTTGAATGCGTGTGTCGGATACCCAATGTGTGCGATCAGTTCAGTATTGCCATTGATCGTCATGTTTTACTTAGCACCCTTTGCCGCCGATACCGCCGCACGCAGGGCCAATAAATAGCTGTCTGCACCAAATCCACAAATTTGGCCTTGGACAATCTCAGCAAAGACAGACTTGTGGCGGAATTCTTCACGCGCATGGATATTGGACATGTGCAACTCAACAATGGGACACGTCAAAATAGCCAGTGCATCGCGAATGCCATAGCTGTAATGCGTCCATGCACCAGCGTTGATTAACACTGCATTAACACCATCCAGGAAACCTTTGTGGATGCGTTCGCACATCGCACCTTCGTGATTCGTTTGGAAGCAATCGACCTCAGCGCCCAACTCTTTGCCTAGTTTTTGTAGGCTGGTATTGATTTCGTTCAACGTGATAATGCCGTATTGCGCAGGGTCACGCTTACCAAACATGTCATGGTTTATTCCATGGAGCATCAAAATCTTCATACAAACCACCCTTCAAAAAATACAAAAAGGGGGTGACTTCAGTCAAACCCCCGACATGCGCCATTTTGGCGCATGATCCATCTCAGTTATTTACGCAGTTTGGCTAATTCAGCTTGCAATTCAGTAACCGTCGCGGCAATAGCTTCTCCGTTCTTGACAATCACAGGCTTCATTTTTTCGCGAAGAATGGCCATTTCAGCTGCTGGTAGTGTGGTCACTTCCATGCCATTTTTCTTCAATGTTTCTAAAGTGCCGGCTTCTAAAGCGCGTGCAGTGGTGCGTTGGAACTTAGCAGACTCAGTCACAGCGTCAGACACAATCTTCTTTTCAGAAGCACTCAAACCATCCCAAAACTTTTTGCTCATCACAACAGATTGAGGGTTGTATTGGTGGCCCGTCAGTGTCAGATGTTTTTGAACTTCAAAAAGTTTGGCACCAAAAATAGTGGCCAGTGGATTTTCTTGACCGTCTACAGCCTTTTGTTCCAATGCGGCATACAACTCAGGGAATGGCAGCGGTGTGGGGTTTGCGCCCAAAGCCTTGACCCAGTCCACATTGATAGGGTTAGGAATGACACGCAACTTCAAACCTTCAATGTCAGCGACTTTGTTGATCGCACGCTTACCGTTGGTCATGTTGCGAAAGCCAAGCTCGTAATAGCCTAAGCCGACCATGCCTTTGTCTTCCAATTTGGAATGCATCTTGTGGCCAAAAGCACCGTCAACCACGGCGTCGGCTTCTTTGCCATTGGCAAACATGAAAGGGAAATCAAATACAGCAAAGTCTTTGACTTGGCTGGCAAAGATGCCCGAGTTCATTGCGGCCATTTCTAACGTGCCGCCTTGAATGGCCGATACATTTGCTTGGTCGCTGCCCAATGCACCACCAGGGAAAAGGTTGACTTTGATCTTTCCAGCAGATTGTTTTTCAACAATCTCTTTAAATTTTTCCATGCCTTGAACAATGGGATGGCCCACGGCATTTTGGTTCGCAAATTTGATCGTCTTGTCTTGGGCCAAAGCCATGCCCATAGCAGCCAAGGCCACTGAAGCGATCACAGTTTTAATAAATACACGTTTCATATCCATGTCTCCTGATGAAATCTGTGGTCGTACGCGAAAAAGAATTTCCACTGCCTTGCGTACCCGAACAGACAATGGAATGGAAAAATCAATACAACCAGCGTGCTGGCACCATCACGATGGCTGGAAATAGCACCATTAAGAACATGACCAAGAACTGCACGGCCATGAACGGTAAAACACCACGTGTCACATCGTCCATGCGCATGCGCCCGACACCAGCAACCACATTCAACACGGTTCCAACAGGTGGGGTCACCAAACCTATGGAGTTATTGATAATGAACAAGACGCCAAAATAAATAGGATCGATGCCTGCGGCTTTGACAATGGGCATTAATACAGGCGTCAAGATCAAAATAGTCGGCGTCATATCCATTGCAGTGCCAACAATCATGCATAAGACCATGATGGCCGCCATCAACAACATGGGCTTATCCATTAAAGGTTGCAATAAATCCACCACTTGGGCAGGCAAATTAGCTACCGTGATGAGCCAGGCCGACACCATCGCCGCCGCCACTAAGAACATGATCACAGACGTAGTCTTTGCAGCTGATCTGAACACATCAAACAATTGGTACCAAGTAAGTTCACGATAAATGACACCCGCAACAAACAAGGCATAGACAGCAGCCACCACAGCCGCCTCGGTTGGCGTGAAAACGCCCATGCGCAATCCCACCAAAATAATCAAAGGCAGCATCAAAGCCCAGCCAGCACTGCGCATGGCCGCAAAAACTTCAGCGGTTGTTTTACGAGCTGGTGGTGTCAAGTCTTCTTTGCGTGTGCACCACCACCAAGTCGCCCATAAACCTGCCGCCAACACGATGCCAGGAAAAATGCCAGCCAAAAATAATTTACTGATAGACACATTGGCAGCCACACCAAAGATCACAAAGCCAATCGAAGGCGGAATGATCGGGCCGATCACGCCGCACGCTGCTATCAATCCACCGCTGCGTGCTTTGTCATGCCCTGCTTTGACCATCATGGGCAACAACAAGGCCGTCAAAGCCGCAGCATCTGCTACGGCAGAACCAGACAGCGCGGACAAAAGACAAGCCGCCACAATCGTTACATAACCTAGGCCGCCACGAATGTGGCCGACCAAGGCCATGGCGAAATCCACAATCCTTCTGGATAAGCCGCCGGTATTCATCACTTCACCAGCCAACATAAAAAATGGAACAGCAAGAAGCGGGAAGCTGTTAGAGCCTTCGATCACGTTTTGCGCCAATATTTGCGCGTCAAACATATTCATGTGCCACATCAAAGCTGCGCCACATAACAACAAAGAGAAAGCAATAGGCACACCCAGCGCCATAGCAGCAAGAAGGGATCCTAAAAATACAACGATAGTCATGTTTGAATTCCTTGGTTTTTATTTGAGCGGAGCTGGAACATTCATAGGCTCTTCTTCAGACTCCCGCACGCCAATTAATTCGCTGTCAGCCAATTCACCTCTAAATAAACGCAACATATGGTCAATCAAAATCAACGCGCCTGAAACAGCAAGCACCATGCCGCAAGCATAAAAAATACCCATAGAGGCTTCCATCACCGCACTGGTGGAATCCCAATTGATGATGGTTTGGTCCAGCGATCCTTTAAATAGCAACCAACAAATGAAAAGCATCAGTCCGTGACCAATGACTAAAAATATTTTTTGCCAACGTACAGAAAGCCTGGATACCAAGGTGTCAGAACCTAAGTGCGCGCCATCTTTCATCGCCACAATGGCACCTAAGAAAGTTACCCACACAAATAACCACCGCGACAACTCTTCTGACAAGGTGATGCCGGAGTTAAAGGCATAACGCATCACCACATTACCGAAAACCAATACAACCATCAGCGCGAGAGCAATGGAAATCAAGATTTCTAAAAGCCGGCAATAACGATCTAACAAACGGTTAAGCATGGGAATTTTCCGGAAAAATAAAAGCCAAGACAAAATGTACTAAGCAGTTAGTTTGTTGCCGCCTAGTAAAAACCCTATATTTTTGAAGACATCACCCACTATCTGCTATGTAAATTTCAAATAACGCAAAAACGCTGCACCATTTCGATCACTCTCTGCCTGCGCTGGGCCAAAGATTTAGGGGTGTAACCGTTGCGTTTGAAGATCAAATCGAATGTGTAGCGATTTGAAACATTAAAGAACGTCAGCGCAGAAATAGAGGCATGGATATCGATAGGGTCCAAGCCTTTTCTAAAGACGCCCTGCTTCACCCCGCGCTCATAAAGTTCTTGGATGGACTCGATCACCGACACATTGAGTTCTTGTATCAACTTACTCTGTGCCAAATATTCACCGCGTTGGATGTTCTCAGACATGACTAAGCGGACAAAGTCTTGGTTGCCGTGATGGTGGTCAAAAGTAAAGCCTACCAATTTAGCCAATGCCTCTGCGGGTGGCAAATCGGCTAATTGCAAATCAGACTCGGTTTGGCGAATGCTGCGATACGACTCTTCGAGAACAGCGAGGTACAGCCCCTCTTTGCTACCGAAGTAGTAATAGATCATGCGCTTGCTGGTGTGGGTGGCGTCAGCAATGGCATCGATACGCGCACCCGCCAAACCCTTAGCGGCAAACTCTTGCGTAGCCACTGCCATGATGCCCGCCATCGTGCGCGCAGGATCATTGGTACGGGTCGTGACGCGCTGGCGTTTTACTTTTGGCTTAGCAAGTGCAGTCTTAGATTTGGAATGTACTAGTTCGTTCATTCGCAAAGTATAAAACGCAAAGCTTTACGCAATCTATACCATGGCTTAAGCAAAGCACCCAGTTAAACCTTGACGGCAGCGCCCAAAAACAAGCGATCCATTTCGGGGTCGGCCAAGATCTCGGCTGCAGACTGGTGTAGGACCAAGCGACCAGACTCCAAAGCAATTGCTTCATCGGAATACTTCAAGGCACTCTTAACGTTTTGTTCCACCATTAATATGGTCGTGCCTTGGTCTGCCAGTTTTCTCAAGAGTTTAAAAACGTCTTGCACGACTATCGGTGACAAACCTATAGAAGGCTCGTCGATCAGTAGTACCTTGGGGCGCAATAGCAGCGCGCGGCCGATCTCCAACTGCTTTTGCTCACCGCCTGACAAAGAAGCCGCCGCTGAGTTCATACGCGCTTTCACACGCGGAAAAAACTCCAGCACTTCGGGGATTCGTTCGTGCGTTGTTTTCATGCCAATGGTGATACCGCCAAGTTCCAAGTTTTCATACACAGAGAGTTGACCAAACAAATTACGTCCTTGTGGCACAAAGGCAATGCCTTTCGCCAGCAAATCTTTTTGGCTGGCGCCTGAAATCTCTTCGCCGTTCAAATAAACCTGTCCTTGCTTCGGAGTCAGCAAACCAAACAAGGTCTTGAGCACTGTCGACTTACCTGCCCCATTAGGCCCAATCAACAAAGTGATCGAACCTGTTGGCACGCTGAAAGACAAGTCGTTGAGAATCATGAAATCCTTGTAACCCGCGACGACATCTTTAAATTCAATGCATGGAGTGGTCATCTCAATTTCCTAAGTAGGCGTCGAGCACTTGCTTATTCGCGCGTATTTCTGCGGGTGTACCAATAGCAAGCACCTCGCCCTCCACCATCACCATGATGCGATGGCATAGCGCCATCACAAAGTCCATGTTGTGTTCGATCACTACAAAACTGCCTTTGCGCGACTGGTTGAGTTCTTTTAACAACTTCGATATCTCACCCACCAATGCAGGGTTCACACCTGCGCAGGGTTCATCAAGTAATACCAAATCAGGCTCACTCATAAATGCCATGGCGATATCGACCAACTTTTGTTGTCCGTAACTCAGTTCACCGGCTTTTTTGTCTGCGACATGGCTGATGTGAAATTGTTCGATCAATGCATCAGCCTTGCCACCCAAGCCCGAATCACCTGGCGCGAACATACGACTAAACAAACTGCCTTGGTGCTCTTGGGCAGCAACGATCAAGTTGTCGCGCACCGTCATCTTGCCAAACACTTGCAAGGTCTGGAAGGTGCGGCCTACGCCTAAGCGATTGAGTTCTAACGGACCCAAAGTAGTCACATCTTGGCCATTGAGTTCGATCTTGCCTTCGTCTGGCGTGATCTGCCCCAACATGCTGTTGAACAAAGTCGTTTTGCCAGAACCATTGGGGCCAATGACCCCAAAGATTTCTCCAGGGCGCACTTCAAACGAAACGCCGCCAACCGCTTGAATTGCGCCATAGGCTTTTTTCAAGCCCGTCACTTTCAAAACAGGGTGGTTGTTAGTCAAGGTCATGCTTTCACCCCTTGCGGCGCTAGTGGCTTGCCTGTGGATGCGCGCAACGCAGACGCGTCACGCGACTGGCGCTTGGCGCGAATGCGGTCTGGAATACTTAACAAGCCATCCGGCAGCCAAATCATCAAAACCACTACGGCACTGCCAAATACAAACAAATACCAAGCTTGCGCAAAACGCAACCACTCAGGCAAGATCACGCCCACCGCAGCGCCAATCATGGGACCAAAGAAGTAACCAGGGCCACCGACCACCACCATCAGATACATCATGATGGAAGCTTCCACATTAAACGGAGAGGGGTCAATGAATTGCACCAATGAGGCAAACAAGCCCCCAGCGATACCTGCATAAGCCGCACCAATGGCGAAGCTCAACAAGGTGTAATTACGAATATCAACGCCCAAGCTTTCGGCGCGTATGGGGTTATCACGCAAAGCGGTGAAAGCTTTACCCCAAGGCGAACGTAATAGACCTAAAAGTAGGACAGCCAATACAAGCGCAATACCCAACACCAAGTAGTAATAAGCCAAATTGCCATCGAAGCTGATGCCAAAAGCTTCCGGACGTGCGATGTTATTGATACCAAAGGTGCCGCCTGTTAACCACTCTTCATTGCGCATCACCAACCAAATAGCTGTGTTGAAGCCCAAGGTGGCAAACGCCAAATAAATAGTTTGTACGCGCAAGGCAGGAAAACCAAGCGCAAGGCCGACGACAAAGCAACCCAAAGCAGCCATAGGCAGACCTAACCAAAAACTCAACCCCGCCTTCAGCATGATGGCAACGGTGTAGGCGCCAATTCCAAAGAATGCGGCATGACCTAGCGACTTTTGGCCTGCATAACCAACTGTTAAGTTAAGACCCATGGCTGCAATCACATAAATCAACCAATAGGTGAATAAATAAATACCGTGGTTTTTCAATTGCGTGGGTACAAAAACCAAGGCAAATAAACCCAACACGATGGAGAAAAGTGCAAGTTTTTTCATACCTTGCGCTCCACTTTTTTACCCAGTAAACCTTGTGGCTTAAACAAAATCACCACCATAAAAATAATCAGCGCCACCGCGTCTTTATAAGCTGGCGAGATGTAAGCGGCTGCTAAGTTTTCACAGACACCCACAAGTAATCCGCCTAACAAAGCTCCCCGTGAATTGTTAAAGCCACCGATGATGGCTGCAAAGAAGGCTTTGTTACCAAGGGACCCACCCATATCGAACTTAGCAAGGTAGGTGGGTGTTACCAAGATTGCGGCTGCTGCAGCAAGGACCGCATTGATAGCAAATGTATAAAAAATCATGCGCGGAACATTGATGCCCAAGACAGACGCACTCTCGGTGTTTTGTGCCACCGCTTGCATCGCGCGTCCCGTTACCGTTTTGGCCAAGAAAGCTTGTGTGACTAAAACTAAAGCCATGGCAAACACAAAGGTGCCTACGTCGGTGCCTGACACCACAACACCCGCGACGTTGTAGACCGCATCTGGAAACAAATTTGGAAAAGGTTGCGGCTCAGCACTAAAACCTGCACGCACACCATTTCTCATTGCAATGGATAGTCCAATGGTCGCAACGACGATGGGCATCATCCCGTACTTAAACAGAGGGTCGACCAAGCCACGCTTGAACAACCATCCCAATACAAAGACCGACAAAACACAACTCACGCAAAAGCTCAGCAGCAGAGGCATGCCTGCTGCTAGACATCCAATCATCATGAATGCAGGCAACATCACAAACTCGCCTTGGGCGAAGTTAATCGTGCCCGAGGCTTGCCACAGCAAGGTAAACCCGAGGGCGGCTAATGCATAAATACTTCCAGTGGCGAGACCACTGAAAAAGAGTTGTAAAAAGTCGGTCACGGATTCGCCAAAAATTACTATGCCGCGTTCAATTGCAACTCCAACTCGTGCAGTACTTTGTAGCAAGGTAACACCTGCGCCACACTCGAGTTAGGCTCACGTCCCTCTTTGATGGCACTGAAGAATTCGCGATCTTGAAGTTCAATGCCGTTCATCGATACCGCCACTTTGGACACATCGATCTGTTCTTCTTTTCCTGTGAACAGGTCGTCATAGCGCGCTAAGTAGGTTGCGTTGTCCCCGATGTAGCGGAAATAAGTCCCCAAAGGCCCATCGTTGTTGAAAGACAAACTCAAAGTGCAAATTGCACCGTTAGCTGCTTTCAACTGGATGCTCATATCCATAGCAATACCAAGCGTTGGATGGATGGGACCTTGCACCGCATTGGCTTTCACGATCGGACTACCCGCTTGATAAGCAAACAAGTCCACCGTGTGTGCTGCGTGGTGCCACAACAAGTGGTCGGTCCAACTACGGGCTTGGCCAAGCGCGTTCATATTGGTGCGGCGGAAAAAATAGGTTTGCACATCCATTTGTTGGATGTTGAATTCCCCTGCTTTCACCTTGTTGTGCACATACTGGTGGCTGGGGTTAAACCTACGGGTGTGGCCACACATGGCGACCAAACCTTTTTCTTTGGCCAAAGACACCACCGATTCAGCATCTTTCCAACTGTCTGCCAAAGGAATTTCCACTTGCACATGTTTGCCAGCTTTCAAGCAAGCAATGCTTTGGGCTGCGTGCATTTGTGTGGGAGTGCACAAAATAACGGCGTCCACCTCAGGCAAAGCCAAGCTGTCTTCTAAATTGGTAGTGACGTGTCCAATTCCATACTTCGCAGCTACCTCTTTGGTTTTTTCTAATTCACGGCTGATGAGAGAGACGACTTCTACACCGTCAATATTTTTGATGCCGTCCAAGTGCTTGATACCAAACGCACCTGCACCTGCAAGCGCTACTTTGATTGTTTTAGACATGTGGTGATTCTCCGAAATTAAAAATTATTGACATTCCAAAATAGCATGGCCCACCGCAGTGTTCGATGCAGGCACATGGTAGAAACGTTTGACGAGTTTGGGCGCAATGCCAGTAACTTTGCCGCCGTTCACGTCTGACATAGCACCGCGCGCAATCAACCACATCACCAACTCAATACCTTCGCTGCCGGCTTCGCGCACGTAGTCAATGTGCGGTAATTGCGCACACGCCACGGGGTCATTGATCATCATGTCTAACCATTGGTTGTCCCAAGCGCGGTTGATCAAACCCGCCCGTGCCCCTTGCAACTGGTGGCTCATGCCACCGGTTCCCCATATATGCACGTTGAGGTCTTCGTCGTAACTCTCCACCGCTTTGCGTATGGCTTGTCCTAGGTTAAAGCAACGTTGCCCACTGGGTATGGGGTATTGCACAACGTTCACTGCAAAAGGAATCACGGGGCAAGGCCAGGCGCCAATGGCTGGGTCTTGCTGACCACACATCAAAGACAAAGGCACGGTCAAACCATGGTCTACATCCATTTTGTTGACGATGGTCAGATCGAAGTCTTGTTGGATAACGGATTGCGCAATGTGTGAAGCCAACTCTGGGTGACCTTTGACAACAGGCACTGGGCGAGGCCCCCAACCTTCGTCGGCAGGTTGGTACGCGGTTGCCGTTCCTATCGCGAAGGTAGGAATCATGTCCAAACTGAATGCTGTCGCATGGTCGTTGAACACCAAAAAAATTACGTCAGGCTTGTTGTCTTTCATCCACTGTTTGCCGTATTCATAGCCTTCAAATACGGGTTGCCAATAGGGTTCGTGCATTTTGCCTAAATCTAGCGCTGCGCCAATCGCAGGAACGTGCGAGGTGTAAACCGATGCAGTAATTTTTGCCATCTCTGTGCTTTCTGTGTGGGACTTTTATGCAGATGCTTTGCCAGCAGA
>JBBAOY010000006.1:0-14364 GCA_040401095.1 Limnohabitans sp.
GAAGAAAAATTTGTTGCTGATGGCTTTGGCCTCAAACGCTATCCCGTGATGTACAACGACTTTGTATTGATTGGGCCAGCAAGTGACCCTGCCAAAGTGGCTGGCAAAGAAATCATGTCTGCCCTCAAAAACTTAGCGGTAGCAAACGCACCATTTATTTCTAGAGGAGACAAAAGCGGCACCCATGCTGCTGAACTCCGTTATTGGAAAAATGCCAATCTAGAGAACAAAGGAGCTGGCTACAAAGAATGCGGTTGCGGTATGGGACCAGCTTTGAATATTGCGTCCTCTACCAACGCGTATGTACTAGCTGACCGAGGAACATGGTTGAGTTTCAAAAATCGAGGGTCTATGAAGATTCTTGTGGAAGGCGATAGCCGACTATTCAACCAATATGGGGTGATAGCCGTGAATCCTGTTAAGCACCCACATGTCAAAGTCGATGTGGCTCAGAAATTTATTGACTGGGTTATCTCGCCGATTGGACAAGCCACCATTGCAAGTTACAAGATTGGCGGGGAGCAATTGTTCTTTCCGAATGCAGCAAAGTAGACTGTTACATTTTGCTATCTACCTACCTATTTAAGAAAATACTTTATGCGTCTGCTAATGATCACCTTAATCTGCACATTCCTAGCATCATGCAGCACAGCTATCGCAGTGGCAGATGTCGCTGGCAGTGCTGTTATTTACGGTGCTAAAGCTGTCGTCAATACGGTAGACGCAATTACCCCCGACATCATTAGCAAAAAGAAAAAAGACTAAACCCCTTCTTTCTTTGTTCGCGATTTCGTAGATTTTTTAAATTTTTATGCAATCTAAAAACTCCTCGCCAACTTATCCCACTATAGAAGACGCTATCGGTAAAACGCCGCTAGCCGCATTGCAACGCATTGGCGTCAAAGAAAATGCTGTGCGCGGCAATGTCATTTTGGGAAAACTAGAAGGCAATAACCCCGCAGGCTCTGTCAAAGACCGACCTGCGTTATCGATGATTCAGCGCGCCCAAGAGCGTGGAGAAATTAAGCCCGGCGACACCTTGATTGAAGCAACGTCAGGCAACACAGGCATTGCCCTAGCTATGGCTGCAGCCATCAAAGGTTATCGCATGGTGTTAATCATGCCGGAAGACCTTTCTATAGAGCGCGCCCAAACCATGAAAGCGTTTGGTGCAGAACTTATCTTGACGCCTAAAAGTGGCGGGATGGAGTCTGCGCGTGACATTGCAGAAAAGATGCAGAAGGATGGCAAAGGCCGCGTGCTCGACCAATTTGCAAACGACGACAACCCGCGTATCCATTTTGAAACTACTGGCCCTGAAATTTGGAAAGATACGCAAGGGCGTGTTACCCACTTCGTCAGCGCGATGGGTACCACTGGCACTATCACAGGGGTCTCGCGTTATTTGAAATCTATGAACCCCGCCATAAGCATCATTGGTGCGCAACCGCAAGAGGGTTCGCGCATTCCTGGAATTCGCAAATGGCAAGAGGCTTATTTGCCCAAAATTTATGACGCCACCAATGTCGACGAATTGGTGTTTGTCAGCCAACAAGATGCAGAAGATATGTGCCGTCGCTTGGCACGCGAAGAAGGAATTTTTGCGGGTGTTTCAGCTGCGGGTGCCTGCTGGGTAGCTTTGCAAATTGCACAACAAGTGGAGAACGCCACGATTGTGTTTATTGTGTGTGACCGCGGTGACCGTTATTTGTCTACAGGGGTGTTTCCATCATGAGTGCATTTCGTTTTTGTCCAAGCTGTGCAACACCGCTGGAACTAATTCCAAAACAAGAAGACGGCGGATGGGTCGATCGTTTGCGTTGTGTTGCTTGCGATTGGACGCATTGGAACAACCCCACGCCTGTGCTTGCTGGCATCGTGCAATACCAAGGAAAAATCTTGCTAGCGCGCAATGCTGCTTGGACAGGCAGACGCTTTGCTTTGATTACTGGTTTTATGGAAGCGGGCGAGTCGCCACAAGAAGGCGTCACCAGAGAAATTGCAGAAGAAACCAACTTACAAGTCAGTGCTTTGCAGTTGGTGGGTGTGTATGACTTTCAGCGTAACAACCAAGTCATCATTGCGTATCACGCGGTAGCAGATGGCGAAATCAAGCTGTCCCCAGAATTAGCAGAATACAAACTCTACAAGCCCGAGGATGTCATTTGCTGGCCAGCGGGCACCGGTTATGCAGTAGGCGACTGGTTGCGCACTCAGGGTATTGAGCCACGCTTCATGTCGTGGGAAGAGCGCGCTGCGCAAAATATAGAATAAAAATTATGCCCATTGATCTCGAACTCGACACCCGTGGCCTCAATTGCCCTTTGCCTATTTTGAAAGCCAAAAAGGCATTGGCTACTTTGCAAAGCGGACAGTCATTGCAGGTGACATCGACTGACCCTGGCTCTATGCGCGACTTTGCCGCTTTTGCCAAGCAAACGGGCAACGAATTGTTATCGCAAGAAACTGTTGGCAACGACTTTATTCATGTGCTTAAGCGACGTTAGCTTTAAAACTGACCTGTCTTTGTAAGCATCCAAGCAAGGTGTGTCGGTCAAGCCCCAATCCCAATGCAGGGGCTTTTATTTGTCTAAATGCGCCAACTGCGCCCGCACTTTAGCCAACATCGCGGTGAATTCATCAACCCTTTGGCGCTCTTGCGCAATCACTTGTGGCGGTGCTTTGGCTACAAAAGCTTCATTGCTCAGTTTCACACCAGCACGTGTGATTTCATTGTCTAGGCGCGTAGCTTCTTTTTGAAGTCGGGCTTTTTCGGCTTCGATATCGACTTCCATGAACAAGCACAAACGGGTTTCACCGACAACTGCAACGGGAGCAGACTGAGCAGCGGTTTGCCATTCAGTCTGATCGTCAAACACTTTCACTTCACTCAGTTTGGCCAAAGACTGCAATACCGCCGCATTAGCACGCATGAAGTCTGCATTACCCAATGCAAAAAGCGGCATACGCGTAGCAGGCGACACACCCATCTCGCCACGCAAGTTGCGACATGCATCGACCAGCGCTTTGAGTTGGTTCACGTTGTCTATGGCTTGGCTGTCGATTTTGTTGAGTTGCGCTTCGGGGTAGCGTGCAATGCTGACCGACTCACCAGCAATACCAGCCACAGGTGCGACTTTTTGCCATAACTCTTCGGTAATAAAAGGAATGATGGGATGCGCCAAACGCAAGATGGCTTCTAGTGTGCGGATCAAGGTGCGGCGTGTCGCACGTTGTTGCGCTTCAGTGCCGGTTTGAATTTGCACTTTGGCAATCTCCAAATACCAATCGCAATACTCATTCCATACAAATTCGTAAATCGATGTGGCTACGTTGTCTAGGCGGTAGTCTGCGAAACCTTTGGCAACTTGGTCTTCGGTTTGCTGTAGCAGCGATGCAATCCAACGGTCTGCTTGGCTAAACGACATATAGCCGTGTGCTGGGCCACCGGGCTGACACTCGGCTTTGGTGTGTTCTTTCAAGCCGCAATCTTGTCCTTCGCAGTTCATCAGCACAAAGCGGGTGGCGTTCCACAGTTTGTTACAAAAGTTGCGATAGCCTTCGCAGCGTTTGCTGTCGAAGTTGATGCTTCTGCCGAGCGACGCCAAGGCTGCAAAGGTGAAGCGCAGGGCATCAGCACCGTAGGCAGGAATGCCGTCTGGAAATTCTTTTTGCGTGTTCTTTTTGACTTGGGGTGCGGTTTCTGGTTTGCGTAGGCCTTGCGATCTTTTTTCTAGCAAGGGTTCTAGGGCGATGCCGTCTATCAAATCTACGGGGTCTAGTACGTTTCCTTCAGACTTGCTCATCTTTTTGCCTTGCGCGTCGCGCACTAGGCCGTGGATGTAGACGTGTTTGAAGGGGACTCGGCCCGTAAAGTGGGTGGTCATCATGATCATTCTGGCTACCCAGAAGAAGATGATGTCGTAGCCTGTTACCAGAACACTGCTTGGTAAATACAAGTCGTAGTCTTGGGTTTTCTCAGGCCAACCCATTGTGCTGAAAGGTACTAAGGCTGAAGAGTACCAAGTGTCTAGTACATCTTCATCACGTTTTAATTTTTTGCCGGGGGCTTGTGCTTGCGCTTCGGCCTCATTGCTTGCAACGTAGACCTTGCCTTCTTCGTCATACCACGCAGGGATTTGATGGCCCCACCAGAGCTGACGCGAGATGCACCAGTCTTGGATGTTGTTCATCCATTGGTTGTAGGTGTTGACCCAGTTTTCTGGAATGAAGGTGACTTGTCCTGTTTGCACAGCATCGATAGCTTTTTGCGCGATGCTTTTGCCTGTGGGGTCTTGGTCGCTGATTTTGTTCATGGCCACGAACCATTGGTCGGTGAGCATGGGTTCGACGATTTGGTCGGTGCGGGCGCAACGCGGGACCATGAGTTTGTGTTTTTTGATTTCAACCATCAGCCCCAATGCGTCTAGGTCTTTGATGACTTGTTTGCGAGCGGCGAATCTATCTAAGCCTTGGTAGGGTTGTGGTGCATGGGTGTTGATGGTGGCGTCTAGGTTCAAGATGCCAATGATGGGGAGTTGGTGACGTTGGCCTACTGCGTAGTCGTTGGCGTCATGGGCTGGGGTGACTTTGACGACGCCAGTTCCAAATGCTTTGTCGACGTAGTCGTCTGCAATGATGGGAATGGTTTTGTTGCACAGCGGCAATTGCACGTGTTTGCCGATGAGGTGTTGGTAGCGTGCGTCTTCAGGATGCACCATGACGGCGACGTCGCCGAGCATGGTTTCGGGTCGTGTGGTGGCAACTACTAAACCGAGTGCATTGACGCCATCGACTGTTTGGGGACCATCTGCAAATGGGTAGCAGATGTGCCACAGGTGGCCGTCTTCTTCTTCGCTTTCTACTTCTAAATCAGACACAGCGCTTTGCAATACGGGGTCCCAGTTGACTAAGCGTTTGCCGCGGTAGATGAGGCCTTGTTGGTAAAGCTTTACAAAAGTGTGGGTGACAACTTCTGATAGTTTTGGGTCCATAGTGAAGTATTCACGTGACCAATCGACGCTATCGCCCATGCGTCGCATTTGTTGGGTGATGGTGTTGCCTGATTGCTCTTTCCATTCCCACACTTTGGCGACAAAATTTTTGCGCGCTTCTGCGGGCGTGGGCCCCATATCGTGGCGGCTGATGTTTTGCGCTTGTAGTTGGCGCTCCACGACGATTTGTGTGGCAATACCTGCGTGATCCGTGCCAGGAATCCATGCGGTGTTGAAGCCTGACATACGGTGGTAGCGCGTCAAACTGTCCATGATGGTTTGGTTAAACGCATGGCCCATGTGTAACGTGCCCGTGACATTGGGCGGTGGCAACTGAATGGCAAAGCTAGGTGCCTCTGCTTGTGGTTGTTGTGTGCCACGAAAACCGGCTATGCCGTAGCCACGTTTTTCCCATTCAGGGCCCCAATGGGCTTCAAGAGCGGCGGGTTCGAATGATTTGGAGAGGCTATCTAGCCCAGGTTGTGCGGGAGATGTCGTAGTCATGCGTCATTTTAGCTATTGACTAAAGGGAAAACCAGTATGCATAGCCTTTGTCAATGATGGGCATTGATCTATCTTATTAGACCTTGTCATATTTTGCCGTTACCCTTGCGCGACTTTGGCTGGTTTCGGTCAAAGCAATTTGTTCAACCTCTTGGAGATATTCCCATGGCAGCACTTAAAGGCTCGCGTACGGAACAATGCTTGAAAGACGCCTTCGCAGGTGAATCACAAGCTAACCGTCGTTATTTGTATTTCGCAAACAAAGCAGACGTAGAAGGTCAAAACGATGTGGCAGCACTGTTTCGTTCTACCGCTGAAGGTGAAACAGGCCACGCACACGGTCACTTAGAGTTTCTAGAGCAATCTGGTGACCCAGCCACTGGCATGCCAATTGGCGCAACCCGTGACAACCTGGCTTCTGCTGTGGCTGGCGAAACCCATGAGTACACCGACATGTACCCAGGCATGGCCAAGACGGCTCGCGAAGAAGGCTTCGACGAAGTAGCAGATTGGTTTGAAACCTTGGCCAAGGCCGAGCGTTCACACGCTAACCGCTACGCCAAAGCTTTGGCTGAGTTGGTAGATTAATAAAAATGATGGCTGCACCCACAAGGTGCAGCAGTAATTCAAGCGGCTTGTTTTGCAAGCCGTTTCTGTTACTAAACCTTGCAACTGTTTTTGAGATATTTGGAGCACCACTATGGCTAAAGAAGGCAATTTAGAAGCCCCCACACGCCATCCACTTGATTGGCAAAACCCAGACTTTTACAACGAAGAAAAATGTTTCGACGAACTCGAACGTATTTTTGACATCTGCCATGGATGTCGGCGTTGCGTGAGTTTGTGCGGATCGTTCCCGACACTTTTTGATTTGGTGGACGAGAGCCCCACTTTGGAAGTAGACGGCGTTGCGAAACAAGATTATTGGAAAGTAGTCGACCAGTGCTTTATGTGCGACCTGTGCTACATGACCAAGTGTCCATATACGCCACCGCATGAATGGAACCTTGATTTTCCGCACACTATGTTGCGCGCCAAGGCGATCAAATTCAAAAAAGGCGATGTCGGTGCAGCAGAGCAATTTTTGGCGTCCACCGACACGCATGGCTCATTGGCAGGTATACCCGTCGTGGTTCAAGCGGTCAATGCAGTGAACAAAACAAAAGCTGCGCGCAGCGTGATGGAGTCGGTGTTGGGCGTTGACGAAAACGCTTGGCTGCCAGCTTTAGCGACACGCAAGTTTCGCTCTAGTGCTGAAACTGCAAGCGCTACCAAGGTGGTTAATGGTGAAAAAACGCCAGGCAAAGTGGCCATTTATTCAACCTGCTATATCAACTACAACGAGCCTGGTATTGGCCACGATTTGTTGAAAATCTTGGACCACAACGACATACCTTATGTATTGGTTGAGAAAGAAAAATGCTGCGGTATGCCTAAGCTTGAATTGGGCGATCTAGATTCTGTACACGCATCCAAAGAAGCCAACATCCCCGTGTTAGCCAAGTACGCCAAAGAAGGCTACGCCATCATGGCCGCTGTTCCGAGTTGTGCATTGATGTTCAAACAAGAGTTGCCGCTGATGTTTCCAAACTGCGCCGATACACAGTTGGTGAAAGACCATATGTGGGACCCGTTTGAATACTTCATGGCGCGCAAGCGTGATGGTTTATTGAAAACAGAATTCCCGCAAGCGCTGGGCAACGTAAGTTACCAAATTCCTTGCCATGGCCGCGTACAAAACATTGGCAAGAAAACCGAAGAGATGCTCAAAATGATTCCTGACACAGAAATCAACACGATTGAGCGTTGTTCCGGACATGCGGGCACTTACGGCGTGAAAAAAGGGTCGCACGAATACGCAATGAAGATTGGCAAACCCGTCTTCAAAGCTATGGCCACCATGAAGGACGGTAGCAAGCCAGATTTCATTAGCTCAGACTGCCCTTTGGGCGGTCACCATATTGCGCAAGGTTTTGAGGTCAATGGTTTGGGTGCGCCTGAACTCAACCATCCATTGACGCTGGTGCGTAAAGCCTACGGCTTGACATAAATTAAAGGAAAAACAATGCAACTCACTGGACACATATCTCCTGAAAGCCTCATGTCGCTTGAGGCCTATACCAAGTGGCGCAAGGTTCATAAGCCTGAAGTGATAGCGCACCGCAAATTACGTAGTGTGCGATTGGGCGACCATGTGAATCTACAGTTCGAGAGCGAGACAACCATTCGCTACCAAATACAAGAGATGCTGCGCATTGAAAAAGTATTTGAAGAAGAGGGCATCTTGCAAGAAATTGAAGCCTATGCTCCGTTGGTTCCTTCTGGTACCAATTGGAAGGCAACCATGATGATTGAATACACCGACGTCATTGAACGCAAGCGTGAACTATCGCGTTTGATTGGCGTCGAAGACCGTATGTTTGTGGAGGTAGAAGGCCACGCCCGTGTGTATGCCATCGCCGACGAAGACCTAGACCGCGAAAACGATGAGAAAACTTCTGCAGTGCACTTTGTGCGGTTCGAATTTAATGCGCCAACCTGCGCCGCCATTAAAGCGGGTGCGGCCGTCAAGATTGGCTGCGACCACACTAACTATCCTGCGCATTTAGAAATTGCTGCAGACACCTTGGCTAGTTTGGCAGGCGACATAGCCTAATTTTTCTGAGTGGGTCACTCGTTACAGAGTGACCGCATAATGAAGGCTTCCTAGTGAAGCCTTTTTTAAACCATGCTATTTTTGCTATCACCAGCTAAATCTTTAGACTTTGAAACGCCTGCAGATCAAGTGCCGCATTCGGAGCCTTTGTTCGTCAAGCAGTCGACTGAACTCATCAAGGTATTAAAGGCCAAGTCACCACAAGATGTTGCGTCTTTGATGGGTTTGAGTGACACGCTCGCCCAATTAAACGTTGCCCGTTACCAAGCGTGGAAGCCTAAATTTACAGAAAAAAATTCTAAGCAAGCAGTATTGGCTTTCAATGGTGATGTGTATGAAGGTCTAGACGCTAAAACCCTCAAAGCCAAAGACCTCGCTTGGGCGCAAGACCATGTGGCGATTTTGAGCGGTTTATATGGCGTGTTGCGCCCCCTCGATTGGATGCAACCCTATCGGCTCGAGATGGGCACTTCATTGAAAACACCCAAAGGCACATCGCTGTACCAATTTTGGGGACCACAAATTGCCGAGTACCTCAACGCATGCCTAGGTGCTAGCAAAGAGCCGACCATCGTTAACTTAGCGTCCCAAGAATATTTCAAAGCAGTCGACCGCAAAACATTGAATGCGCGTATTGTGGAATGCGTATTTGAAGATTACAAAGGCGGCAAATACAAAATCATCAGCTTCTTCGCCAAGCGTGCCCGTGGTTTGATGGCGCGCTACGCCATTGAAAATCGGGTCACCCAAGTTAAAGGCTTAGAGGGCTTTGATTTGGAAGGCTACGCTTTTGATGCAAAAGCCTCAGACTCAGACCGAAAAGTATTTCGACGCAAAGTCGCGCCTAACTAATGAATACGCCCGAACAATCTGAATTAGGTAAATCGTCTACCTATGTAGACCAATACGACGCTGCGTTGTTGTTTCCAATTGCGCGCAGACCCAAGCGTGACGAAATCGGGCTTGCTACTACCTTGCCTTTCTTCGGTGCAGATTTGTGGACGGCTTACGAGTTGAGCTGGCTCAACCCGCGCGGCAAGCCGCAGTTGGCTATAGCGCGTATCACCGTGCCCGCTGAATCCACCCACATTGTGGAGAGTAAATCGGTCAAGCTCTATCTCAACAGTTTTAACAACTCTGTGTTTGTGGATGCCAATGAAGTTCAAACGCGATTGCGCGAAGACCTGAGCGCTGCTATTTGGCAAGGCGGAAATATCATGTCCAGTGTCGGCGTGCAATTGGTCTTGCCGCAAGATTTTGACAAAGAACCCGTGCACGAACTCGACGGCCTCAACCTCGATCGCTTGGACTTGGAATGCACGCACTACCAGCCTGCACCAGAGTTACTGACCGCGCAATCCAACGAAGCGCCAGTGACTGAAACGCTAACCAGCCAATTGCTCAAAAGCAATTGCTTGGTCACAGGCCAGCCTGATTGGGGCAGTGTGCGTATCAGTTACACAGGCCCGCAAATCGACCAAGCGGGTTTGTTGCAATACATCGTGAGTTTTAGAAACCACAACGAATTCCACGAGCAATGCGTCGAGCGAATCTTTATGGATATTTGGCGACGCTGTAAGCCTTCTAAATTAGAAGTTTATGCACGCTACACACGGCGCGGCGGTGTGGACATCAACCCGTGGCGAACCAGCCATCCCATGGCTGCACCTGTGAATATTAGAACTGCGCGGCAGTAATTCAAAAATTTAGAAAAATAAATCAGCTTGGTCTTGCGCGAGATCGCTAGCCAGTTGAATTGGCGTTTCAGTAGGTTGTTCGCCTGCTTTGATCAAAGAGCCTACCCGCACGCCCAATAAACGAAACCGTCTGTTCAAGTCGACGCGTTTTAGACAGAGACCTGCCGTGTGACGAATGGTGCTGGCTTGGTCCGTGGCAATTTCAAGCGTGTGGTCGCGCGTCACACTTTGAAAATTCTCATAACGTAGTTTGACGCCGATGGTTTTACCCATATAGCCTTTGCGTTGCAGGTCAGCAGCTACTTGTTCACACAAGCGCGTGAAAACACCACTAAGTTCAGTGCGATCGTGTGTTGCGTGTAAGTCACGTGCAAAGGTGGTTTCTCGGCTGATGCTCACCGGTTCGCTGTGGGTCACTACGGGTCTGTCGTCTTTGCCGTGTGCTGCTTCAAACAACCATGCACCATAGGCCTTGCCGAAGTTTTCTATCAGCCAGTAGTTTTCTTTTTGTGCCAATTCGCCAATCGTATGAATGCCATGCGTAGCCAACTTGGCTTCTGCTTTGGGGCCAATGCCGTTTACCTTGCGACAAGGCAATGGCCAAATGAGCGTTTCTAAATCGTCTTCATACACAACGCTGATGCCATTGGGCTTCTTCAATTCGCTCGCCATCTTGGCTAGAAGTTTGTTGGGCGCAACGCCAATCGAGCAGGTCAAACCCGTGTCTTCGAATATGGCTTTTTGAATTAAGCGTGCCAACACACGACCGCCTTCGCGTTGACCGCCAGGCACATCGGTGAAATCGATAAACACTTCGTCGATGCCGCGGTTTTCTATCACAGGGGCTATTTCAGCAATCGTCGATTTGAAGCGTTGTGAATAGTGTCTGTAACGGTCAAAGTCGACGGGCAACAAAATGGCTTGCGGGCAGAGTTTGGCCGCTTTCATCAAGCCCATGGCGGAACCCACGCCAAATTGACGGGCTGCATAGGTGGCTGTGGTGATCACACCGCGGCCTACATAACCAGCAATGCGTGGAAAAAAACTGAGTGGAATTTCGCCTAAGCGTTCTTGAAAGGTATCTGGTTCCCAAGCATCGTCAGGAAACGCAGTTTGCAATTGGCGCAGCAAATCGTCTTCTTTGCGCCGAGCGCCGCCTATGACAACGGGCAGCCCAGTTAACTGCGGGTAACGCAACAACTCGACCGATGCAAAGAATGCATCCATGTCGAGGTGCGCGATACGCCGTATCAATGCTTAGTTTTAAGTTTTAAGCAGTAGGAAAGGTTCCGGGCAACAAAATACTGGAGTCGACTTGGTCGATTTGTGTGCGACCACAAAACGCCATACTCAAGCTCAGTTCGTTGTGGATGATCTCTAAAGCCTTGGAAACACCAGCTTCGCCCATAGCGCCCAAGCCGTACAACATCGAGCGGCCGATGTAAGTGCCTTTGGCACCCAATGCAATCGCTTTGAGTACATCTTGTCCGCTACGAATGCCGCCGTCCATATGGACTTCAATTTGCGAACCCACAGCTTGCACGATAGAGGGGAGCGCTTCAATACTGCTTTGCGCCCCGTCGAGTTGACGTCCACCATGGTTGGAAACGATCAAGGCATCTGCGCCAGAGCGAACCGCCAAACGCGCATCTTCCACATCCTGAATACCTTTGAGAATGAGCTTGCCACCCCAGCGTTGTTTAACCCATTCCACGTCGTCCCAATTCAATGCTGGGTCAAACTGTTGAGCAGTCCAAGCTGAGAGCGAACTCATGTTCTCCACACCACTCACATGGCCCACGATGTTGCCAAATTCGCGCCGTGGTGTGCCCAGCATGCCTAACGCCCAACGTGGTTTAGTAGCGATGTTGATGATGTTCGGGATAGTAAGTTTGGGTGGCGCAGACAACCCATTTTTTATATCTTTGTGGCGTTGCCCCAAAATTTGTAAATCAAGTGTCAAGACCAAAGCTTTGCAGTTGGCAGCCTTGGCGCGATCAATCAAACGCTCGATAAAGCCACGGTCTTTCATCATGTACAACTGAAACCAAAAACCTTCGCCAGCATGTTTGGCAACGTCTTCGATCGAGCAAATGCTCATCGTGGAGAGTGTGAAAGGCACGCCCATTTTTTTGGCAGCGCGGGCTGCCAAGATTTCGCCATCGGCGTGTTGCATACCCGTCATACCAGTGGGGGCGATGGCGACTGGCATAGCGACTGCTTCGCCCACCATGTGCGAGGCGGTGGTTCGTCCTTCCATATTGACTGCGACACGTTGGCGCAACTTGATTTTTTGGAAATCGCTTTCGTTGGCTTTGTAGGTGCTCTCCGTCCAACTGCCTGAGTCGGCGTAGTCATAAAACATGCGGGGGACACGTTTTTGTGCGAGTACGCGCAAGTCTTCAATATTAGTAATGACGGGCATGAAAGGGTCTCCTAGTTTTGACGAGAAATGTTAGCAACCGAATTGACAGGCCGCTTTGTGCTTTGCACCTAGACCAAACGCTCGAGGTGTCTGGCGATTTGCGCTTTCACTTGCGCAGGCGCTGTTCCACCCAAAGTGTTGCGTGCGTTAAGTGAACCGACCAAACTCAAGCACTCGAACACATCTTGTTCAATTGCGGCGTGGAAGGTTTGTAAAGTGGCCAAAGGAAGCTCAGACAAGTCTTTGCCTTGGGTTTGTGCAGTTTTGACAGCATGGGCGACCACCTCGTGGGCATCGCGGAAAGGCAAACCTTTTTTCACCAAGTAGTCTGCTAAGTCGGTGGCGGTGGCGTAACCTTTTTTGGCAGCCAATTCCATAGCCTCTGCATTGACAGTTAGGCCGCCTTCTTTCTTGCCAGTTTGGGCGTTCGTTTGCCCACCAATCATGTCGCTAAAAATGCGCAAGGTGTCTTTGAGCGTGTCGACCGTATCAAACAAGGGTTCTTTGTCTTCTTGGTTGTCTTTGTTGTAGGCCAGGGGTTGGCCTTTCATCAAAGTCAGCAAGCCCATCAAGTGGCCAACCACGCGGCCTGTTTTGCCACGCGCGAGTTCAGGCACGTCAGGATTTTTCTTTTGCGGCATGATGGAACTGCCGGTGGTGAAGCGATCCGCCAATTTGATAAAGCCGAAGTTTTGGCTCATCCACAAAATCAATTCTTCGCTCAAGCGGCTGATGTGCACCATGCAAATGCTGGAAGCGGCGCTGAATTCCATCGCGAAATCGCGGTCGCTTACGCCATCCAAACTATTTTGACAAATTTGAGGCTCACCATGTGCGTCGACCATGCCAATGGCTTTGGCCACACGCGCACGGTCTAGCGGATAGCCAGTACCTGCTAATGCCGCAGAGCCCAATGGCAAGCGGTTGGTGCGGCGACGCACGTCTGCCATACGCTCAGCATCGCGGGCAAACATTTCGACATAGGCGAGTAGGTGGTGCGCAAAGCTCACAGGTTGCGCGACTTGTAAATGGGTAAAGCCGGGCATCACGGTTTCGGTATGGTGTTCGGCAACTGATAACAAGGCGCGTTGCAGTTCAGACAACAAACCGATGATCAAATCGATTTCACCTCGCAACCACAAACGCACATCGGTCGCGACTTGGTCGTTACGACTACGGCCAGTATGCAGACGTTTGCCAGCGTCGCCCACCAATTGGGTCAAGCGTGCTTCGATATTGAGGTGTACGTCTTCGAGTGCCAACTTCCATTCGAAGCTGCCGTTTTCAATTTCGGTCCAAATTTGCGCCATGCCTTTTGTAATAGTGCTGTGGTCTTCTTTTGAAATAATGCCTTGGTGGCACAGCATCTCGGCATGCGCCAAACTGGCGGTGATGTCGGCTTGCCACAAACGTTTGTCAAAGAAGACGCTAGCCGTGTAGCGCTGAACCAGTTCGCTCATGGGTTCAGAAAACAGCGCCGACCACGCTTGGGATTTTTTATCGAGTTGGTTTTGTGACATTCCCTGATTTTATGGGGTGCGACTGCTACCATTTGCACCTTCTTATTCACCCCAGTCGCTTATTTGCCATGCGCGTGATCGTGACCCGACCCGAAACCGATGCGCAAGCATGGCTTACCGCTATCCAAAAGGCTGGACATGAGGCGGTCTATCTGCCATTGATCGAGATCGGGCCTGCGCCAGACGCACAAGCGGTAGATCTTGCGTGGCAACAATGGTCGAGGTGGCAAGCGGTGATGTTTGTTAGCGCCCAAGCCGTGCGTATGTTTTTTGCCCAACGGCCGCACCAAGTTCCCCTTGAAACCAAGAAATCTTTGCAAGATTCGACAGAAGTATTAGGTCCATCAGTAGGACCTCGATATTGGGCAACCGGACCCGGAACCCGACAGGCGTTGTTAGATGCTGGCGTTGCGGCAAATTGCATAGATGCACCCACTGCGGACTCTGCGCAGTTTGATTCCGAAGTTTTGTGGCAAGTTGTGCAACCAACACTTAAAAAACAAGCCCCTGTATTGATCGTGCGTGGAAATGAAGACGCTTCAGATAGCAATGCGCCAACCACTACACA
>JBBAOY010000006.1:14464-68615 GCA_040401095.1 Limnohabitans sp.
GCGCAACAAATCGTCGAGGCTGGCGCGCGTGTTGAATTTGTAGTCGCCTATTCGCGCCGTCCACCTAAATGGAGCGCCCAGCAATTGGACATGGCCGAGCAGGCAGCCTCTGATAACAGCGTTTGGTGCTTCAGTAGTTCGCAAGCGGTTTTGTATTTGCAAGCGCAGCTTCCTGATCTGCAATGGGATCAAGCCCGATGCATAACAACACACGCACGCATTGCGCAAACGGCGCGCGAAGTGGGGTTTGTCGAGGTTGTGCAAACGCGGCCGGTACTGTCAGATGTGTTGGCCTCATTAGAATCCTTGGCATGACGCCAGAACCTGCAGACAACCCTATTTCCTCCAACAGCTCAGATGTGTTGACGGACGCCAAGACGTCTCTATTGCAAGGTCCTTTGGGTAAGTGGGGATTCGCTGGTGTTGCAGTATTGGCATTGACAGGTGCATTGGTCTCTGTCTGGACGGTGTTCAAACTCAACGGCATCCAAGAAATCCTCGCCAAGCAAACCTCTGACGTTTCAACCCAAGCGGTGGAAGCGCGGGTGAGTGCCAAGCAAGCCGAAGAATTGGCGCGCGACACAGCGGCGCGCTTAGCAGTGACAGACGCTAAGTTGAGCGAAGTGGCACTGCAACGCGCACAACTCGAAGACTTGATGCAAAGCTTGTCGCGTTCGCGTGACGAAAACCTAGTGGTCGATATCGAATCGGCCATTCGTCTCGCCCAACAACAGTCGCAACTCACGGGCAGCGTGCAACCGTTGTTGGCCGCACTGCAGTCCTCGCAATTACGTTTGACCAAAGTCGCGCAACCACGCTTAGCACCTTTGTTGCGTGCCATCCTGCGAGATATCGAGCAGATCAAAGCGACGCCAGTGACCGACACCCCCACATTGCTGATCAAAATTGATGAGTTAGTGCGTGCGGTAGATAACTTGGTATTACTCAATGCCGTCGGCGCATCAACTGCAAACAATGCAAATACAAAACCTGCTGCTGCCCCTGAAACCTTAAGCTGGGCCCGAGCCATCAGCATGGGTTGGTGGGAAAAAATGCTCAACGACTTGTGGAGCAACGCACAAGGTTTGGTGCGCATCAGCCGGATTGACAGACCTGAAGCGAGTTTGTTGGCGCCTGAGCAAAGTTACTTTGTGCGCGAGAACCTCAAATTGCGCTTACTCAATGTGCGCTTGGCCGTGTTGGCGCGGCATTTTGAGTCGGCACAAGCCGATATGAACCAAGTCACACGCGATTTGAATAAATACTTTGATGTGGCCAGCGGCCAAGGTCCATTGACCTTGGCTTTGGCGCGCGACGTCTTGGCGCAATCGAAGAACACCGAGATACCGCGCATCGACGCCACCTTGGCTGCGTTGACCACGGCAGCGGCAGGGCGTTGATATGAAAGCCGCTTTGTGGTTGGTGGCCTTGTTTGGTGTGGCTGTTGCCGCGGCATTGTTATTGGGCGGCAACCAAAGCACAGTCACACTGTTTTGGCCACCGCATCGCATCGATGTGTCTTTCAATTTGGCATTGATGGTGTTATTGGGCAGTTTTGTGGGTTTGCATGTGGCTTGGCGTACCGTCTCGGCTTTGTTTGCCTTGCCCCACCAAGCGCGGCGCTGGCGCTTGCAACAAAAAGAACGCGCCATGCACGGCGCCATGACGGACGCCTTGTTGCATATGTTGACGGGGCGCTACGTGCGTTCGGTCAAAGCGGCAGAACAGGTGTTGCAGATTAGCGAGGCCTTGCAGTCAGTAAAACAGTTGGGTGACACCTTGCCCAAGCATTTGCCGCCGATGCAAATCTTGGCGCATTTGATTGCCGCTGAAAGCGCCCATGCATTGCGCGATCGCGAACTACGTACCACGCACTTTGATGCTGCTATTGCTTTAGGTCAAGGCCAAACCTCTGGCGAATTGGAAGAAACCATGGAAGCCGCCCAACTAGGCGCAGCCCGTTGGGCTTTGAGTGACCGCGAACCCGAGCAGGCCATGCAATGGCTCGATGGCATCAAGCAAGGCGCGGCTAGACGCACACTGGCTTTGCGTTTGCGTCTCAAGGCCACCCGCTTGAACCGCCAGCACACCATCGCTTTGGACACAGCACGATTGCTTAAAAAACATGGCGCATTTTCTGAAACAGCGGCCAACAGTTTGATTCGTGAGTTGGTGATGGCGCATTTGAACGACGCCCACGACAGCGCGCAATTGCAAACCGCATGGAGCCAACTTGAAGTTAGCGAACGTGAAGCACCCGAAGTGGTGTTGCACGCCACACAACGCTTACACAAATTAGGCGCGCCAGCCACTGAGGTCATGCCTTGGCTCACGCCCTTGTGGAACCGTATGGTGCAGCAACCCGACAGTTGCGCGCCATCTATGCGCCATCGCATCGTTTTAGAGCTGAGCCGCACCTTGTTGATGGTGCCGCCAGACGCAGATTGGCTAGCCAGCATTGACCGCGCCAGACAAACCTATCCGCGTTGGGTGGAGTTGCAGTTCTTGGCTGGCATGGTGTGTTGGCACCACGCTTTGTGGGGCAAGGCCCAACAAATGTTGGAAATGGCAGCACCTCAACTCATGCAAGCGGAGTTGCAACGCCAAGCATGGCGTACCTTGGCGCTTTTGGCCGAGCACAAAGAAGAAACGGCGCGTGCCCAAATTTACTGGAAACGCGCCGCTGAAGTGGTTGTGGCTTAGTCTGTTGACCGAACCCCCCCCTAGATGGGAGGTGTGTTCTTAGACTAATTCTTTGCGGGTCTCGACCAAGACCAAAGGACCTTCGTCTAAAACAACAGGATCTGGTCTAGGGCGTGGCACATGCACGGGCTTTGGCTCTGCTGCAATGGCCGCTTGAACAGTCGCAATGCGCGCCGCGTCTGAATTGACCCATTCCAAACCGCTACTTTGTGCAATCGCTTGCAACTCTGGCAAGGAGAGGCTGAAGTGCTGAACCTTAGGCATGCTGGCACGAGCCGATGGTGCGCTGATAGTCGCGGAGTTGGCTTGCGATGTTTGCGCATGACTAGAAGTGCCTGCACCATGACCACGTTGGGTGGAATCGCCAGTAGGCTGATCATCAAACCCTAGCTGCTCTTGCGTAGCGCCTTCTGGGCGATCGGTGCGCTCACCACCACGCTCGCGACGGTCACGGCCGTAACGGTCGCGTGAACGGCGTTCGCGGCGTTCACCGTTGTTGTCTGCTCCTGCTTCGCCGTTAGCCTGAGGCGCTTCGGTAGAAGACAAGCCCGTAGGTGTTTCGGTTTGTGCAGATTCATCATGGCGAGGACGCTCGTTGCGGCGGTTTTCGCCGCGCGGGGCGCGCTCACGGCGAGGGGCTTCGCTGCGGTTTGTTGCTTCGCCAGCATCGCCGTTGTCTTCACGCGCAATGCGTTCGTTACGTGCCTTGGCACGCATCTCCGCTTGTGCTTGTAGGGTATCTTCTGGACCGCCCACTTGGCTGGTGGCTTCGGTGTTGTTAGACAAGTTGGACTCGTTGGTCGCATTACCCGCACCAGTAGCTGCGCCAGTACGTCTGCCGCGTCCACGTTCTTGACGGGGTGCGCGTCCTTCTGGGTTGGTCTCGTTGGCGCCATCGGTGCGCTCACCACGCTCATTGCGGTTGCCGCGCTCAGCGCGTTCACCACGTTCTGGGCGGTCACCGCCGCGGGCGGGGCGCTCGCTGCGGCCCTCTTCGCTGCGTTCGCCACGTTCTGCACGGTCACCGCCACGGCCGCCGCGCCCACCGCGACCGCCACGTGCGTTGCGTCCGCCTTCACGGCCTTCGCGCTTGTCGTCTTTTTTGTCAGTCGGTTTTTTGCTATCGGTAGCAGGCGCTTCGGTTTTGTCGCCGCCAAACAAGCCTTTGAGCCAAGAGAAGAAGCCTTTTTCAGCAGGTGCTTTTTCCTCAGCAACTGCTTTGTGCGCACCGCGCTTAGGTTGGGCAGGCGCTTTGGGTTCTGCAATCGGGGCTGGCAGGTCAGGCAAGACGCCTTTGATGACTGGCGTTTGTTTGTTGGTCGGCTCTTGTGAGCGACGTGTGACAGCAGTCGGGTCTTCGAATTCCTCGGCCATTTTGTAGCTGGCTTCGACGCGGTCTAAGCGCGGGTCGTCGTGCTTTAAGCGCTCCAACTTGTAGTTGGGGGTTTCGAGGGTTTTGTTAGGAACCAATAAAACGTTCAGGCGTTGTTGGATTTCTATCTTGGCGATCTCGGTACGCTTTTCGTTCAACAAGAAAGAGGCAACTTCGACAGGCACCTGCGCGTAAACCGCGGCGGTGTTTTCTTTCATCGACTCTTCTTGGATGATGCGCAAGATTTGCAAAGCCGAACTTTCGGTGTCGCGCACATGGCCCGAACCGCCGCAGCGTGGGCAAGGAATCGAAGCACCTTCGGACAGCGCAGGACGCAGGCGTTGGCGGCTCATTTCCATCAAACCGAATTTGCTGATGGTGCCAAATTGCACGCGGGCACGGTCTTGGCGCAGGGCGTCGCGCAGGCGGTTTTCAACATCACGGCGGTTGCGGCTCTCGTCCATGTCGATGAAGTCGATGACGATCAGTCCACCCAAATCGCGCAAACGCATTTGGCGCGCGACTTCGTCAGCGGCTTCGAGGTTGGTGCGGGTCGCGGTTTCTTCGATGTCACCGCCTTTGATGGAGCGTGCTGAGTTGACGTCGACGGAGACCAAAGCCTCGGTGTGGTCGATCACGATAGCTCCGCCAGATGGCAAGGTGACCGTACGGGCATAGGCCGATTCGATTTGGTGTTCGATCTGGAAGCGGCTGAACAGCGGTGTTTCATCGCGGTAGCGTTTGACGCGGGCGGCATGCTCGGGCATGACGTGGGCCATGAACTGCTGCGCTTGGTCGTAGATGTCGTCGGTATCGATCAGGATGTCGCCGATATCGTTGTTGAAGTAATCGCGAATCGCGCGGATCACCAAACTCGATTCTTGGTAAATCAAGAAAGCACCTTTGGTGCCGCTGGCGCCGTCGATCGCGCCCCAGAGTTTGAGCAAGTAGTTTAAGTCCCACTGCAGTTCGGGCGCGCTGCGACCGATGCCGGCGGTGCGGGCGATGATGGACATTCCGTTGGGATATTCCAACTGGTCCATCGCTTCTTTGAGTTCTGCCCGGTCGTCACCTTCGATGCGACGGCTGACGCCACCGCCACGCGGGTTGTTCGGCATAAGTACTACGTAGCGACCGGCTAGGCTGACGAAAGTGGTGAGTGCGGCGCCTTTGTTGCCACGCTCTTCTTTTTCGACCTGCACCAGCATCTCGAAGCCTTCTTTGATGACGTCTTGGATGCGCGCTTGGCTCACCGACACGCCAGCGGCGAAATACTGTTTGGAGATTTCTTTGAATGGCAAAAAGCCGTGGCGGTCTTCGCCGTAGTCGACGAAGCAAGCTTCGAGCGAGGGCTCGACGCGTGTCACGACTGCTTTGTAGATATTGCCTTTGCGCTGTTCGCGGCCTTCAATTTCGATTTCGTAGTCGAGGAGTTTTTGTCCGTCGACGATCGCCAAGCGGCGTTCTTCTGCCTGGGTGGCGTTAATGAGCATCCGTTTCATGGAGCGTACCTTCACATTTCTTAAACATCACAGGCCCATGACGGGCCAACGATGCCAGAGAGGACGTCAAAAAACGAAGGGAATTGCCGTGGCGACCGTCAAGGCGTGCGCTACTAGCGCTGCCGACGGAGGGTGGGCGCGTGGATGAGAGCGGGTTCGGAGATAAATATCGCGACAACCATGGGATTGCTAACTCGCTGTAATCCGCTGATGAGGCTCTTTTATGCGCCTCATCAACTTGGGGGTATTCCATTTCAGTGTTTTCTGAGCGTCAGCTCAACTTTTGGGGCGTTTGGCCATCCAGTCTCTTTGGTACTGGGTCTGCGAAACGGGCCTAAAAGGGGCATCGACCTCACCGCGTTACTCTGTCCGTGCTCTAATCTCAGTTAAATCAAGCACTTACAAGCAAACGCTGGTGAAACACATTATAGGGGCTATATACCCAGCCCCAGACCCTTCGGTGAAAACCCTAGCCGTAGACGACGACTCGGCCGGGCAGCGACTCGACAATTTTTTGATGCGCCATCTCAAAGGTGTACCTAAAACCCATGTATATCGCATCATCCGCTCGGGGGAAGTGCGGGTGAACAAGGGACGCTCCTCTGCAGACCAAAGGGTGGCGGCTGGAGATTTGATCCGTATTCCGCCTGTTCGCATCTCCGCCCAAGTGCAAGCCAAGGAAGACTCTCCCGCCCCAGCCCGCGAGTTCGAGGTGCTATTGGAGGATGAAGCCTTGATCGCCATCGACAAACCCGCTGGTGTGGCGGTGCATGGTGGCAGTGGCGTGAGTTTTGGGGTGATCGAGCAATTACGCCGTGCGCGGCCAGCTAGTTTAAATTTGGAACTTGTGCATCGCCTTGACCGTGAAACCTCGGGCGTGCTGCTGATCGCTAAAAAACGCAGCGCGCTCAAACATTTGCAAGACCAGTTTCGTGACCGCGAGACGGGCAAGACTTACTTGGCTTTGGTCTTGGGCTTGTGGCCGTCTAATAAAAAAGTGATCGATGTGCCTCTATTTAAATACACCGTGGCAACGGGCGAGGGCGAAGGGGAGCGCCGCGTCAAAGTGGTGGGCAAGGACGATCCGAACGGCCAACGCGCCATCACTTTGGTGCGTGTGGCGCGCACGGTCGGGTCTTACACCTTGCTCGAAGTGACGATCAAAACGGGACGTACCCACCAGATTCGCGTGCACTTGGCCAGCCAAGGCCATCCTATTGCGGGGGACGACAAATACGGCGACTTTGAGCAAAACAAGCAGTTGCAAAAGCTGGGTCTCAAACGCATGTTTTTGCATGCGTGGCAATTGAAGTTCCAGCATCCGGTGAGTGCCCGCCCCGTCACTGTCAAATCTCCATTGCCTGGGGCTCTGCAACAATTTATCGATTCCGTGCAACCCCCTGTTCCCCTATGACCGCCGTGCTAAAGACCCGCCAATTTGATTTGATCGCCTTCGATTGGGACGGCACTTTGTTTGATTCGACGCAAATCATCACGCGTTGCATACAAGCGGCAGTGCAAGATGTGGGTGGCGCCAAACCTAGCGACACAGCCGCCGCTTACGTGATCGGCATGGCGCTCATGCCCGCCTTGGCCCACGCTGCGCCCGATGTGCCAAAAGAGAAATATCCCTTGCTCGGCGAGCGCTACCGCTTTCATTACCAACAACATGTCAATGACATCAGCTTGTTTGACGGTATCTTGCCCATGCTCCACGCACTGCGCGAACGCCAACATGTGTTGACAGTGGCCACCGGCAAAAGCCGCAAAGGTTTGACCGAGGCTTTGAATACCGTGCAATTGCAAGGCTTGTTTGATGCCTCGCGCACCGCCGACGAAACCGCCGGCAAGCCCAACCCTTTGATGCTGCAAGAGTTGATGGGTGAGTTTGGTGTGCCACCCGAGCGCACCTTGATGGTGGGCGATACCACCCACGATTTAGAAATGGCCAAAAGAGCCGGTTGCCCCAGTGTGGGGGTGAGTTACGGTGCGCATGACCATTCAGAATTTGCACCTTTGCAACCGCGCTTTGTGGCGCACACCGTGCGGGAATTACACGATTGGTTGCTGGTAAACGGGTAGTGAGGACAGGATGAACCCAGATGACGCAAATCAACGCATAGCCTTTTGCGCAAGTGCAGATTTACAAGAAGGCGCAAGAGCCGTTCCCTTCGATGTGGTGTATGCGGGACAAACATGCCGCGCTTTTGCGGTGCGTTTTGAAGGCCAGCCCCATGCCTATTTAAACCGTTGCACCCACGTGGCGATGGAGCTGGATTTTCAGCCAGACCAGTTTTTTGACGATACCGGCAGATGGTTGCTGTGCGCCACGCACGGCGCGGTGTATGCGCCAGATACGGGTGAATGCGCTGGCGGCCCATGCCGTGGCGGCTTGGTCAAGATTGACCTTTCAGAAACAGACGGCGTGGTCCACTGGCATACTGCTTACAACTTAAAACCTTTTGAATTTCCTCTTTAACACCCGACATGTCAGATAACCACCAGCAACCCAATAATCCGTCCGCACCCAGCCATAAAGTGGTGTGGGAACGCGATACCTTAGAACGTTTGGCATTTGCTACTTTGGCCGAACAGCGCGCGGGCCGGCGCTGGCGCATATTCTTCCGGTTTGCATGGCTGGTCCTGGCTGCAACATTGGCTTGGGCAGGTTTGCACCGAGCAGGGGTGGGAAGTACGGGGCCCAGTCAGCCGCACACGGCCGTGGTGGCTATCAAAGGTGAGATTGCCGATGGCGCTGACGCCAGCGCGGAATGGACAGTCAATGCCTTGCGTGCTGCGTTTGAAGACGAAGGCTCGCAAGCCATCGTGTTGCAAATCAATTCACCAGGTGGCAGTCCTGTGCAGGCAGGCATCATCAACGATGAAATTCGCCGTCTCAAAGCCAAACACAAGAAGCCGGTTTATGCCGTGGTGGAAGAGTCTTGCGCTTCTGCGGCTTATTACATTGCCGTAGCTGCTGATGAGATTTACGTCGACAAGGCCAGCATTGTGGGCAGCATTGGCGTGCTGATGGATGGTTTTGGTTTTACCGGATTGATGGATAAATTAGGCGTTGAGCGTCGCTTGATGACGGCTGGCGTGAATAAAGGTTTCTTAGACCCTTTCAGCCCACAAACCAAAGCCCAGCGTACCCATGCGCAAACTTTGCTGGACCAAATCCACGCGCAATTTATTCAGGTGGTGCGTGAAGGACGCGGCAAGCGTTTGAAAGAAACGCCTGAGTTGTTCACCGGTTTGTTTTGGAGCGGCCAGCAAGCCGTCGATCTCGGCTTGGCCGATGGCTTGGGTAACTTAGATTACGTCGCGCGTGAAATTGTCAAAGCCGAAGACATCATTGACTACACACGCCACGACAACGTGGCCGAGCGCTTAGCCAAACGCTTTGGTGCGGCGATGGGTGAAGGTGCGGTGCACGCTTTGCAGAGACAACCAGCTGTTCGTTAAAAGTCAACTTACAAAGTAGTTTGGCTTTTGATTTCATTCGCAAATTACTGAAGTTTTTCGCCTTAAGTAATTTCGATTAGCTGATTATTTGCCAATGGCAAACACTGCTGGCGCATCATTAATGCCGCTTGTTTGTTGGCGCCAATCTTTCACCGCAAGACACTTCACATCCATGGTTGGCAAAGTGAGCCCACTGGCGCGCGCAAGTCGCGTGTTGGGTTGCAAACCTTTAAGCAGCGTCTCCCACAAAGCTTTGTTGCGATAGGGCGTTTCAATAAATAGTTGGGTTTGTCCGGTTTTCATGGCCAGTGTTTCGAGTTCGCGTATGCGTTGCAAGCGCGCTGCGCTGTCTTGCGGCAAATAGCCAACGA
The DNA here is from genome assembly GCA_040401095.1 of Limnohabitans sp. GTDB lineage: Bacteria > Pseudomonadota > Gammaproteobacteria > Burkholderiales > Burkholderiaceae_C > Limnohabitans. The sequence goes on from JBBAOY010000006.1 coordinate 23,878, forward strand.
ATGCGAAGTTTTGTCCGTTCAACCCACTGGCGGCCAAGGCCAAAAGCAACGAAACGGGACCTACCAAAGGCACTACCCGAATTCCCATTTGGTGCGCAGCAAATACGACGGAAGAACCTGGGTCTGCCACCGCTGGCATGCCCGCTTCGCTGACCAAACCGATGTCCTGGCCTTTCAATGCCAATGCAAGCAGGGGCTTGGCATCAAACTCGCCTTGGTGATCGCCTTTTTTATGAACTTCGCGGGGCAGTTCGGTGATTTGCATCTCTTGCAAAGTGGCAGTGAGTGGTGCAACTTCATTCACGCGTTTTAAAAACGCCCGCGTGCTTTTGGCGTTTTCGGTGATCCAGTGGGTCAGGACCGACGCGACCCGCAAAGTGGCTTGCGGTAGTACGTCGGCGATGGGGGCAGAGGTGTCGCAACCAAAGTCGAGTGGTGTGGGCACTAAGTAGAGCGTACCTTTTTGTGGGGTGGTCATGAAAGTGTTGGTCGAGCGGCGTTTGGCTTGCTGCTTAAAACTGCTGGGTTAATGGCTTGGCACTGAAAAAATAGGGATGCCCGCGCTTGTCAACATCGTGCAGGTGCGTATCAAAGGCAAGCCAATGAGCGCAGTTGGATCGTCGTTGTCGATGGCGTCCAACAAAGCAATGCCAAGTCCCTCACTTTTGGCGCTGCCTGCGCAGTCATAGGGTTGCTCAGCTTGCAGATAGGCTTCGATCTCGTTATCGGTGAGGTCACGAAAGCGCACGCGCACGGGGGCTACTTCCATTTGTTCAAAGCCGGTTGCGTGACACACCACGGCCACCGCTGTTTGAAACACGACGGTTTGCCCGCGCATGCGTTGCAACTGTTGCACGGCGCGCGCATGGTTACCAGGTTTGCCCAAAGGCTCGCCATGCAAGTCGGCCACTTGGTCGGAGCCGATGACAACAGCTTGCGGGTGAAGTTTGGCGACCGCGTGGGCCTTGGCCAACGCCAAACGGCTGGCTAGGGCGAGCGGAGACTCTCCATCGAACGGGGTTTCGTCCACATCGGGGGCCACTACCTCAAAAGGTATGCGCAAACGCGAAAGCAATTCGTGCCGATAGCGCGAGGTGGAACCCAAAATGAGGAGGCGAGGGGTAGGGGGCATAGGACGTGATTCTCTTACACTGCTATGCATGTCCTCCCCCTTCAGCCCGCAACATCTTGATCTCAAGGCCTTCGCAACGAGCCAAAGCGCGTTGTCGGGCGAGGTCGATTTGCACAGCATGCCCCGCTTGCGTGCGGATTGCGCAGAAGACGTCGCCGGCAAGGCAGAGTGGTCTGCCCAAGGCGAGTTAAGACCAGCCAGCGACGGACAGGCTGCCGTCTGGATGCATTTGCAAGCCAAAACCGAGGTTCCACTGACCTGCCAACGCTGTTTGAAAACGGTGGAACAAGCTTTGGAGATCAATAGAAGTTTTCGTTTTGTCAAAGACGAGGCGACGGCCGAGGCCCAAGACGACGAAAGCGATGAAGACTTGTTGGTGCTCAGCAAAGACTTTGATCTGCTGGCCTTGGTCGAAGACGAGTTGTTAATGGCTTTGCCTTTGGTGCCTATGCATACTAGCTGTCAAAGTGAGCACGCGCCCACTTCCAAAGACGATTCCGGCGCGGATGCAGACACCAAACCCAACCCTTTTGCGGTTTTGGCCACGATGCGGCTTGGCAAAGACTGATATTCGGCCCAGATCCGCTATAATCGTGGGCTTCGTGCGGATCTAGCCTGTGCTGGTGTCGTCACCGTGAATTAACCCATTTAACCGTCTAGGAGCCTCACATGGCTGTCCAGCAAAACAAAAAATCTCCTTCTAAGCGCGGTATGCACAACTCGCACACTGCTTTGACTGCCCCCGGTACGGCCGTAGAGCCTACAACGGGCGAAACCCACTTGCGTCACCACATCAGCCCTAACGGCTTTTACCGTGGTCGTAAAGTGCTGAAAAGCAAAACCGAAGCGTAATCCACGCCGATACCAAACGGCCCGCGGCACTCATAGCGCCTCGGGCTTTTGTTTTTCTCCCTAAAGATACCCGCATGATCACAATTGCCGTTGATTGCATGGGGGGTGACCACGGCCCCCGCGTCACACTGGCCGCGTGCAGGCAGTTTTTAAATAACCACCCAGACGCATCTTTGTTGTTGGTGGGTTTGCCAGAAGCTTTGTCTGGTTTTGTGCACCCGCGGGCCAAGATTGTTGCGGCGACAGAAGTGGTCGAAATGGACGACTCCATCGAAGTCGCCTTACGCCGCAAAAAAGACTCCTCCATGCGCGTGGCCATTGAGCAGGTCAAAGATGGCGCTGCCCAAGCGGCAGTCTCCGCAGGAAACACGGGCGCCTTGATGGCGATTGCCCGTTATGTGCTCAAAACCATGGACGGCATTGAGCGTCCTGCGATCGCTGGACGTATGCCCAATTTCAAAGGTGGCGGTTCCACCATGCTCGATTTGGGCGCCAATGTGGACTGCACGCCTGAGCACTTGTTGCAGTTTGCAGTGCTTGGTTCGGCCTTGGTGTCGGTGCTATATGACATAGAAAGCCCCACGGTAGGCCTATTGAATATCGGCGAAGAAGCGATAAAAGGCAACGAAATCATCAAAAAAGCAGGCGAACTGTTGCGAACAGCATCTAACAGCGGCGATCTCAATTTCTACGGCAATGTCGAAGGCACCGATATTTATCAAGGAACGGTCGATTTGATCGTCTGCGACGGTTTTGTCGGCAATGTGGCCCTAAAAGCCAGTGAGGGGCTTGCCCATAAGATCAGCGAAACGCTCAAAAAGTCGTTTATGCGCAATATCTATACGCGAATTGCCGCCATCTTCGCTTATCCTGTTTTATCTGACTTTAAAGACAAGGTGGACCACCGCCGCTACAACGGCGCTGCCCTTCTTGGCCTCAATGGCATTGTGTTCAAGAGCCACGGCTCGGCAGACGAACTAGCCTTCGAGACCGCTTTGACCCGCGCGTATGATGCGGCACACCACAACTTGCTCGAACGCGTTCGTGACCGTATCGCCCATGCCGCCCCCTTGTTTAGCGTGCCAGCGGCTCCCGTCTCGGACTGAGCCACTGCCTTGATGACCCGTTTTTCTCGTATTACTGGCACCGGAAGTTACCTTCCGCCCCGTCGGTTAACCAATGCGGATTTGGTCGCAGAACTAGCCACCTTGGGTGTTGAATCGTCAGACGAATGGATTGTTGAGCGCACGGGCATCCAAGCCCGCCACTTTGCCGCCCCTGGTGTTGTCAGTAGCGACTTGGCCTTCGAGGCCTGCAAAAAAGCCTTGGCCGCCGCCGGCCGCCAGCCCCAAGATATTGACCTGATCATCGTGGCGACGTCCACGCCCGACATGGTCTTCCCGTCGACCGCCTGCATCTTGCAGCACAAGCTGGCCCAAATCAACGAAGACGCCGCAGGAATCGCAGGCGCCGCCGCATTTGACGTGCAGGCTGTTTGTACAGGTTTTATTTACGCATTGACCGTGGCCGACGCCATGATTCGCGCTGGTAATGCCACGCGGGCCTTGGTGGTGGGGTCTGAAATTTTCTCGCGCTTGCTCGATTTCAAGGACCGCACCACTTGTGTCTTATTTGGCGACGGTGCTGGCGCAGTAGTGTTGGAAGCGTCTGAGGCGCCCGGCATTTTGGCTACCGATATCCACGCCAACGGCAAACACGTGGGCATTTTGTGCGTTCCCGGACATGTCAGCAATGGCAACGTATTGGGCGACCCCTTGCTCAAGATGGACGGACAGGCTGTTTTCAAATTGGCGGTCGGTTTGCTAGAAGACGCGGCCCATGCCGTGTTGAACAAAGCGGGCGTGCAAGAGTCCGAGATCGACTGGTTGATTCCCCACCAAGCCAATATCCGCATCATCCAAAGCACCGCGAAAAAACTCAAGCTCTCGATGGACAAAGTGGTGTTGACCGTGCAAGACCATGGCAACACATCTGCAGCGTCGATTCCTTTGGCACTAGACACTGCGGTGCGCGCCGGCCAAGTCAAGCCCAACCAAACCCTCATGCTCGAAGGCGTGGGGGGCGGCTTTACGTGGGGCGCTGTTTTACTGAAACTGTAAATCCGTATGAAACCATTTGCATTTGTATTTCCAGGTCAAGGCTCGCAATCTGTTGGTATGTTGGACGCTTGGGGTGATCACCCCGTCGTGAAACAAACCCTACAAGAAGCTTCTGACGCTTTGGGCGAAAACATCGGTCAACTTATTCACGAAGGACCCAAAGAAGCACTCGGCTTGACGACCAACACACAACCCGTGATGTTGGTCTCTGCCATAGCTGCTTATCGCGTGTGGTTGTCAGAAGGCGGCGCGCAACCTGCTGTTGTGGCGGGTCACTCGCTGGGTGAATATTCCGCGCTGGTGGCTGCTGGCGCTTTAACTTTGGCGCAGGCCGTGCCGTTGGTGCGTTTTCGTGCGCAAGCCATGCAAGACGCAGTGCCGGTCGGCACGGGAGCGATGGCGGCTATCTTGGGAATGGATGCTCAGCAAGTGATTACAGGTTGCGCCCAAGCGCAAGCCACATTTACCGCGGATTCTGGCGAAGTTGTGGAGGCTGTGAACTTCAACGACCCTGCACAAACTGTGATTGCTGGCAGCAAAGCCGCTGTTGACAAAGCCTGCGAAATGCTCAAAGCCGCAGGCGCTAAACGCGCTTTGCCTTTGCCTGTCTCGGCACCTTTCCATTCCAGTTTGATGTTGCCTGCCGCGCAACGTTTGAAAGAAAAACTCGCCGCCACCCCCATCGCCACGCCCGCTATTCCAGTAATTAACAACATCGACGTTGCGGTACAAACCGATGACGACGCCATTCGCGACGCTCTGTATCGCCAAGCCTTTGGCCCTGTGCGTTGGGTCGAATGCGTCGCCGCTATCAAGGCCCGTGGTGTGCACACCTTGGTCGAGTGCGGCCCTGGCAAAGTGCTCGCTGGGTTGGCTAAGCGTATTGACGTTGAACTCACCGGATTGCCCTTGTTTGACCCTGCCTCGCTGGCAGAGGTGAAAACGACTTTGGCTTAACCACATAAGATTAAAAATGAAAGAAACCACTCCCCACATTGCCTTAGTCACTGGCGCCTCGCGTGGCATTGGTGCTGCGATCGCCTTGGAACTCGCGCACCAAGGTTTTGTAGTCATTGGCACCGCCACCACGGACGAAGGTGCCGCCAAAATTAGCCAAGCTTTATCCGCCCACGCCAAATGCCGTGGTGCCAATCTGAATGTGAATGACGCTACCGCGGTAGACGCTTTGGTCGAGCAAATCACCGCCGAGCACAAAGCCTTGCATGTGTTGGTCAATAACGCTGGCATCACCCGTGACACCTTGGCCATGCGGATGAAAGACGACGATTGGGACGCCGTGCTCGACACCAATCTCAAAGCTGTTTTCCGTCTGTCGCGCGCCGTCATGCGCCCCATGATGAAGCAGCGCTATGGCCGCATCATCAGCATTACCAGCGTGGTTGGTGCCTCTGGCAACGCAGGCCAAGCCAACTACGCTGCCGCCAAAGCCGGTGTGGCCGGCATGACCCGTGCGCTGGCGCGCGAGTTGGGCAGCCGAAACATCACGGTCAACTGTGTGGCACCTGGTTTCATCGAAACCGACATGACCGCCGCCTTGGCCGAAGAGCAACAAAAAGCCCTGTTAGTACAAATTCCCTTGGGCCATCTTGGCAAGCCTGCCGATGTAGCCCATGCGGTCGCGTTTTTGGCGAGCGACAAAGCCGGCTATGTGACGGGGCAGGAATTGCACGTCAACGGCGGCATGTTTATGGCTTAAAAAGTACTAGAAAAAAGTATTAAAAAACTGGGTGTCCGCGCAGTTAAAATAGCGGACTTATTCACAACCCTTTGAGGGAACTCATGAGCGATATCGAATCACGTGTCAAAAAAATCATTGCCGAACAACTCGGCGTGGAAGAGTCACAAGTCACCAGTGAAAAAGCCTTCGTGGCCGATTTGGGTGCCGACTCCTTGGACACGGTGGAATTGGTGATGGCCTTAGAAGACGAATTCGGAATCGAAATTCCGGACGAAGACGCCGAAAAAATCACCACGGTGCAAAACGCGATTGATTACGCGTTGACACACAAAAAAGCCTAAATCACAGGAAACTTTGCATGAGCCGTCGTCGCGTCGTCGTGACCGGTCTGGGTTGTATCAGCCCCGTGGGCAACACGGTGGCTGAGGCTTGGACCAATCTGTTAGCAGGAAAGTCCGGCATTGCGGCGATCACACGGTTTGACGCCTCTGGCCTGAACTGTCACATCGCTGGAGAAGTCAAAAACTTCGACATTGATTCCTATATCTCGCCCAAAGAAGCGAGATCCATGGACAGTTTCATCCATTACGGAATCGCTGCGGCTGTGCAAGCAGTGCAAGATGCAGGGCTGCCCACGGGCGACGCACAAGGGGAAGAAGAATCCACCCGCGTTGGCGTGTTGATTGGCTCAGGTATCGGTGGCTTACCGTTGATTGAGAACATGCACAACGAAATGCTGGCCAAAGGCCCGAGACGCATTTCTCCATTTTTCGTTCCCGCCTCCATCATCAACATGATCTCCGGTCATGTATCGATGCGCTTTGGTTTCAAAGGCCCCAATCTCGCGGTTGTCACGGCTTGCACCACAGGTTTGCATGCGATTGGCGAAGCAGGGCGCCATATCGAATACGGCGACGCCGATGTCATGATCGCTGGCGGCTCCGAAGGTTGCATCTCGCCTTTGGGTGTGGGTGGCTTTGCCTCGATGCGCGCCTTGTCTACCCGCAATGACGACCCTGCAACCGCTTCTCGCCCCTGGGACAAAGACCGCGACGGTTTTGTTTTGGGTGAGGGCGCTGGTGTGATGGTGCTAGAAGAATACGAGCACGCCAAAAAACGCGGCGCCAAGATCTATGCAGAACTCGCCGGTTACGGCATGAGTGGCGACGCAGGTCACATGACAGCACCCAATATGGACGGCCCACGCCGTGCGATGGTTGGCGCCTTGCGCAATGCCAATGCGAACGCAGACCAAGTGGATTACCTCAATGCCCATGGCACTTCAACACCACTGGGCGACACCAACGAGACCAACGCCATCAAAGCCGCTTTGGGCGATCACGCTAAAAAACTCACCATCAGTTCCACCAAGTCCATGACGGGTCATTTGTTGGGCGGCGCGGGCGGCATAGAAAGCGTGTTCACCGTGATGGCTTTGCATACGCAAAAAGTTCCTCCCACCATTAATCTGCACAATCAAGACCCTGAGTGCGATTTGGATTTTTGCGCCAATACGGCCCGTGACATGAAAATTGACATGGCCTTAAAAAACAATTTTGGTTTTGGCGGCACCAACGGCGCTCTGCTTTTCAAGCGCGTTTAATTTCCCTGCCTTGCAAAGCGCCCCGTCGGACTCATTTGTCTGTGGGGCGTTGTAGTTTTTGTTGACAATTTTTGGATGCTGAAGATGACTATGAATAGATCTTTCTCTCGCGTGTTTCTTGTAAGTTGCTTCTTGGTCGTGATGGGTTTGGGCGCTGCCTCCTCCTTTGCGCAAGCGCCGGCTGCAACACAGCCCAGCCGCGTTTTGCCTGATTTCACAGATTTGGTCGAACAGGTTGGCCCTTCGGTGGTCAACATCCGTACGCTTGAAAAAGTCTCTGCACGCGACGCGCAATCGGGCGCACCCGATGAAGAAATGCAGGAACTGTTTCGCCGTTTCTTCGGGGTGCCCATGCCCGCACCCAATGGCCCACGCCAACAACGCCCCAACCGCACGCAACCTGAACAAGAGCAACCCAGGGGTGTTGGTTCTGGCTTCATCTTGTCTGCCGATGGTTTTGTCATGACCAACGCCCACGTGGTCGAAGGCGCAGATCAAGTGCTTGTTACCCTGCCTGACAAGCGTGAATACAAAGCCCGTATCGTCGGCGCCGATAAGCGAAGCGATGTGGCTGTGGTGAAAATTGAAGCCACAGGCTTGCCAGCGGTGCGCATTGGCGATGTATCGCGCCTCAAAGTTGGCGAATGGGTGATGGCGATTGGCTCGCCTTTTGGTCTCGACAATTCCGTCACAGCCGGCATCGTGAGTGCCAAACAACGCGATACGGGCGACTATTTGCCATTCATCCAAACCGATGTGGCGATCAACCCAGGCAACTCCGGCGGCCCGCTTATTAATATGCGCGGCGAAGTGATCGGCATCAACAGCCAAATCTACTCGCGCTCTGGCGGATTCATGGGCATCTCTTTTGCCATTCCGATTGACGAAGCCATTCGTGTGAGCGAGCAACTGCGCGCCACAGGGCGTGTGCAACGTGGTCGCCTTGGTGTACAGATTGACCAAGTCAGCAAAGAAGTCGCTGAATCTTTAGGCCTTACCAAAACCCAAGGCGCGTTGGTGCGCGGCGTCGAGCAAGGTTCTCCTGCTGAAAAAGCTGGATTGGAACCGGGTGACATCATCTTGAAATTCGATGGAAAGCCGATCGAAAAATCGTCTGATTTGCCGCGCATGGTGGGCAACACCAAACCTGGGACGAAGAGCGCGATACAAGTATGGCGTCGTGGCAGTTTGATCGACAAGCAAATCACGGTAGGCGAGTTTGAGCCAGAGGCACCGCCTGCCAAAAAAGCTGCGGCACCCGCCGAAAAACCTGTGACATCGAGCGCTGCTAAATTCTTAGGTTTGACGATCAGTGATTTGACCGACGCCCAAAAGAAAGAGCTCAAAGTCCGAGGTGGTGTGCGTGTTGACGCCGCCGCTGAAGCCGCAGCGCGCGCGGGCATTCAAGAAGGCGACGTGATTTTGGCCTTGGCCAATACCGAAACCCCTTCGGTTCAGGTCTTGGAAGCTTTGGTAGCCAAGGTGGATCGCACCAAGCCAGTAAGTTTGCTCATTCGACGCGGCGAATGGGCGCAATACATCGTGATCCGACCACCCTCGCAAAAGCCTTAAACCACACTCGTTTGTGAGGTTGTTGTAAAAAAGTTGGGGTGGGCAGAAAAATTATTTCTAGCTTTCTGCCCACTATCTTGAATGTTGGCGAGCACTTACTAAACTCCTTGAATGGTCATATTCAATATATCAATGCAGTATTTTTGTGTCTTTTGGATATATAAAACCCTTTAAAATCCATGATGCGGAATTGCTTGGGTTGCTCCACAGGTGTTCCACAGTTCGCCCACAGCTTATCCATAAATCTCCATATAGAAATGTTAATAAGCTGTGGATAAGATGCTGTGGCGGTTCCGCAACGTGTCCCTTTTAAGCCAATGGTCGGTTGGTGTTTTGGCTTTTTTGCCTACAATGAACTCCCAACTATCGCAGTTGCCATTGCTTGTTGGTTCTGGGCGCGTCAGCATCTGACGCGCCCTTTTTTCATGTCTTCATCCCTTTGAATTCAATCACTTAAGTGCTCCCGTTGATGAATCACATCAGAAACTTCTCCATCATTGCGCACATCGACCATGGCAAATCGACGCTCGCCGACCGCATTATTCAGCGTTGCGGCGGACTCGAAGACCGCGAGATGCAAGCGCAAGTTCTCGACTCGATGGACATTGAAAAAGAGCGTGGGATAACCATCAAAGCGCAGACTGCTGCGCTGCAATACAAAGCGAAAGATGGGCAGGTGTACAACCTCAATTTGATCGACACACCAGGTCACGTCGACTTTTCTTACGAAGTCTCGCGTTCATTGTCCGCATGCGAAGGCGCATTGCTTGTGGTGGATGCTAGCCAAGGTGTCGAAGCGCAAACCGTTGCCAATTGCTATACCGCGCTCGACTTGGGCGTTGAAGTTCTGCCAGTGCTCAACAAAATGGATTTGCCACAAGCCGATCCAGACAACGCCAAAGCAGAAATTGAAGATGTCATCGGCATTGACGCCACCGACGCGATTCCTTGTTCTGCCAAAACGGGCATGGGCATTGATGAAATTCTCGAAGCTGTAGTCGCCAAAATTCCGCCGCCGCAAGGTGACGCACAAGCGCCGTTGCGCGCCATGATCATTGACAGTTGGTTTGATACCTATGTCGGCGTAGTCATGTTGGTGCGTGTTGTTGATGGGCGTTTGGGCAAAGGCGAGCGCATCAAGATGATGGCATCGCACGCGGTCTACAACGCAGACAACCTCGGCGTTTTTACCCCTGCCAACCAACCGCGCGAATCGCTAGAAGCAGGACAAGTCGGCTACATCATTGCCGGTATCAAAGAACTGCAAGCTGCCAAGGTGGGTGACACCATCACCCTCGAGAAAAAGCTGCCCAATAACCTCGGCCCTGCCGAAAAAGCCTTGCCAGGTTTTAAAGAAATCCAACCGCAAGTGTTTGCCGGTCTCTATCCCACCGAGGCCAACCAATACGACTCCTTGCGCGACGCCTTGGAAAAACTCAAACTCAACGACGCCTCTTTGCATTACGAGCCTGAAGTCTCGCAAGCCTTGGGCTTTGGATTCCGTTGCGGTTTCCTTGGGCTTTTGCATATGGAAATCGTGCAAGAGCGTTTGGAGCGTGAATTCGACCAAGACTTGATCACCACCGCGCCGAGCGTGGTCTACCAAGTCGTCAAGCCCGATGGCGAGGTGGTGTTGGTGGAGAACCCCGCCAAAATGCCTGACCAAGGCAAGATGCAAGAGATCCGTGAGCCTATCGTCACCGTGCATCTTTATATGCCGCAAGAGTATGTGGGCGCAGTCATGACGCTTGCTAATCAAAAGCGCGGCATGCAACTCAATATGGCTTACCACGGCCGTCAAGTCATGTTGACCTATGACATGCCTTTGGGCGAGATCGTGCTCGACTTCTTTGACAAGCTCAAGTCGGTCAGCCGAGGCTATGCGTCGATGGACTATGAGTTCAAAGAGTTTCGTGCGTCCGACGTGGTCAAGGTCGACATTTTGTTGAATGGCGAGAAAGTCGACGCTTTGTCGATCATCGTCCACCGCACCCAATCGCAATACCGCGGCCGCGCGGTGGTGGCCAAAATGCGCGAGATCATCAGCCGTCAGATGTTCGATGTGGCGATTCAGGCGGCGATTGGCGCCAACATCATCGCCCGCGAAAGTATCAAGGCTTTGCGTAAGAACGTGCTGGCAAAATGCTACGGTGGTGATATCTCCCGTAAGCGCAAGCTCTTAGAGAAACAAAAAGCAGGTAAAAAACGTATGAAACAGATCGGCTCTGTCGAGGTTCCCCAAGAGGCCTTCTTGGCAATTTTGCAGGTGGAAGACTAATGCCTACGCTCACCGCATTTGTTTTGGCCACCTTCGTTGGGTATGCCGGCACTTGGTACCTCGGTATGTTGGAAGGCAGCTTTGCCTTTCTGATGTTGATGGCCACCATCGTCACAGGCATTTATTGGTTGGCAGAGCAGTTTTACTTCTTGCCACAACGTCGTCTGGCAGCGCAACGACTCGAGTCGGACGCTACAAACCGACGCGCTGAATTGGACAAGCTTGGTATTGCAAAAAACGACGTCGATGTGACGCAAGCCAAAGAGCGCCTCATCATGCAACCCTGGTGGTTGGATTGGACGGCAGGTTTGTTCCCCGTTATTGCTGTAGTGTTTGTCTTGCGCTCGTTCTTATTCGAGCCCTTCAAAATTCCATCCGGTTCCATGATTCCCACTTTGTGGGTCGGCGACTTGATTTTGGTCAACAAGTTCCACTACGGCGTGCGCCTGCCCGTGATAAATCTCAAAATCACGGATGGGAACCCAGTCGAGCGTGGCGACGTGATGGTGTTTCGCTACCCACCTAAGCCCAATTTGGACTACATCAAGCGCGTGATTGGTTTGCCAGGTGACGAGATTGCCTATTTAAACAAGCAACTCACCATCAACGGACAACCCGCCCCCAAAACGCCATTACCTGACTTCTTTGAAGAAGACAGCCTGCGTTATATCAAGCAGTTTGAAGAGCGCATTCCCTTGGGCGATAAACCAGAAGCCAGTGTGACGTCTGTGCGATTGCACCGTTTGCTCAATGACGCTGACCGTCCTGCTTTTGTTCCTGGCGCTGACGAGTTCATGTTCAAAGACAACTGCCGATACACCGTCGAAGGCGTGACCTGTAAGGTTCCTGAAGGTCACTATTTCATGATGGGCGACAACCGCGATAACTCACTCGATTCGCGTTACTGGGGCTTTGTGCCAGAAAAAAATATTGTGGGTAAAGCCTTTTTTGTGTGGATGAATTTCGGGAATCTCAAGCGCATTGGCGCTTTTGATTAACCCGCACACCATGTCCAAAACAACGCCCAAGCCGCACACGATTCTCGAAACACTGCAAGAACGTTTGCAGATCACGTTTCACAACCCAGATTTGTTGCAGCAGGCGTTGACGCATCGCAGTTTTAGTTCTGACCACAACGAGCGCCTCGAGTTTTTAGGCGACTCGGTGTTGAATTTTTGTATTGCGAATTTGCTCTACCAGCGCTTAAACACCTTGCCTGAGGGCGACTTATCGCGTGTGCGCGCCAATCTTGTCAAGCAAGACACGTTGCACCATTTGGCCGTTGAAATGGGCTTGCCGCAGATGTTGCGTTTGGGTGAGGGCGAGTTGCGCTCCGGTGGTCAAAAGCGTCCTTCTATATTGGCCGATGCCCTTGAAGCTGTTTTAGGGGCCGTCTTTGTTGATGCAGGATTTGCCCAAGCAGACGCCTTGGTGCAACGTATCTTTGCAGCCGTGGACATCACGCCTGAGATGCCGGCTGTTGGCAAAGATGCTAAAACCGAATTACAAGAGTGGCTGCAAGCGCGCAAGATGCAGCTACCCATCTATCGCGTGGTGGGCACCTTGGGTGCAGCGCATCGCCAGACTTTTGATGTGGAATGTGAAGTGATCGAGTTAGCCCGCTGCGAGCGTGGCATCGGCACATCACGCCGAGCCGGAGAGCAAGCCGCCGCAGCGGCCATGTTGCAAGTTCTCAAAGAGTCCCCATGACACAAACCCCAGACGCCATCCCACAGAGCGCGGACGATATCAATGCCATGCTCCATGCGAGCAAAGGCAAGCGCGTCACAGCAAGTCCCGCGATGGTCGCGCCTGAAGACCAACGCTGTGGTCTGATCGCCATCGTCGGAAAGCCCAATGTGGGTAAATCTACTTTGCTCAATGCATTGGTTGGTCAAAAAATCAGCATCACCTCGCGCAAAGCGCAGACTACCCGCCATCGCATCACCGGTATGCGTACTGAAGGTAGTGCGCAGTTTGTGTTTGTGGACACGCCGGGTTTTCAAACCATACACAGCAACGCCTTGAATAAGTCGCTCAACAAAACCGTGCAAGGCGCGGTGGGCGATGTGGACTTGGTTTTGCTGGTGGTCGAAGCCGGTAGTTTCACGCCAGCAGACGCGAAAGTCTTGGCTTTGTTGGCCCCTGGCATTCCTACATTGTTGGTGGCCAACAAATTAGATACCGTCAAAAGCCGCGATGCTGTGCCCGCATGGTTGCAAGACATGCAGCAACGCCATGCGTTTGCTGAGTTTGTTCCCATGACGGCCAAAAATACCAAAGACGTGGAACGCTTGCTAGGTATTTGCGAAAAATACCTGCCCGAACAAGCCTGGTTTTATGGCTCCGACGAACTAACCGACCGCAGCGAAAAATTTATGGCAGCTGAGATGGTGCGTGAAAAACTCTTTCGCTTAACGGGTGACGAACTGCCTTACACATCCACCGTCATCATCGACAAGTTTGAAGAAGAACCCGGCAAAACCAAAGGCGTGAAACGCATGGTCCGCATTGCCGCCACCATTGTGGTGGAGCGTGATGGTCACAAAGCCATGGTGATTGGCGACAAAGGTGAGCGCCTCAAACGTATGGGTACTGAGGCCCGTACTGAACTTGAAAAATTATTCGACGCCAAAGTGTTTTTAGAACTTTGGGTCAAGGTGCGTTCAGGTTGGGCCGATGACGAAGCACGGGTGCGTAGCTTTGGCTACGAGTAAGACCCGCATCCACGCCGAACCGGCTTTTGTCGTGCACCGTTACGACTGGAGCGAGTCCAGTCTCATCCTTGAAACCTTTACACGCCATCATGGCCGAGTCGCCCTGGTCGCCAAAGGCGCCAAACGGCCTAGCTCAAACTTTCGTCCTGTCTTGTTGCCATTGCAGCCGCTCGCCATCAGTTACAGCGGTGACGCTGAGATTCGCACGCTCAAAGTGGCAGAGTGGGCAGGCGGGCACATCATGCCGATGGGCGAGGCATTGTTGTCTGGCTATTACATCAACGAGTTGCTGTTGCGTTTGCTGGCACGTGATGATCCGCATCCACGCTTGTTTGATTTGTATGCCCAAGTGGTGCAAGTATTGGCGGCTGGGCATGACGGCACGATTGCACCTGCCTTGCGTGCATTTGAATTGATCTTGTTGCGCGATATTGGCTTGTTGCCCAATTTGGATTTACAAACTCTTACCTTGGCACCTCTGCAACCGAATACCGCATACAGCTTGGTTGCCGAGGGTGGTTTGCGAAGTCTTGCCTCGCATGAGAGCAACGGTATTGATGCATCGGTGTGGCGAGCCTTGCAAGGCAGCTTAGAAGATACATCGCCCATGGCCGCCACCTTGCGCGTTTGTGCAGAACTACCTACAGACCAACGCAATACCTTGCAAGCCCAATTGCGCGCTTTGGTGCACTACCATTGCGGGGTTCACACCTTGCGTACGCGCCAAATGATGGTGGACTTACAAACGCTTTGACTCCTCTTATGTCTCAATCTGCTTCTCACACTGCGCTATCGGTCAACCTGAACAAGGTGGCTTTGGTGCGCAATACGCGTCACCTTGGCATTCCCAGTGTGACGCGCGCTGCTTTGTTGTGTTTAGAAGCGGGGGCAGCAGGCATTACCGTGCATCCCCGTCCCGACGCGCGCCACATGCGGGCAGACGATGTATTTGCCTTGGCCGAGTTACTCAAGGCTTGGCCCGATCGCGAATTCAATATCGAGGGCAACCCATTCCACAACCTGATGGACTTTGTTCGTAAAGTGCGTCCGCAACAAACGACGTTTGTGCCAGATAGCGAAGGCCAGTTCACCAGCGACCATGGCTGGAGCTTTCCGCAAGATGCCAAACGGTTAGAGCCCTTGATTGCCTCTGCTAAATCGTTAGGCGTTCGGGTCAGTTTATTCATGGACCCCATCGCAGACGCAAAGACAGCGCAGCAAGTGATGCAATCTGTCAAAGCTATCGGCGCAGACCGTGTTGAGCTCTATACAGAGAGCTATGCGCGCGCATTTGGAACGCAACAGCAAGCCAATGTTTTGAAGAGTTTCACGGTGACTGCGCAAGCTGCATTAGCAGCAGGCTTAGGTGTCAACGCAGGCCATGATTTGAATTTAGACAATTTGCACGCTTTTGTGCAAGCTGTACCCAACGTGGCTGAAGTATCGATTGGACATGCCTTGATTGGTGACGCGCTAGAAATGGGTTATGCCAATGCTGTGCGTGCCTATAGGGAGTGTTTGCAAGCATGATTTATGGCGTGGGCACTGACATCTGCGATATCCGACGCATTCGTACGTCACTCGCCAAGTACGGTGAACGTTTTGCGCAAAAAGTATTGTCTGAGCGTGAAATTGCAATTTGGCATAAACGCAGTGCGCGTTGGTCAGACCGCGGTGTGCGTTATGTCGCTACGCGCTTTTCTGCCAAAGAGGCATTTAGCAAAGCCATAGGTTTGGGTATGCGCATGCCAATGACTTGGCGCGCCTGCGAACTATCGAATTTAGCGACAGGGCAGCCTGTCATCACATTGCATGGCGCATTGAAAGACTGGTTTGAAGTACGCAGCTTGCGCGCGCATGTGAGTGTCAGCGATGAGTCTGACTACGCCACCAGTTATGTTGTTGTGGAGAAAATTGTTCCATGAGCCACCATGCGCCTTTGATACTGGATATCGCAGGTACTCAGCTGACCGCGGTGGACAAACAACGCTTGCGCCATCCAATGACTGGCGGAGTGATTTTGTTTGGTCGCAATTGGCAAAGTCGTAACAAACTCACCGATTTGTGTGCTGATATCAAATCAGTGCGTAGCGATGCACTGATTTGCGTAGACCACGAAGGTGGGCGTGTACAGCGGTTTCGCAACGATGGATTCACGCACCTGCCGCCAATGCGTGCCTTGGGCGAACTTTGGATACAAGACAGCAAGGCGGTGCGTGGTGCATTCCACAATGGCAGTGGTGTAATGGCTGCGATGGATGCTGCAACGGCATGCGGGCTTGTGTTGGCCAGTGAGTTGCGTGCCTGCGGCGTCGACTTTAGTTTTACCCCGGTGCTCGATTTAGACCATGGCAAAAGTGGTGTGATTGGCGACCGTGCTTTTCATCGTGACCCGCGTGTAGCTTCTGCTCTAGCCAAAAGTGTGATGCACGGTTTGTTGCAAGCGGGCATGGCCAACTGCGGCAAACATTTTCCTGGGCACGGCAAAGTGCGTGCAGACTCGCATGTCGATATACCGGTGGATACACGTAGCCTTTCGACCATCCTGAACGATTGCGCTTTGCCTTACCAGTGGCTCAGCACAACACTGACTAGCGTGATGCCTGCCCACGTTATTTACGAAAAAGTAGATGCATTGCCTGCAGGTTTTTCGCCTTATTGGTTGCAAGATATTTTGCGTGACCGTTTGCATTTCAACGGCGCTATTTTTAGCGACGATTTGTCGATGGCTGGCGCGCGCATGATCCAAGGACGCGAAGTCAGTTTTGCCCAAGCCGGCATGGCGGCGCTCAATGCGGGTTGCGATTTGGTTTTGTTGTGTAATCAGAGTCTGGGCGACGGACATGCGGTAGACGCCATGCTCGACGGTTTGGCAGAAGGATTGCTCAAACACCATTGGATAGCAAGTGAGGCGAGTGAAATACGACGCCAATCCTTGTTGCCTAAAAATTCTCCGCTAGCTTGGGATGCGCTGATGACAGACCCCGCCTATGTGCGGGCCTTGGACTTGTTGCCCTAGCATGCAATGTAGTTCGCCACACTAACGAAAGCGAAGATGGCGACAAAGAATGGAAAAAACGAAGTCAGCGACAGCGGGCTGCGTTTCACGAGTCGTGAGAACGGTTCACCTTTTATAGGCATGGGAAAAGTGGGGGAGACCATGTCGTGCATGAAATGCGGCCTACACAAACCCCGTCGTTTGGGGAGCCAGCGCCGCTTTGCTGGGTCACTGGCCTTTTTTTGCCACGAGTGCAAACCACCTATTGAGAAAAAATAAACCATGGCAGCTCCTAACTACAACTACGAAAAACGCCAACGCGAATTGGCTAAGAAGAAGAAAAAAGAAGAAAAACTGAAAGAGCGTGAAGGGCGTAAGAACTCGCCTGATGGTGAAGTAACACAGGACGACGATCAAAAGCCAGAAGGCAACCCTCCGAGTTTGTGACGGTCTTGACGCAAAGCTGCGAGAGTTGGTGGCTTCTTTTTACGTTTCTTTTTCCCCAAGCACAAAGCAAAAACGCTGATCACAAAGTCGATGTTGATTTCTCGGTGATGCGTCAGCACGGCTTGTACTTGCTCAAGCGTGAGTGCGTTGGGTTTCCAATCTAAATCTTTCGCGCTAGCCATCCGAGAACTTTCTGTAAGTAAGCCACAGTAAAAATTTATGTAACAGAAAGTATTAAATCAAAAGTATTGCTAAAGAACAACTACCAACTTTGGTAGTCTTTGCAAATTAATTCAAAAGACCTAGTAGTGCTGCATTAACAGCTGCCGCTGTTTTATTGGGGGCTCCAAGTTTGGCCGTGGACTTCTTGATGTGGTAATTGATGGTGTTGACAGACAAGTGCAAGACGCTGGCAATCTCCTCGGACGATTTTCCTAGAGCAGTCCACCGCAAGATTTCTATTTCACGCTTTGTCAATTTACCCAAGATGCCCACCCAGTTTTAAAGGGCGAGATGCTACACGAACATATATAAATTAAGTTATTTAATACTAAAAAATAATTACTAGTAGTAAGTAAGTATTACTAAATAAAAGTTAAACCTATCTTAAATTTTTAAACCGTTCATTTATTAATCAAGCTTCGCGTCGCAACGCAGGAAACAAGATGACATCGCGAATGCTGGGGCTGTCAGTCAGCAACATCATCAATCGATCAATGCCAATGCCGCATCCTCCTGTTGGAGGCATTCCGTATTCGAGTGCACGGACAAAGTCGTGGTCGTAGAACATCGCTTCATCATCACCACTGTCTTTAGCCGCGACCTGCGCATGAAAACGTGCCGCTTGTGTTTCTGCATCGTTTAACTCGCTAAAACCATTACCAAATTCGCGGCCAGTGATGTAGAGCTCAAAACGTTCTGTCACGTCCGGGTGTGTATCGCTGGCGCGCGCAAGTGGAGAAATCTCCACCGGGTGCTCGCATATAAAAGTAGGTTGCCACAGTTTGTCTTCGACAGTCTCTTCAAAGTACATCACTTGCAAACTAGCTAAGCTACGGGTGGAGAGTTTGTCTTTCTCTTCTTTGAAGCCTAGTTTCTTCAATTGGTTGGACAGCCAGGTAGCGTTGCCAACGTTGTCTCCTGCTTCGGTGTGTTTCACAATAGCTTCGCGGATGGTGAGACGCTCAAACGGTTGGCTTAGGTCAACGGGTTTGCCGTCATAGGTAAGCAGCAAAGTACCCACAGCTTTTTCTGCAGCATCGCGGATCAATGCTTCAGTGAAGGTCATCAGGTCTTGGTAATTCCAGTAGGCCGCGTAGAACTCCATCATGGTGAACTCGGGGTTATGCCGAACCGAAATGCCTTCATTGCGGAAGTTACGATTGATTTCAAATACGCGCTCAAAGCCACCCACGATTAAGCGCTTTAAATACAACTCAGGAGCGATGCGCAAAAACATCTCTTGGTCGAGTGCGTTGTGGTGCGTCACAAAAGGCTTGGCATTGGCGCCGCCTGGAATGGGATGCAACATGGGGGTTTCAACTTCTAAGAAGTTGTGTTGCACCATGAAGTCTCGAATTCCGCTTACTGCTTTGCTGCGCGCTACAAAACGGGTACGCGCAGTTTCGTCCATCATCAAATCCACATAGCGCTGGCGGTATTTGATCTCTTGGTCATTGACGCCATGAAACTTATCCGGCATGGGCCGCAAACTCTTGGTCAGCATGCGGATACTGGAGGCGTGTATGGATAACTCACCCATACGGGTTTTAAACAACTTGCCTTCACAAGCAATGATGTCGCCGAGATCCCAGTGCTTGAAGTCTGCATAAAGCTCTTCGCTCACATCGTCACGAGTGATGTAAATTTGGATACGCCCAGTGCTGTCTTGCAAGGTTGCAAAACTCGCCTTACCCATCACACGCTTGAGCATCATGCGTCCAGCCAACTTAGCGAACTGACCTTCTTCAACCAAAGCTTCGGGTGACTTGTCTCCATGCAACGCATGCAAATTGATCGCATGGTGCGCAGGTTTGAAGTCATTGGGAAATGCAACACCGAGGCCCTGCGCTTGACGTTCACGCATTACTTTCAATTTTTCGCGACGTTCAGCGATAAGTTGGTTTTCGTCAACTGGGGCGGATTCTGGCGTGGCGGGGGTGTTGTTGTTGGACATCTAGGTATGTATGGGAAATTAAACTGCCAAAAGCAGTTAGCCGATTATTTTAAGAGTAAGCGTCTTCAAGCAGATGCCTATGTTTGGCGTGCACTGGTGCGAGGTGGACGTTTGAGAAAAGTGTCAAGTGCTTCAACCACAACATTATTTAAAGATGTGTTGGACTTCAAAGAATAAATGGTGGCTTGTTTGTGCAAGGATTCACCCACCCTAACATTGAATTGCCCCGTCATAGGTTTGTTGGGCTCCACCTTGTGTTGTTTGCAGGTTTGCAAATAGTCATCAACGGACGCCTCAAACTCTTGCCTCAATTTTTTGACCGTAGCGGCCTCGTAGGTAACTAGATCGTTGATAAAGAGAATTTTCCCGTGCAATACATCGTCCTCGATAGAGGTTTCAACGGAGCCTTGGTAGCCTTGGTAGGTAAACATTTCCATTTATATGTGCCCATGTAGTTTGAGAGTTTCTATGATTTGCTTCACCACATATACCTTTAGCGTCGGCTGTGGATGCGGTTTATGAATAAAAACTTTTCTCCCTGAGGTGCGGGAAACAAACTTTCTTCGAGAACCGTCGTTGTTGATTTCTTCATAACCCAAATACTTGAAAAGTGTTGCTAACTCATTCCAAGTTAAATCTGTAGGGGTTGGCTTAGAAAGTAATTTTCTAAGCGTTTTCTCATGTTGGGTCATTGTAGCGGAATTCTTGAATATTTGTAACTAATAAACAGTTACAAATATTCAGTAAACTTTGAGAGTGGATAGAGTCCAAATCCTATGAACGTCTGCATGTAAATAAATGATGAAACTCTTAAAAAATAGCGAGCCTCACTCACACATTTACGTCGTTGAAAAGCCATAAAAAAAGACCCCAAAGGGTCTTTTTAAAAACCTACTGATTGGTCTATGCCACAGCATCCGCTGGCAAACGCAGCATCATGGCCAAAGTAGTTGCAACGGTTTTACGCAATTGACGGCGATCGCAAATCATGTCGAGCGCGCCTTTTTCTTGTAAGAACTCAGCGCGCTGAAAGCCTTCAGGCAAGGTGACGCGCACGGTACTTTCGATTACACGCGGACCAGCGAAGCCAATCAGTGCTTTGGGTTCCGCAATCACCACATCACCCAAAAATGCGAATCCTGCTGATACGCCGCCCATGGTGGGATCGGTCAATACGCTGATGTATGGCAGGCCTTTTTTAGCCAATCGCGTCAAAGCGGCATTGGTTTTGGCCATTTGCATCAAAGAGAGCAAGCCTTCTTGCATGCGTGCGCCACCCGTTGCGGTGAAGCACACAAACGGTACTTTTTGCTCCATGGCGGTGTGCACGCCACGTACAAAGCGCTCACCAACGACAGACCCCATAGAGCCACCCATGAAGTCAAACTCAAAACAGGCAGCGACTAAATTGATACTGTGCACTGCGCCACCCACTACCACCAAGGCGTCGGTTTCGCCTGTGTTGGACATGGCTTCTTTTAAGCGCTCTGGATATTTGCGGCTGTCTTTGAATTTCAGGGGATCCACTGGAACGACTTCTTGTCCAATCTCGTAGCGACCTTCTGCATCTAAAAATGCATCCAATCGCGCACGCGCACCAATGCGCAAATGGTGGCTGCAACTTGGGCAAACATTTTGGTTTTGCTCAAGATCGCTCTTATAGAGAACCGTCTCGCAACTAGGGCACTTGACCCACACACCTTCAGGCACGCTGCGGCGATCCGATGGATCTGTGTGTTGAATTTTTGGGGGAAGAAGTTTTTCGAGCCAGCTCATAGATGGTTCCTTTGCAATGTCTTAGGCATCCAGCGCTACACGGATGCCATGGAGAAATTCTCGCACGCTGGTAATTTCATCACCCTTAGGTGCTGCCTCAAGCAATTGGATGAGCCGCGACCCAATCACAACAGCATCTGACACACGTCCAACAGTTTGAGCTGTGGCTGCATCGCGAATACCAAAACCTACGCCAACTGGAATATGCACATATTTACGAATGCGAGGCAACATAGCTTCGACAGCATCTGTGTCTAAGTTACCGGCGCCTGTGATGCCTTTGAGTGAGACGTAATACACATAGCCACTTGCCACGCGTGCCACTTGCTCAATACGTGCATCGGTGCTGGTGGGTGCCAACAAGAAAATCAGATCCATATTGTGTGCACGCAAGGTGGCAGCGAAGTCTTCGCACTCTTCGGGTGGATAGTCCACGACCAACACACCGTCGACACCTGCAGCAGCTGCATGTTCAACGAAAGCATGTGCGCCATGGCGCAGGTCATAGCACTCCACAGGATTGGCGTAGCCCATTAAAACGACTGGTGTGGCGTTGTCTTTTTGGCGAAAGGTTTTCACCATATCGAGTACGTGCGACATGCCAATTCCTAAACGCAGAGCAGCCTCGCCTGCTTTTTGAATCACAGGGCCATCTGCCATCGGGTCACTAAAGGGAACGCCAAGTTCGATGATGTCTGCACCCGACTCCACCATGCCGTGCATCAGTGCAGGGGTGATATCGGCATTTGGAAACCCAGCCATCACATAAGGAATGAGTGCTTTGCGTTTTTGCGCTTTTAGTGCATCGAGTGTTGTTTTGATCCGGCTCATGCTTTGGCTCCTTGCAGATTAGACAAAGAGATAACTTGTTCGCCATGCACAACACCTGCGCCCTTGATCGACTGCCCTTGGCAACTGGGTCGGCAAAAGAAATCAGCGTTCGAAAGATCTGCCACCGTGCCAATATCTTTGTCACCTCGACCCGAGAGATTAACCAAGATCGACTGTTGGGGCGTCATAGTTTTAGCAAGTTTCATGGCGTGTGCAACTGCGTGGCTAGATTCCAATGCGGGAATGATGCCTTCGGTACGGCACAGGTAATGGAAAGCATCCAAGGCTTCTTGGTCGGTGATGCCAACATACTCTGCGCGACCAATGTCTTTTAAGAACGCATGCTCTGGTCCTACACCTGGGTAATCCATGCCAGCACTAATGCTATGGGTTTCTGTGATTTGTCCGTTGTTGTCTTGCAAGATGTAAGTGCGATTGCCATGCAACACGCCAGGCGCGCCTTTTTGTAGCGATGCGGAATGGCGCCCGCTCTCCAATCCTTCGCCGGCGGCTTCTACGCCAATCAGACGCGTTTTCTCGAAAGGGATGTAGGGATAGAAGATACCCATGGCGTTGCTGCCACCCCCAACGCAAGCAATGACCGCATCGGGTTGCGCCCCTTGGTGCATGGTGGGCATCTGTGCAATGCACTCTTCACCGATCACGCTTTGGAAATCACGCACCATCATCGGATAGGGGTGCGGACCCGCAACCGTGCCAATGATGTAGAAGGTATTTTCTACATTGGTGACCCAATCGCGCAAGGCTTCGTTCAACGCGTCTTTGAGGGTGCGACTGCCGGACTCCACGGGTACCACGGTAGCGCCCAATAACTTCATGCGGTAGACATTAGGGCTTTGTCGTTTGACGTCTTCGCTGCCCATATAAACCACACATTCCAGACCATAGCGCGCGCAGATGGTGGCGGTGGCAACGCCGTGCTGGCCTGCGCCCGTTTCGGCAATCACGCGAGGCTTGCCCATGCGTTTAGCCAACATGGCTTGGCCAATGGTGTTGTTAATTTTGTGTGCGCCCGTGTGGTTGAGGTCTTCGCGCTTCAAATAGATTTGCGCGCCACCCATTTCACGGCTAATACGCGCTGCGTGGTAGATGGGGGAGGGGCGTCCTACAAAGTGGGCGAGTTCGCTTTGGAACTCGGCCACAAAAGCGGGATCGTGTTGGTATTTGGCGTAGGTCTCTTTCAACTCTTCAATAGCATGGGTGAGTGTTTCGCTAACAAAGCTGCCACCAAACTGGCCAAAGTGGCCGCTGGCATCGGGTTGTTGGTAGTTCGACATGGTTGTGGTGCCTAATTTATTTAACTATCTGCCTATCTACGGCAGATCAAGATTTACAAAATTCGATGATTGGAAGCAATTTTGGTCGGGGTTACATCCAACCAAAAAGTAGTGACTGGCTAATTAGCCAGCATCTGCGAGGCGCACAGCGTTTACAAAATCGTGGATCTTGTCAGCGTCTTTGATGCCTTTGGCGCTTTCAACGCCAGAGCTCACATCAACCGCGAGCGACAAACCCCGTCCGCGCAGCGCAGACAAGCCCTCGGTCACGTTGGCAGCGTTGAGTCCACCAGACAAGACGAGGTGAGCGTTGACGTTTTGTGGAAGCTGTGACCAATTGAAAGTTTTTCCGCCTCCGCCATAACCCTCGACATGGGCGTCGAGCAACAGGGCGTGGGCATTTAGATAATCGTGGGCGTATTTTAAGAGATCAAAGGGCTGCTGGCCTGCAGGGGTTTCTAGCGGTATGCGGGCGGCTCGCATCCACCTTCTGCCGTAAGCATTAGCTATTTGCTGGCATTCTTCTGGCGTTTCGTCGCCATGGAACTGCAACCAAGCGCCGGGCACATGCGCGCAGGCATAGGAGATTTCATCAGCACTGGCATTTACAAACAGCAATACCGGCGTAACAAACGCAGGCAAACGCTTAGCTAATGTTGCCGCGCGCTCTGCAGTAACAGCCCTTGCGCTGGGCGCGTAGAGGACAAAACCCACTGCATCCACGCCAGCTTTCACGCAAGCGTCCACGTCTTGCTCTCGGGTGAGTCCACAAATTTTGATACGGGTGCGTGTCATGGCAATCCATCATACGCAGGGGTTTGGCTTGGCAAGCCCCAGTGCGCTTCGTACACAGGTCCTAGGAAGTACAAGCCATCCGGGCTGAAAGTAGGGGCGGCAGCGTTGCGGTCTTTCGCGCTGAGTACGTCTGCCATCCATTCGGAGGTGTGTTCACCAGTTCCGACTTTCACGAAGCAGCCCATCAGATTGCGAATCATGTGGTGCAAAAACGCATTGGCTTCAAATTCAAAGCGCCAATAGGCTGAATCGGGCGAGGTACTTTTGCGGCTAATGTCTATGCGTGTCATTTTTTTAACGGGGCTCAAAGCCTGACAACTCGACGCGCGAAATGAAGTGAAATCGTGTTCACCGATTAAATGCTGCGCTGCTTCTTGCATGCTTTTCAGTTCAAGCGGGCGATAGACCCAACCCACGCGACCGGCTTCCACGCTTGGACGCACCGCCGACTCCAGCAGCACATATATATAGCGGCGTGCAATCGCACTGCCTCTGCAGTGGAAGGTGTCTGGCACTTCGCGAACCCATTGCACCGCAATGTCATCTGGCAAAAATGAATTCGTGCCTCGCACCCATGAATACACATCACGCGCGAGTTCTGTATCAAAGTGCACAACTTGCATCAGGCCATGCACGCCTGTATCCGTGCGGCCAGCGCAATGGGTAGAAATCGATGTTTGGGTGAATTTTTGCAAGGCGGTTTCAAAACGGTCTTGCACGGTGCGGCCAGAGAGTTGGCTCTGCCACCCTTCGTAGGCCCGGCCGTTGTAGCTCAGGCCCATCGCCAAGCGCATGGCTTAGCCTCGTTCAGCCAGCCACTGCAAAGCGCGGGCTTGGGTCTCGCCAGAGGCTTCGTGCGCCACTTCTTCCATCAGTGCGCGGCTGGTGTGCAACTGGCCCAGGTTCCATAACTCATCGGCTAAGTCGATGCGCACTTGGAAAGGGTCGTTGCTATTGCCAGAGTCCAAATTGAGGGAGATATCTGGAATGGATGGGGTGAAGCGAGGGGCAGGGTCTGAAGCTGGAGCTGTGTAGTTTTCTTCGTATTGAGGGGCTAGTGGGTCACCATCAAATGAAGAGTGTGCGCCCTCATCGTGCTGAGGCGCTTCTTGGTAAGTGTTTGAGGGGATAAACGGTTGCCGGTTGTTGCCTTCAGGCAAATCGAGATTGAACTTGACGTTCAGAGGGGGGAGACCTTCAATGTCTTGGTTGTTATTCAAGCGACGTGCGCGTTTGACCCACAGGGCAATCAGCACTAAGAACGCAATCAGAGCACCCGCACCCACCGGCGCCAAAGTGTGGCTGGTGAGGTTGTCTAGCCATGGCAGAGATTTTTTGTTTTTGGGTACTGGCGCGCTTACAGACACCTCACCAGAAGCCGCCTCAGAGGCGGTGGCACTGGCGATTTTGCTGAGCTCTGCTACGTTGCGACCGATTTCAGCGGCGCGACTGGCAACTTCTTGGGCTTCGCGTTGGCGGGCGATTTTTTCTTCTTCGTTACCTTTGGAGGGCTTCGAGAGCGTTAGCTTGTCTTGCGGGCCCTTGGCTTTGCTGTTGTCGAGCTGGGCGGAAAGTTTGCCGGAAGTGTCTCTACTGGCCTGAGGTGCGTTGCCGCCAGGTGCGCGGTTGGCTAGTTCAGCGCGGTAGTCATCAAACTCTTTGGCTTGAATTTGGATTTGTTTGCGTGCGTCTTCTCTAGACACCTCGGCCGCTTGTTTGGCCGAGGGCATGGAAATGACAGCGCCGGCTTTGAGGCGGTTCACATTTGAGGCCACAAAAGCATCTGGGTTGCTACGCAACATAGCCAAAAGCATTTGGTCTAACGAGACGCGGCCCTCTAGTTTGGTGACAGCAATTTCACTGGCGGTATCACCGCGTTCAATCACTAGTTTGTCTGAGTCAGTGCTAGCGCCAGCGCTGATAACGGGCATGCTGGCTTTTGGATCAGCCTTGGCTTCTGCCTTGGTATCAGATAGCGCAACACTAAATTTTTTGATCAACCGGCCGGTTGACCAGCGCAATTCAATGAGTAAATCTATAAAGTTGTTGCTGACAGCTTTGTCTGAGCTGAGTTTGATGTAATAGCGGCCGCCGTCTCGGCGCATCAATTCCACATTGATGTCCAGGGGCGTGCCATTGATATTTGGAAACTCAACTTGGGTAACTTTATAGATATCGGCAGACGCCATACCTGCACGCAAATCAATTTGCTCTTGCGCAGAGATGTCATTGAGATCGATCTCAGCCAGCAGTGGCTCGCCTTTTTTAGATTGCACCACCGGACTAAAGAAGCTCATGGCCCAGCCAGAACTCACAAAAGCCAGGCTTAGCGCGGCCCCGAGCGCTATTTGACGTAATAAACGGGGCGTGGCGCGGTGTGCAAAGTTCATGGGCAAGATATTAACGGGTTTTTCAGCGCTCTAACAAAATGCGCAGCATGCGACGCAACGGCTCTGCAGCCCCCCACAAGAGCTGATCGCCCACCGTGAAAGCGCCTAAATAGTCATGGCCCATTGCTAACTTGTGCAAACGACCGATCGGCACCGTCATGGTGCCAGTGACAGCGGCCGGTGTGAGTTCGCGTTCGCTGATTTCACGCACGTTGGGCACCACTTTGACCCAGTCATTGGCTTGGGCCAAGATGCTTTCGATCTCGTCCATTGGCACGTCTTTTTTGAGTTTGACGGTCAGACCTTGGGAGTGGCAACGCATCGAGCTGATACGCACGCAAATGCCGTCAATCGGGATACTGCCAGCACTTCTAAAAGCAGGGTTGCCCAAAATCTTGTTGCATTCAGCGCCGCCTTTCCATTCTTCCTTGCTTTGGCCATGTTCGACGGGCACGTCGATCCAAGGTATCAAGCTGCCTGCTAAGGGCGTATTGCGGAAGTTCTGGGTTGGAAAGCTAGGGTCGCGCAAGGCGGCCGCGACTTTGCGGTCAATATCCAAAATGGCCGAAGCTGGGTTGGCCAAGTCGTCTTTAACCGCAGCGTGCAATGCGCCCATTTGCGACAGCAGTTCGCGCATGTTTTGGGCGCCAGCGCCAGAGGCGGCTTGGTAGGTCATAGCGCTGATCCATTCGACCAATCCGTTTTTTAACAAGCCGCCCATGGCCATCATCATCAAACTCACGGTGCAATTTCCGCCGACCCACACTTTGCCCCCTTTGGTCAAGGCTGCGTCGATGACGTCGCGGTTCACAGGATCCAAGATGATGATTGCGTCATCGTTCATGCGCAGTGCGGATGCTGCGTCAATCCAATGGCCATTCCAGCCAGCGGCGCGCAGTTTGGGATATACCTCTTTGGTGTAATCACCGCCTTGCGCGGTCAGGATGATGTCGCACTTAGCAAGCGTTTGAATGTCATTGGCGTCGTAGAGGGCAGTTTCATTTTTCGCCATGGCAGGCGCTTTGCCGCCGGCATTAGAGGTGGAAAAGAAAACAGGTTCGATCAAATCGAAGTCTTTTTCTTGCAGCATGCGGTCGATCAAAACCGATCCGACCATGCCGCGCCAGCCTACTAAACCTACTAAATTACCCATGACAAAACCTTTTTAAAAAAAACTGTAGTCTCTAGCCCAATGCCTTGACCACCGCATCACCCATTTGCGCAGTACCTACCTTGGTAGTGCCTTCGCTATAAATATCCGTCGTGCGCAACCCTGATGCCAACACTTTCTTCACTGCAGTTTCAATACGATCTGCAGCTTCTGCTTGGTTCAAGGAGAAGCGCAACATCATGGCGGCGCTCAAGATGGTGGCCAACGGATTGGCAACGCCTTTGCCCGCAATGTCAGGCGCGCTGCCGTGGCTGGGTTCATAGAGGCCTTGGTTTTTACTATTCAAACTGGCAGAAGGCAGCATGCCAATAGAGCCCGTGAGCATGGACGCTTCGTCGCTCAAGATATCGCCAAACATATTACCCGTCACTACCACGTCAAAACGCTTAGGCTCTTTGACCAATTGCATCGCAGCGTTGTCGACATACATATGGTCCAAGGCGATGTCGGGATACTGCTTACCCACTTCGCTCACCACGTCTTTCCAGAATTGAAAGGTTTCGAGCACATTGGCTTTGTCAACGCTGGTCACACGCCCTTCGGTGCCTGTTGCTTTACGTTTGCGTGCTGCTTGGAAAGCAACATGGGCAATACGCTCTATCTCGGGCTTGCTGTAGCGCATGGTGTCAAACGCTTCTTCTGCGCCGGGGAAGTGTCCATCGGTTGCAACGCGACGACCACGTGGTTGGCCGAAGTAAATATCGCCCGTGAGTTCGCGAATGATCAAAATGTCTAAGCCAGAGATGAGCGCTGGTTTCAAGCTCGATGCGTCAACCAATTGCTCGTAGCAAATCGCTGGACGGAAATTAGCGAAAAGCCCCATGTTTTTGCGCAATCCCAAAATCGCTTGCTCTGGGCGTAATGGGCGGTCTAAGGTGTCGTATTTCCAGTCGCCCACAGCACCAAACAAGACGGCGTCTGATGCCATGGCCAGCTTCAAGGTGGATTCAGGCAAAGGGTGGCCGTGCGCGTCATACGCTGCACCACCTACCAATGCGGTTTCACTCTCAAATTTGAGGTCTAGCGCGTGCAAGACTTTGACCGCTTCGGCCACGATTTCAGTACCAATGCCGTCACCCGGCAAGATTGCGATTTTCATAATTGAGGGGTAGTTAGAAATTAGAGGGTGTGCGCCAACCAAGGCTTGGTCGCCAAGCGCTCGGATTCAAAGGCTTTGATTTTGTCGGCTTGGCGTAGGGTCAAACCGATATCGTCAAAACCGTTGATCAGACAAAACTTGCGGAAGGCTTGGATCTCAAACGGGATTTCTTCACCTTGAGCTCGCACGACGACCTGCCTATCCAAATCAATCGTGAGTTCGTAGCCAGGAAACGCCAAGGCCTCGTTGAAAAGCAAGTCCATCGTCGCTTCAGGCAACACGATAGGCAACAAGCCATTTTTAAAACTGTTGTTAAAAAATATATCGGCAAAGCTCGGAGCCAATATGGCCCTAAAGCCAAATTGGTCTAACGCCCAAGGCGCGTGTTCACGGGAAGAGCCGCAACCAAAATTTTTGCGGGCAATCAAGATCGAGGCGCCAGCGTAACGGGCTTGATTCAGCACGAAGTCAGGATTGGGTTTGCGACTTGCGGGGTCTTGGCCAGGTTCGCCATGGTCGAGGTAACGCCATGCGTCAAACAAGTTAGGACCAAAGCCTGTTTTTTTGATCGACTTCAAAAACTGCTTAGGGATGATCGCGTCGGTATCCACGTTCTCGCGATCCATCGGAGCCACGAGGCCTTTGTGTAGAGTAAATTTCTGCATGTCTTATGGCCTTTAAGCGAATTTACGCACGTCAACAAAATGCCCGTGGACGGCAGCAGCAGCAGCCATAGCCGGGCTAACTAAGTGCGTGCGTCCGCCATTACCTTGCCGGCCTTCGAAATTGCGGTTGCTAGTAGAAGCGCAACGCTCGCCGGGCTCCAAACGATCGGCATTCATGGCCAAACACATGGAGCATCCGGGTTCGCGCCACTCAAACCCAGCAGCTTTAAAAATCTCGTGCAAGCCTTCGCGCTCGGCTTGTTCTTTGACCAAACCTGAACCAGGAACCACCATCGCTAGCTTGATGTTTTTAGCAACTTTCAGGCCGAGTTTTTTCACTACAGCCGCAGCTTCGCGCATGTCTTCAATCCGGCTGTTAGTGCATGAACCAATGAACACTTTGTCGACAAACAAATCGTTCAAAGCTTTGCCGGGTTCTAAGCCCATATAGGTCAAGGCGCGCTCAATGGCAGTGCGCTTGTTAGCATCTTTTTCTTTGTCGGGGTCAGGCACGCGACCATCGATGGATAAGACCATTTCAGGCGAGGTGCCCCATGTGACTTGGGGCAATATGTCAGCCGCGTTCAACTCGACCGTCGCATCAAACTTAGCATCTGCATCGGAGTGCAAGGTTTTCCAATACGCCACGGCTTGGTCCCACTCGGCACCGCCTACAAACTTGCCTGTCGCTTTGTCCGTGCCAGGAGAAAGCAAACGTCCTTTAACGTATTCGATGGTTTTGTCGTCAACCGCCACCAAGCCAGCACGCGCACCGCCTTCGATGGCCATATTGCACAGCGTCATGCGTCCTTCCATGCTGAGGCCTCGAATCGCAGCGCCTGCGAACTCGATGGTGTAGCCCGTGCCACCCGCGGTGCCGATCTTGCCGATGATGGCCAGCACGATGTCTTTGGCAGTGACGCCTTTGTGCATAGTGCCTTCGACCGACACGCGCATGTTTTTGGCTTTTTTAGCTAGCAGGGTTTGTGTCGCCATCACATGCTCGACCTCTGAAGTGCCGATACCGTGTGCCAACGCGCCAAAAGCGCCGTGGGTAGATGTGTGGCTGTCGCCGCACACCACGGTCATGCCGGGCAGGGTGGCACCGTTTTCAGGGCCGATCACATGCACGATGCCTTGGCGTTTAGACAGAAAAGGGAAAAACGCAGCAGCACCAAATTCTTTGATGTTCGCGTCTAAGGTGGTCACTTGTTCTTTGCTGATGGGGTCCGTGATGCCGTCATAGCCCAACTCCCAGCCAGTGGTGGGCGTGTTGTGGTCGGCGGTAGCAACAATGGAACTGACGCGCCAAACCTTGCGTCCCGCTTGGCGAATGCCCTCAAACGCTTGGGGGCTGGTGACTTCGTGTACCAAATGCCTATCTATATAGAGGATGGCAGTGCCGTCTTCTTCGGTGTGGACGACGTGTTCGTCCCAAATCTTGTCATACAGGGTGCGGGGCATGGGGTCTTCCTCGTGAGCAATAGATCATTTTACGCAGGAGGATTCCTCTAGCGCTGGCTAGTAGAGTTTCTAAGTTGCTAGCGGTTTTGTTGTTCTAGGCAACAACTGCCGCCAAGACCAATTATTCGCCCGTACCGTTAGCCAACATAAGCTGAGCAGCAAAGTTCCACCGTGTAAGGTGAACAAAAACACCAACCACTGGATCTTGCCGTCGTTGACCAAAGCTTGGCCGAGGTTGATGAAGTTGGTGTAGGTCAAGAACATCAGCATCGCCAAAGCCAAATTGCCGCCGCGTCCTACGCGTGGGTTGGCGCTGGTAATGGCTAAGGCAATCACCATCAAGTTGAAGGTGGATGCAATGAGACCCACGCGCCAACTGAACTCGCCCATGTTGGAAGGCGTAGGGTTTTGTAGCAAAACGACGGTGGGGATGGACCGTGTGGAGGGTAGGGCGATGGTTTCGCTGTCTTCATCGGTACGGGTGCCGTAAATTTTGAATTCACTGACTTTCATTTCCGCTTGGCCGAGCGCTTGTTCAACGCGCTGACCAGTGTCTAACATCAAGAACCGGTCTTCGCCAATCATCTCAATCTGGCCACTGTGCGATGAGGTCATAGATTGTTTGCCGTGGTCAGTGGCCGAGATAAAAACATTCTTTCCCTGCTTGTTTTGCACGCTCGATTTGTCGATAAAAAACACCCGCAAACCATTCGCTGATTCTTGAAACTGCCCTGGCGCAACGCGTTCTAAATCACCGCGTCGCTCAAAGCGTTCTTTCAAATCGGTGGTTTGTCTGTTGGACCAGGGCCACACAAAAATCACCAGCACAAAAACAACAATTAACGTGGGCCAAGTGAACTGAATGATGGGGCGCACAAACGACCACATGCTTTGGCCGCTCGAGAGCCAAATCACCATTTCACTTTCCATATACATACGCGAAATCGTGCCGACGGTGGCAATAAACAAACTCAGCGTGAGCACTGTGGGCATCTGGCCAATCAAGTTGTAGCCCATGATCAAACCGATTTCGGTTGGATTGACTTTGCCCGCTGAAGCTTGGCCCAAGATGCGGATCAAAATCATCGTCATCACAATCGTGACCAACACCACCAAAGTGGCGCCAAAACTGCGGGCCAACTCTTTGCGAAGTGATTTTTGAAACAACATACGGGTGTGGCTGAAATTAAGGGTTAATCCACCAAGCAGTGAAATGTAAAGCGCCGTCGGGCAATTTATCTGCGTCGATTCGCCTTGCAAATTGCGCTTGCGGAAAGTCTGCCAACACTTCGGCTTGGCCAGCTTGCGTAATTAAAAGCACACGATGTTGGGGAGTCTTAGTCAAAGCAAAACGTTGTTCAAAATGGTTTTGTGGTGTATCGCTGCGTTGCCACCCAAGGGCAGAACCAGCTGGCAAGTGTAGAACCGCTTGCGTAATCGACAGCATACCCCTGTCGTCAGAGGCGATACGCCACTCCGCCTTGGGCATGGCATCTGTCAGCGTGCTCTTGACCGCGTCTATGGCATCTGGCCAATTGCGCAGTGCCCAATAAGGGTCTGTTTGCGCAGAGGAAGTGATTCCCAGCGGCTTAGCGACCAAAGTTTCAAAATGGTAGAGCACCGCACCAAGAACCAAATTCATCACCAAGGTCAACGCTAAAGCGGGTTTGCCAAAAAAACCTTTTCTAGTCCATAGGAACACAACGCTGGCAACTGTCAAAGCTACATACGCAGGCGATGCCCAATTCGCATGGGCACGTGCAAGCAATGCTTGCGCGGATATCACTAACAACATGGGCAATGCAAAACACAACAACAACCATGCGTCTGCATTGGCGCGCCACTCTTTGCGTGTCAACCACATAACAAATGAAATGACCAATAAAGGCCCACCAACAATCACCTGCGCCGCTTCAAACTCCAGTAAAGACTGCCAGTTGAGCCCGTAGCCGTTGCCTCCATGCGAAATACCGGCCGTATGAGAAAAAGTTGGCATCTGGTTCGCCAAATTCCAAGCAATATTCGGAGCGAAAACAATCAAAGCGACAAAAGCGCTAAGGTAGGCCCAAGGCTTTTTAAATTGCTCACGCCAATCAGGATGCAAAAACGTGAGCACGATAGACAGGCCAATCACCGCCATCGAGTACTTGGCCAACATACCAAGTCCTATAAAGATACCTAAAACAATCCAAGCCCAGTGTTTGCCATGCAGGGCTTCTAACAAACTCCACATCGCGGCAGCCCAGCACAACAAAAGCAAAGCATCTGTCGTTGCAGCAATGCCATAAAACATACCCAGCGGCAAGGTGGCAAACAAAATAGCTGCAGATGTTGCAGCCCATACGTTCTTAGCAATCCGCCATGCCAACATGCCAACAATAGCGCTGGTCAAAGGAAAGCTCAGTAGGGCAACGCTACGCACACATCCAGTCGATTCACCACAAACCCACCGTGCAGCACCAATCGCCCAAGCAATAAAAGGTGGTTTTGTCCAGTAACCCCAATCAGGTGTTTTAGACCACGCCACGTAATACGCTTCGTCGATTGAAAAAGGCAATGCGCTCGCCACAAAAAAGCGCCAGACGGCAAGCGCTACAAGGCAGCAAACAGTTAGAGCAATGGCAGGGCGCGTGGCTTGCATCAAGTTAGCGGGGCAAATGCCAACCTTCATTTGATGTAGGCATGGGTGTTTCACGCGCTAAGTAAGACTTGCTGTTGCCCGATTCAAACAACACACGCACCAGTACTTCGGCCAATATGCCAGTCGTCAACATTTGCACGCCAGCAATCACCAAGAAGAAACCACCAAACAACAAAGGCCGTGTACCAATGTCTTCGCCTAGATAAAACTTGATGAATGAGAGGTAACTCAAGATCAAAGCACCTGCACCCAAAAGGCTCAAGCCAATGCCACCGAAAAAGTGCCCAGGCCTGGCCCGATAGCGCATAAAGAAATACACAAAAAACAAATCCAGCAAAACACGAAAGGTGCGCGAAATACCGTATTTAGATACGCCATGAATACGTGGATGGTGCGTCACCACTTCTTGTGAGATACGCTTACTCGATGTCACGGTAGACAACCAAGCCGGAATAAAACGGTGCATCTCACCATACAAACGCACACGCTTTAAGGTGCTGGCGCGAAACACTTTCAGGCTGCAACCGTTGTCTTTGAGTGCGATGCCCGTCATGCGTGCGATCAATGCATTCGCAATTTGCGAAGGAATCTTGCGCATCACCATATTGTCTTTACGATCTTTGCGCCAACCTGCGACTAAATCGAGTTCTTCATTCAATAGTCTGGCCACCATGCGAGGGATATCGATCGGGTCGTTTTGCAAATCGCCGTCCATGGTCACGATGACATCGGCCCGCGCAGCGTCTATGCCAGCTTGCATGGCGGCAGTTTGTTTGAAGTTGCGAGCGAGTTCTACCAAACGTACAAACCCTTGACTTTGTTTCGCGGCTTGTTCAATCGCTTCGCGCGTGCCGTCGGTGCTGCCGTCGTCCACCAAGATCAATTCCCAAGGCCATTGGTAGTCGCCTAAGCACTCTTCAACGCGTGTGACCAAAGGCGCCACATTGTCCATTTCGTTGTGCATGGGCACGACTATGGAGAGCGAATGGTCAGGCAATGAGGAAGTTGTAGACATAAAAGTAGAAGGGTTCATGTATTGAGGCAGTTCATCAATTCATTTATGTAGCGATATCGGGTGGCGCTGCGGGTGTCAGAGCAGAAACAAGTCCAGCAATCGCTGCGCAACTCAAAGCGCAAACAAGCACCACTAAGTGCACCACCAGTGCAGTACGCAATCCTACCGACCATTCCACACCCCAAGGCAGCATGGCTGCAGCACTAGCGGCTTCATAGCTACCAATGCCTGCGACGCCCTGCAAAGGTGTGACAGCAGCCAGTTCAGCGCCAAAAGTTCCCGCCAAGCCTGTTTGAAATCCAACCTGTAGCAAGGCAGCAAATAGCATCGCTTGCACACCGAGTTTGATCAACCAATTGGCCAAGGTGACCCACCAGCCTTCGGGTGAATGCGCATTGGATTCTGCCAAGGCTTGTCTAAACCCATTGATGTATTTCCATGGCCATTGGGTGAGAGGCGTTGGTGAGGCGGCTCGGCTCCATTTAGCGAATAGCAAAGCGGCAACCACCAAGCCGATGCTCAGCAACACACGCACCAGTAGTTCGATATCAGCCAGCGCCCAAATTCCCAACATCAACACCACACAAGCATCTTGTATGCGCAACCATAAAAGTGAAGCAGTCGCACGCGTGAGCGAAATATCAAACCGGCGGTTGAGCAACCAAGGAAACGCTGCTTCACCTGATCGAAATGGCATCACATTCACTGACGCGTTATGCCAAAGCACTACCTGCAGTGCAGCCCCAAAACGCATTTTCGGAAATTGCTTGAACTCGCGACACACGCGCCAACCACGCAATAAGTAAGTGAGAACTAAGCCCAAGACTGCCAAGACCACAACCGTCCAAGGCAACGCTAAAAAATCTTGGGCAAGGCTTGCGGTCATCCCGTGGGTGAACCACCAGGCCAAAAAGACACAGCTGGTGGTCAGAGCAAGTAAAATTTTGGTTAGCCGCACTGCAAGATTTTACGAAATTAGTGCGATAGCCCTTAAATACAGCCACTTCCCCCCAAGAAAGCGTGCATTGAAGCTCACCCCTTTCCCCTTGCCCACGATGGAACATCTCTTTAGGGCAGACCTTTTGTGCTTTGTGGGATGTGTGGCTTTCTTTGTAGCAGTGCCCAACGCTGATGTGTGGGTGAGCCAACAATTCTTCACGCCAGAACTTGGCTTTACTTTTGGTAAGCACCCCATTGTTTTGTTCTCTTACAAACTGTTTGCGCAAATGCATTTTGTAGTTATAGCTACTTTGTTGGTGTATTTGGCTTGGTCTTATTTAAGCAGCCCAAGAAATGACGCTTTGGTCAAACAGTTCAACAGACGCTTGGCTGTATTTTTATTAGTAGTCCTCTTTGTGGGCCCAGGCCTCATAGTCAACGGCGTATGGAAAGAGCACTGGGGTCGCGCTAGACCTTTCGAAACCCAAAACTTTGGTGGCGAGCACCAGTACACCCCTCCCATGCAACCCGCCCAAGAATGTGACACCAATTGCTCATTCGTGAGTGGCCACGCAGCGATGGGTTTTTATTGGCTTAGTTTGGCTTGGGTGTTAAAGCGCCGTTACTGGCTTTTGGTGGGACTGGTATTGGGATCGTTCGTGGGTTTTGGCCGCATCTTGCAAGGCAACCATTTTTTGAGTGACATCGTGTTCTCGTTTTGGACGGTGTATTTTTCGGCTTGTGTCATAGCAACTTGTTTTGGCCTGCACTTTCAAAAGAAAGAAGCCCTATGAAAATTTTGCTCACAGGCGTCGCAGGCTTTATCGGCATGCACACCACCCAAAAACTTCTTGCGCGTGGTGACGAGGTGCTTGGTGTGGATAGCCTTAACACCTATTACGACCCTGCACTTAAACAAGACCGCTTGGCTGAATTACAAAAAGCCAGCAACTTCAAGTTTGCCCACCTAGATTTATCAGACGCTGCAAAGACACAAGCATTGTTTGCGGACTTCAAACCGCAGCGCGTGATCCATTTGGCCGCACAACCTGGCGTGCGTTATTCCTTGAGCCATCCACAAACCTGTTTGCAAAACAACATCATGGCGTTTGGCAATGTGTTGGAAGCTTGTCATCAGCATGACGTGGAGCATTTGGTATTTGCCAGTTCATCCAGTGTCTATGGTTCGAACACCAAGATGCCCTACGCGCCTTCAGACCCAGTCGACCATCCTTTGAGTTTGTATGCGGCCAGTAAAAAAGCCAATGAATTGATGGCGCATACCTATAGCCATGTGTATGGCTTGCCCGTCACGGGCTTGCGCTATTTCACGGTCTATGGCCCATGGGGGCGTCCCGACATGGCGCCGTGGTTGTTTACGCGCGCTATTTTGAAGAGCGAACCTATCAAAGTGTTTAACCACGGACAGATGACGCGCGACTTCACGTTTGTGGACGATATTGCCCAAGGCACTGTGCGCGCACTCGATTGCGTAGCCACGGCCTCAGACACGTTTTCTAAAGAACAGCCGTTGCCAGATACCAGCCACGCGCCGTATCGCATCCACAACATTGGCCATCAAACACCCGTGCCATTGATGGACTTCATTCATACCCTTCAAAACGCATTGGGTGTCAAAGCTGTTTTGAATTATTTACCTATGCAAGCGGGTGATGTGCCTAATACATCCGCCGATATGACAAGTTTGCAACACGTCACGGGTTACCAAGCGACGACCGATATTGCAGATGGTTTAGCGCAATGGGCCCATTGGTATCGCGAAACAGGGCATCGCTACCAAGCTTTTTAATTTTCCAGACAACGCACATTCAACGCGCTGTCATCAAATTTTCACGGTTTCGACTTTCTCGCGTCATCTGTAAGCGAAAGAATTCACTTGTTAACAAATGAATTCTCAAGCTTCCACACAAGGATGACACATGAAAGAACTGCCAAACCCCACAATGCCTTTGGCATTGATAGATATGCCTCGGGGGTCACTTCATCGACACGATTCTGAAACTCAAAAAAATAATCTCTCCAACCAAGCCCCATCCACACGCCCCAGTCTGAGCGTTGAGTGGGCCAAGCACCAAGATGAGGTGCGCGAAGCGCAGCGCTTGCGTTACGACGTATTTGTCACTGAGATGGGCGCACGTCTCAAAGAGACTATTCCAAACCACGATATCGACCTGTTTGACGACTACTGCGAGCACTTGATCGTTCGTGACCAAACAACTAGCCAAGTGATTGGCACTTACCGCGTACTGACACCAGCGCAGGCCAAACGGATTGGCAGCACATACTCAGATTTGGAATTTGATTTGACACGCTTGCGTACCTACCGTGAACGCATGGTGGAGTTGGGTCGCAGCTGTGTGCACCCTGAACATCGCCATGGTGGCGTGATCATGGCCTTGTGGGGCGCATTGGCTGAATTCATGGTGCGCAACAAGTTAGACGTGATGATCGGTTGCGCCAGTATTCCTATGCTGCACCAAGGCGTGGTCAGCGGTGAAGTGGCTGCGAGTATTTGGCACCAACTCAAACAAACCCATTTGGCCGACATCGCGCACCAAGTCACGCCACGTCTTCCCTTGCCCGTTGAGCAGTGGGAAGTGAATGTAGCTTTTGAGCCGCCAGCCTTAATTAAAGGCTATTTGCGATTGGGCGCCAAAGTCTTGGGTGCTCCCGCTTGGGATCCAGACTTCAACACAGCAGATTTACCGATGTTGATGAAGATCCAAGATATGCCAACGCGTTACCGCAAACATTTCCTAGGTGCTTAATGCATTACAGATCCATCTTTATTTCCGATGTGCACTTAGGCACACCTGGTTGTCAAGCTGAAGAATTACTAGAATTTTTAAAAGAAAACGAAAGCGATTATTTGTATCTGGTCGGTGACATCATCGACGGATGGCAATTACGCAGGCGTTGGTTTTGGCCACAAGCGCACAACGACGTAGTGCAAAAGTTATTGCGCAGGGCGCGCAAAGGTTGCAAAGTGATTTATGTGCCTGGCAACCACGACGAATTCGCACGCGAATTCTTAAACCACCAATTTGGTGGCGTGGAAGTGGTGGAAGAAGCCATTCACCACACTGCGGATGGAAAACATTTGTGGGTTATCCACGGCGACTACTTTGACGCAGTCGTGCAGCAAGCCAAATGGTTGGCTTACGTGGGTGATTATCTGTACGAGTTCACGCTCAAAATGAATCGGTATTTGAACAATTTAAGAGGTCGTTTAGGTTTTCCGTATTGGTCTTTGTCTGCTTATCTCAAGCACAAGGTTAAAAAAGCCTTGAACTACATCACCGATTTTGAAGTGGCTGTTGCCCGAGAAGCCGCCAAGCATGGTTACCAAGGTGTGGTGTGCGGACACATTCACCGTGCAGAGATGCGTGAAATCGAAGGCGTGTTGTATTGCAATGATGGCGATTGGGTAGAAAGCCGAACAGCCTTGGTCGAACACATGGATGGACGCTTAGAAATGCTCCACTGGAAACCTGAGCTAGAAGCACAAACACAAGCTGCGTTGATACAAACCGCATGAAAATTGCATTGATAACGGATGCGTGGCAACCGCAAGTCAATGGGGTTGTCACCACTTTGGTAGAGCTCGTCGCGCATCTTGAGGAAGCCGGACACACCCTCCATGTGATTCAGCCCAATTTGTTTAAGACAAGACCTTGCCCAGGTTATGCGGGCATAGATTTGGCAGTGCGTCCATTCAAGCAGTTATGCGAATTGATGGACGAATGTCAGCCCGAAGCAATCCATATTGCGACCGAAGGTCCATTAGGTTGGGCGGCACGCAAATACTGCTTACAAAGAAAGCTGCCATTCACGACGGCGTTTCACACGCGGTTTCCAGAGGTGCTTCAAGCTGCACTACGTCTACCTTTGTTCTTAGGCTATGCCTTGTTTAGACATTTCCATGCCCCTTCTGCTGGGGTCATGGTGCCTACACAAGGCGTGAAGCGATTGTTAGAAAAGCGCGGTTTTAAAAACTTACGCCAATGGACGCATGGTGTTGATCTGGGATTGTTCCAATACGCATCGCATCCCGTGGAGCACGAGTATTTCAATGGCTTAGAAAGACCGATTGCGCTGTATGTAGGACGTGTGTCCTATGAAAAAAACATCGCCAGCTTTTTATCGATGCCGTGGCAAGGTAGCAAGGTGGTGTGTGGCGTAGGGCCTCTTGAAGCAGACTTAAAACAAAAATTCGATGGCGTGCGTTGGTTGGGGGTTTTGCCACGCGATGTGCTGTCAAAAGTCTATGCAGCTGCAGATGTATTTACTTTCCCAAGCCGCCATGAAACCTTTGGCTTGGTGATGTTAGAAGCTATGGCTTGTGGCACGCCTGTCGCCGCATATCCGGTGGACGGACCTCTAGAGGTGTTGCGCGACCCCGTAAACGGCGACCATATCGATCAAAGACAAGGTGGTGTTTTGGGTGAAGACTTGTCGCAAGCCAGCCTCGCAGCTCTGAAAATTCCTAGGCAAGAAGCCTATGCGCAAGCACAAACCTTCAGTTGGAGAGAATCTACGCGTTTATTCGAGAGCCATTTGGTGCGATTGAGCCATTAGCGGCAAATAAGAGCCTGTTACTGACAGGTGTGCATTAAAGCGGGAGATAAGGTCTAACCAACTCTGTCAAAGCAGCAAGCCATATCCCCAAGCTGAGAACAATACTCAGTAAAACTGCGGCGCTACCCAAATCTTTGCAGCGTTTAGACAAGTCATGCCACTGCGGCCCAATGCGATCAATCGCAGACTCGAGTCCCGTATTGAGTAATTCGACAATCAGCACGATCATCACCGAACCTGTTAGTAGTGCAATTTCCACCCAAGACTGTCCAATAAAAAAGGCCAGAGGAATCATCACAATGCACAAATAAGCCTCTTGTCTAAATGCTGGCTCATTCATGCCCGCTTTCAGACCTTGCAAGGAGTATCCAAAGGCGTGCACGATGCGATTGAGTCCACGTCTTTGTTTTTGAAGGTTGATGTGTTCGTTATTCACTAGGTAGATTTAAATAAATAGGTGTGCAGGAGTGAGGCACTTTTTATGGGGTTTGCAGGCGGTACAAATGAAAACCTTGGTAAATGCATGACCTGTCTTTTTCACCTAGCGCATCGGATTGTGCATGGTCTCTAACCCACTTGCCTTTTAGCAAGCCGGTCAAACATTTTTCAACCGGCGACTCAATATTCGCAGATCTAAAAATAACCCTCGCATCTGGCCGTGCGACGCGCGTAATTTCAGTCCATAAGGCAGTGATGTCTTCATGAGACATCCAATCTTGCGTATCTAACAACACTGCGGCATCCAAGCTGTTGTGTTCCATGCGCGAAATGGCATCACGGATATTGCTTTGTTCTACGCTGATCTTGTGCGCATTGGCTTTCATGGCGTCGTAGTGCTCCCGCATCAAATAGGGAGGCAGGGCACTATTTTCTGTGTGGTCATAGCATCTACCAAATGCTTGCCAAGCAAAGTAGTTGTCTTTGGGCGTGGAAATAGTTGCCAGTTTTCTGGCGCGTGCTTTGATAATCGCTGCAATATCTTCTGGCGATTTTTCATAAAAAGCATGTTGCTGGCTTGGTGGTATGCCTAGGTTGTAAAGTGCAAATGGGCTGCTGATAAGTTTTGAGACCAAGCGCGAATCAAAAATTTTGGCTACCTTCTCATCAAACCATGTCTCTTGTTCCTGCAAAGATTCCAAGCGTAGCAATTCAGACAGGTTGACCTTGTGCAACTTAGCGCTCCAATGGAAGATACCAATAATTTGTCCGAGAAGCCCGTATTTAAAAAAACCTTTGGCAAACATTCGAATACGCCTAAAGCCAATGGGCCCGCCCTCCCAATACTGACGGCTATCCGCATCCAAGTTGGGAGCAATCAGGCTGTTGTAAATACGAACATTGCTAGACGCATGGGCAACGCCTAGAAATTGAAAATACTCTTCGTAATTAGGCAGTGCTTTGAGTGCAGCGATTTTGAGTTTGACCAGCGACACATGCGCATGGTTGAGGTCTACCGCAGTCACCTTAGCGGGACTGTCGATCAAATAAGACAGAGCATTGCAGCCGCCCGATGCAACCGTGATCACATGGTCATTACTTCCTAGTTGCAGTGCTTGCATATCTACAACGGGGTCTTCCCAGATCTGGGTGTAGACCAAACGGCGAAACCACAGAGCGATGATTCGCTCTTTCAATGTCGACTTAGAACCATTGCCATAAACTGCCTTTGATCGCAGTTTTTTAGGAGTGGGTTTGGCAGTGTTTAGCGGGGTAATGGACTGAGAAATTTCCATTGTTTTCCTTCACAGCAACAACATTGTCATCATGCCTAGAAGAAATGAAAATTTAGTGAACCTTTAAAGTCAATCGTATGACTAGGTTGGTGTGTTGAATATGGCCTTACCCACTTGCAGATGCGTTCCTTCTTCTATACCGGCAGCAAAACTAAACCCTTTTGGAACAAACACCAAAATAGTAGATCCATGCTCAAACCAACCTAACTCTTGTCCTTTTTCAAAATTCAGATCGCAGGCAAATGTTTCGGCGCCTTTGTAGCGTGAATGAAATACGGTATCGATCCCGTGGATACGAATACTCGCTACCAAGATGGCGGCCACTGGCACTAAGGCGATACGGTATTTGCCATTTTGAATTTGCATATCTAAAAATGCGCGTTCATTTTTACAAAAGAGTTTTTCGACGCGCTTTAAGGCAATCGGGTTCACATTCCATGTGTCACCACTGAAATAACGTATGTGCTTGATGGAGCCAGGGTAGGGCGCATGAAATCGGTGGTACATCGCCGATGTAATGCGTATCGTCATGAACAAACCGTCTTGCCATTCGGTTGCAGATTCATGGGGCCCTAGCAGTTCGGCAAGACTGTAGGGATAGCCTTTTGCTTGGTAAACCTGCCCATCCACAATTTGCCCCATGGCACCCACGATACCGTCACAAGGGCTCACAAATGCAGTTGCATTGCTGTCAATGGTTCTGGCGCCAGGTTGTAGTTCACGGATAAATAAATCATGCAAGCTAGTGAACGCCTGTTTCTTGGCCTCAGACAAATCTATATCGGTGAAGAGCTTCCAAGCCGCAATAGAAACATCTCTAATCCAGGGGGTTTCAATTTTGCTAAACCATCCCATGAAATGCGTCAATGTCAGGCGGGGTATTCGGTTAGTTAAAAGAAAATTAATATCCTCTTGGCTAGATATTTTTCTAAAAATTTGTTGGATCGTCATAATTTCTTCATTGAAAAGTCATACAAATGAGGGGTAGGAGAATTTAACTTATGTTTCAAGATATTTCGGATGTCATGTTTGTGGCCTTGTATGTATTTTTGGGTGCGTGGCTAGTTCTGCGCATCAAACAAAGGCTGGAGCTTTCTTTGGCCAAGCAGCCCGGTTTGGGTGGCCATTTGCGTTGGGCCAAGCGCATCGCTGGTTGGTTGCCTAGCTATTCTTATTCGCAGGATGTGTGGTTCTCTACCGACCACGCACCGTCTGAAATTGCTAACTTGCGTAAATCTGCACTGACGACCTTGGGCAACAGAATGCGCGATAAAGCGCCGCTTACTTTGGCGCATACCCAAGAGGTCAAGCCCATGATCTCTGACTTGCAGTTCATCAGCCAATACCGTGTTCCCTTCCAATTCAAAGATGTCTTGTCTAAGTACATGCAGCTCGGTAGTTTTTGGAAATCGAGCGACGGTGTTTATTTGAATGACATGGATGGCAACCGCTATATCGATGTCACAGGTTCCTATGGCGTGAATTTGTTGGGACAAGATTTTTATAAAGAATGCGTAGAAGAAGGCGTTGCCCTGGTCAAAGACTTGGGCCCTGTCTTGGGTTCTTACCATCCCTGTGTTTTGGAAAATGTGCAGCGCTTGTGTGCCATCTCGAACAAAGACGAAGTGTCTTTCCACATGTCTGGCACCGAGGCCGTCATGCAAGCCGTGCGATTGGCCCGCTACCACACAGGCAAGCGCAAATTGGTGCGATTCGCGGGTGCGTACCACGGTTGGTGGGACGACGTGCAACCTGGCCCGGGCAATCCTATGCCTCCGTCGGACGACACCTTGACATTGCGCGACACGCACGCATCGACCTTGCGCGTATTGAACCACCGCAACGATATCGCCTGTGTCTTGATCAATCCTCTGCAAGGCTTGCATCCTAGCCAAGCGGCACCGACAGATTCGACCTTGGTCGATGGCAAGCGTTTCGCTAATTTTGATCGGCAAGCCTATACCGCGTGGTTGCAACAATTGCGCGAA
This sequence comes from Limnohabitans sp., assembly GCA_040401095.1. GTDB lineage: Bacteria > Pseudomonadota > Gammaproteobacteria > Burkholderiales > Burkholderiaceae_C > Limnohabitans. Next base: position 67,876 of record JBBAOY010000006.1, read on the forward strand.
GTTTGTACCCGCAAAGGTATCGCTTTGATATTTGATGAAGTCTTCTTGGGATTTCGATTGGCTAAGGGCGGAGCCCAAGCGTATTTCGGAATCGATGCAGATTTGGTCACTTACGGTAAGACACTGGGTGGCGGACTGCCAGTAGGTGTTATCTGCGGGAAAAAACAATGGATGAAGCGATTCAATGATGAAAAGCCAGTTCAGGTGTGTTTTGCGCGTGGAACATTCAATGCCAGCCCCTATGTGATGGGAAGCATGAACGTTTTCTTGAAGCGACTCGACACGCCAGCGGTGCAAAGTTTGTATGACAACTTGGACGCTACTTGGGAAAGAAGACTGAATGAAATGAACCAACGACTGGCTGATGAAAAACTGCCAGTCCGAATGGCAGGAATGTCCACGGTTTGGACGGTCTTGTACCAAAAGCCAAGTCGGTATAACTGGTTGCTTCAATATTATTTGCGTGACCAAGGCATTGCTCTGAGCTGGATAGGAACGGGCCGCATGATATTTAGTTTGAATTTCACGCAAGCCGACTTCCAATCATTCGTAGAGCAATTTGTTCAAGCGGCCCACCACATGGAAAAAGACCAGTGGTGGTGGGTGCCGGAAGGTCAAACCAATCAAAAAGTCAGACGTGCAATTTTGAAAGAAGTATTGAGAGAAAAACTCACTTAAATTTAGTGGCTTTTCACGTGCACCATAGGATCGATTAACTCACCACGCATCACGTAGTAAAA
>JBBAOY010000007.1:0-50090 GCA_040401095.1 Limnohabitans sp.
GCCATGAAAGACCGCATATCTGCCTGCTTAACTTATGAAGAACAAGTCGAGCGCTCAGGCGTTCGTACAGAGGCACTGCGCGCTTTGCATTATTTGTTTGTGTCACGGACTGAATTAGACCGTGCCGACTTCAAAGCTATTTTGGGTTTGGGTGACCGCTTAGCCACTGCGCAAATAACTGCATTGCTTAAACGCGGGCTACTTGAGACCGATTCTCCGCATGGCAAGTTGCGTTTTGGAGTGCCACAACATGCGCTACGTTTTTATTTTCCGAGGTTGTGGCCTGAAGCTGAGGTTTAATTCAATCAGCTAGTTTCTTGAAGAGAAATTAAGCGGCACTTAATTATTTTGTAAGTCAAACTCACCCAAAAATAACCCCTGCACTGCTCCAATATTCGCGATCGAATAAAGGTGCTGGGCAATGCAAAATTTAAATCTAAAGCTGATAAAAGCGCTACTTGGCGCTTGTTTGCTAGCTGGTCAAGGCTTTGCATCTGCAAAAGCCATTTCATTGAGTGAATCACAAACAAACACGCATTGCTTATTTATTGAGCAACTAGAACTTACTGATCTTGAAGGCCGCAAATTACCCGAGTTTGATTGGTTACGTGAAACACTTGTGGCCCCTCAGCCAGATGCGATCGATAGGGCGTGCCTTAGCGCAAAAGATGTTGACGCCTTACTTTCTCGCACCCAACAGGTGTTAATTAAAAAGGGGTTTGTGACTACCCGTGTGTTGTTTCAAGCCAGCGCTAAGAAACATGACCAGCTGGTGTTCGCACTAGTCCCTGGTCGTATACGCACCATTCGATTCGACAACCCAGACAAAGCAACGACTGACTTGCGTTGGGCCTTCCCTGCGCAAGCAGGCAACCTGCTTAATGTGCGAGACATTGAGCAAGCTCTGGAAAACCTCAAACGTATCCCCACTGCAGATGCAGACATCAAAATAGTTCCGTCATCTGATGCCAATGCCGAACTTGGCGATAGCGATTTATCGGTGTCGTATCAAACATCTGCAGCATTTAGGGCGTCCATTACTTTAGATAACAGTGGCACCCGAGCTACCGGTAAATACCAAAGTAGCGTCACGCTTAGCGCAGACAACCCCCTGCAGTTAAACGATATGTTGTATGTCACGCATAACAACGACCTTGGTGGCGGCCATGCTGGCGATCGAGGCACGCATGGCGATACGATCCATTACTCCATACCTTTTGGCTACTCCCTCGTCAGTGCCACCTTTAATAAGGGGACGTATTACCAAAGCGTAGCCAGTCAAAACCAATCGTATGTGTACCGAGGTATCAGCGAAAACAATGATCTCAAATTCACCCACGTCTTAGCCCGAGATGCCAGTCAGAAATGGAGTCTCACTCTGGGTGCATTCCAGCGCAAGACCAGAAACTATATTGACGATACAGAAATTCAAAACCAACAACGCGTAGAAGGCGGTTGGTACAGCACGCTGAGTCACAAGGCCTTTATTGAAAGTGCCACCCTAGACAGCAATCTCACTTTTAAACGGGGCACACATGCCTTTGGTGCCTTACCGGCGCCCGAAGAAGCATTTGGTGAAGGCACATCACAGTTCATTTTGCTAGCCAGTGATGTGAACTTGTCTTGGCCATTTCAGATCGATGCACAACGCCTTCGCTACAACAGTAACTGGCGACTTCAAAGCAACCGAACTGCACTGACGCCTCCCAATCGACTATCGATTGGAGGGAGATATTCGGTACGTGGATTTGATGGCGAATTAGTCTTAAGTGGTGACGCTGGTTGGGTTTGGCGTAACGACCTAAGTTTCTTATTCAACGCGCTAGACACGCCGACACAAGAGTTTTATGTTGGCTTAGACCATGGAGAGGTTGCGGGACAAAGCACTACATCACTGGTTGGCACCCGATTGGCAGGCCTAGCCCTTGGATTTCGCGGCCTAACCGCAGGCGTGAATTACGACATCTTTCTCGCTCAGCCCCTGAGCAAACCCGCTCAGTTTGCTACTGCTAGCAGCACGATGGGGTTTAGTGTCACCGCAAACTTTTGATCAGGTTTTACACAGGAGTATTTATCTTGAAGCATTCTTTCTATCGCTTGCTTTGCAAGAGTATTACGTTTTGCTTGGTACCTGTAGTCGCTAAAGCGCAAATCGCTGCTGACCCTAACGCTGCAGCGAATCAACGCCCTACGATTTTGCAAACCGCTAATGCGATACCGCAAGTCAATATTCAAACGCCAAGTAGTACAGGCGTATCACGCAATTCCTATAGCAAATTCGATGTTCAGCGTAACGGTGTTATTTTGAATAACGCCAGAACTTCAACGCAAACGCAAATGGGTGGCTGGGTGCAAGGTAATCCATGGCTTGGTACAGGAAGTGCCAAGCTTATTTTGAATGAGGTGAATTCCAGTAACCCAAGCCAATTAAACGGCTACATAGAAGTAGTAGGACCAAAGGCAGAAGTCGTCATTGCCAATCCTGCTGGTATCAGTGTCAATGGCGGCGGGTTTATCAATGCAAGCAAAGCCACACTAACCACAGGTACCCCTATATGGAACCAGGGCCAGATTGATAGCTACCGCGTTCAAGGCGGCACAATTGGAATTGAAGGTGATGGTTTAGATCTTCGAACTACTGATTACGCAGCTATTTTGGCGAGAGCAGTACAAGTCAATGCAGGTATTTGGGCCAATGACTTCAAAGTAATTACAGGTACAAACGCCATAGACGCCACAACTTTGTCGGCGAATATAACGCCTTCAGTCGCCCCCATAGTTGGAAGTGGTACAGCACCAGCGATAGCTCTAGATGTAGGGCAATTAGGCGGCATGTATGCAGGCAAGATATTTCTATTGGGTACTGAAGCAGGTTTGGGTTTTCGTAGCGCTGGTGTCATAGGCACTAGTAGTGGGAATCTTGATTTACAAAATAATGGGCCGTTGACCAACTCGGGCACTATGCAAGCCAAAGGAGATTTACAAATCACCACGCCTGGTAATTTACAAAATAACGGATCTGTTCTTTCTGAAGGCGATGCTGTTATTTCAGCGATTGGTTTGACCAGCAGCCCAAACAGTTCCATATCTGCGCAGGGAAATTTAGATATTCGGCTTCAATCGGACTTCCTCCCACAAGGAAAATTACAGGCTGGTAAAAACTTAAATTTAAACACCGTAGGCGTTTTCAATAACCAATTAGTTCTTAACACGCAAGGTAATTTCTCCATCTCAGCTAAAGATGTCATTAACGATGGGGCCTTGGGTTCCGGTTCCTTGGTGAATATTCAAGCCAATAGCACTATCAACAACGCAGGGAAAATTATTGCTCCAAGCATTGTGCTCAGCGCTGGAGCACTGATTCGCAATACGGGTCCAAGCGCTTTGATCGGCGCAACAGATGCGGCAGGCAGTTTGTCTTTGCTAGCACCTACCATTGAAAACTCAGACGATATCGCTACAACCGACAGTCCGCCATCGACCACCATTCTTGGTCTAGGTGCCATCACGCTTGCTGGTGGAATAGATACCAACAACAACATCGCCAAAGCCAACACCATCATTAACCGATCCGCATTGATAGAGTCTGGCGGCAATATGTTGATAAGCGCCAACACCTTGACCAACACAAGGCGAGCATTAGTCATGGGCACATCGTTTGACCAAGCTATCAGCTCTACTGAACTCAACGCTTTAGGTGTCATATTGTCAGGTTCAACTGGGCAGGTGAATGTGCGCGACCCCAATAGCATTGGCGGTGTGTATATAGAGCCTCCGCACGGTGGGTCTATGAATAGCGACTACATCCGTACAGACTTCAACGGAACGGGATTACAAAACTCAGTAGTTGCCACCAGCCCCAAAGCTCAAATTATTTCTGGTGGAAATCTAAGGTCTGGCGTTAACACGCTTCAAAACTATTGGAGTCAAATTTCTGCTGTGGGCAATATCGATGTGTCAGGCGCGTCGTTAGACCAAGACAGTTGGCGGGGCTCTGCTGCACCCCAATACAAAGTTGCGTATGCGGGCTCCTATATCTACCGAACCTACAAAGGCAATATGTGGAGTCGTTCGTTTTGTGACAGCGGCTGTGATGCGCCGGGTGATAACAAATTTTTCAGCTCAAACCGTTACGAATCAAGCCTTACGAGCAATGCCAATATTGTTGGCTCAGGGGTAAGTTTAAATAATGGCAGCGCTGGGGCTGGCTCCTGGGTCTTACCCTTTCAATATCTGACCAACCCGAAGCCATTCATTGCCTCAAACAGTGGGTTATTTAAAGCTGTCACTGACCCCAGTAGCAATTACCTTATAGCCACAGATCCACTATTTACCTCTTACCAGCAATGGATGTCGAGTGACTTCATGTTGCAAAACCTATCGCTGGATCCTTCTGTTACGCAGAAAAGATTAGGCGACGGATTTTATGAACAACGACTTATTCGAGAGCAAATATCTAATCTCACTGGCAAACCATTTCTGAATGCTTACTCAGACAACCAAAAACAATATACAGACTTGATGGCTAACGGCGTTACGCTGGCTAAATCCACGCAGCTCACATTGGGTATCGCACTCACCGCAGAACAAATGTCCCAGTTAACCTCTGACATTGTTTGGTTGGTACAGCAAGATGTGACGCTGCCTGATGGAACTCTCTCGCGTGCATTGGTACCGCAGGTGTATTTGGCACAAACCAGTTCAGTCAATAAGCGTCCTGATGGTGCTTTGGTAGCGGGTAATAACATCCAATTGACAGGCATTCAAAATTTCAAAAATACAGGAACTTTGCAAGCCAACCAAGATATTTCCCTGCAAAGCGAGGGCAGTTTAAACAATTCATTTGGCGTCTTGCAGAGCGGTAGAAATATGTTGCTAGCAGCGGGAAAAGATATTGATTTAACTAGTGCAAAACTAAAAGCGTTGCAATTAGATATGCAAGCAGGTGGCAATATTTCTTTGGTAACCACAACCCAAACAAATTCTCAACAAATTGCTAAGGGGTACAACCTACAAACACAATTAGGTCCTGTCGCCAACATAAGCGTTAGCCAAGATGCGCGTATTCAAGCAGGCAGTGATTTAACTATTGCAGGCGCAAATGTTGACATTGGGGGAAATTTTCAAGCTGCAGCTGGAGCCAATTTAAATATTGGTGCTGTCGAGACTAAGGATCAGAAATCGTTGGAGCGCTTTGGCGGCATTGGCAGTACTGATGTCAAAGTGCAACACGGCAGCACGATCTCCGTTGGTAAAAATACAAGTATCACTAGTGGCAAAGACACACACATTGAAGGAAGCCGTTTAACTTTAGGTAGTAACAATAACCATCAAGCCAATTTCGTCGCAGGCGGCTCTATTAGCGTTGCAGCTGTCAAAGATGTGTCTGACATATTGAGCACGAACTCGGAAAATACTTGGCATGGTGCTAACTCCTCCCGCGTAGAAACCCATACTGAATCGGTTAAAGGTTCACATCTAGTCTCTCTCGGTGATTTGAAATTGGCCGCAGGCAAAGACATCGCAATCGAAGGCTCAGAAGTAGTCGCAAATAGAAATCTTCAGATGGATGCAAATGGCGATTTACGTATTGCATCCGTTGCACAAACGAATTTGCAAGACAGTACTTTTACAAATAATAAAAATAATGTGTTGATGCAAAGCGAAAGACTAGATGAGACGCGCACTGCATCTACCTTGGCCATGGGTAGCACAGTCACCAGTCTTGCTGGAAACGTGTCATTACAAGCAGGTAATAGCTTCTTTCAAATCGGTAGCGATGTTTTTGCGCCTAATGGTGATGTATCGATCGCAGCGCGAAATGTGTCTATCAACGAAGCCCGCGAAACACTGCTTAACCAGCAAACAAATAGCTATAGCGAATCAGGCGTCACCGCAGGCGTTACCAATCCATTAGTCACGGCGGCCCAGTCCGTTCAAAAACTAGATAACGCAGCGCACCAGACAAACGACAAACGCATGACAACCATGGCAATAGCGAGTGCCGCATTAACCACCTCGCAAGCCATAGATGTCGTCAAAGCCAGTCCGGAAACCTTTGGTGGTGTGAGCTTGAATGCAGGATTAGCAAAGACCTCAGCCACCAGCACCAGCATCTACCAAAGCGATACGGGAAAAGCAAGCGAGGTCATAGCTGGCGGGGATATTCATATTTCTGCCAGTGGTGCAAAAGACGCTAGCAATCTCACCATACAAGGTAGTCAGATACAAGCGAAGGGCGCCACGACACTCAAAACGGATGGCGCCATAACATTACAAGCCTCACAAAACACCAGCACATTCAACCAGACATCGAATTTTTCAACTAGCAATGCGGGTGTAGCCATTCATTCGAACGCAGGCGTTGGAGCAACTACAGGCTTTAGTTCAGGGCAAGGTCAAGCACACGCAATAGACCAAACTTTTACCAACACCTATGTCAACGGCCAGACTGTAAGCATTCAAAGTGGTGGTGATACTTCATTGGAGGGCGCTGTTATTTCAGCTAATCAAATCTCTGCCAATGTAGGTGGTAACTTAGTCATTACTAGTAAGCAAGATATGAATGCTTACCAATCTAGCGACCAAAGTCGCGGGATGGGTGCCGTTGTGCCTTTAGGTGCTGGGGCCTATGGAGGATCAACATCTAGTAGCAAAACCAATATTGTGAGTGAGTATGCCAATGTGACGGAACAAAGCGCCATACGCGCTGGCGATGGTGGATTTAATGTCAACGTTGCCGGCAATACAACTTTAAAAGGTGGATCCATTACCAGTTCTCAAAAGGCCGTAGATACCAAAAGCAATAGCTTTATATCCAGCGGAACGGTTAGCTTGATAAACACGGATAACAAGGCCCACTTCCAAGCTGATAGCGTTGCTATCTCTGCGGGCATGACAGGCGCAGGCGAAGTCACCCAACCACTCAACAGCGTAGGCATAGGTTCAAAATCGGGCAGCGTCGACAACACCACCCTAGCAGCCATCACTGGTATTGCAGGCAACCTGCACGCACGCACCGGAGATGCCCAAACTGGCATCTCCAAAATATTCGATGCTTCCTCCGTCAAGGCGGATGTGCAATCCCAGGCCACCATTACCAGCGAGTTTGGCAAGCAAGCCAGTAAAGCAGTAGGTGACTACGCAGACAGCAAACTGCGTGAAGCCATTGCCCAAGGCAATCAAGCCATCATCGACGATTGGAAAGAAGGAGGCACTGCGCGCTTGAGCCTTCACGCACTAGTAGGTGGATTGACAGGTAACCTATCAGGTGCAGCAGGCGCTATTGCCAGTCAGTCATTCGTTCCGATTATCGGAAATGCGCTCAACTCGATTGATATACCTATAGAAGTCAAACAAGCGATCGTGCTAGCAGCAGGCACAACCGTCGGATCAGCAATTGGCGGCACTGCAGGAGCAGCCAGTAGTTACAACGCAACCTCGAACAATTACCTCACGCACGCGGAAGACATGCAACGTAACGCATTAAGAAAAGCCCAAAACGCCAACAACTGCGATAAAACATGTGAAGAAGATCTCACCTTGCTAGATGCTATTGATGAAAGCCGCGATAGTGAAATTCAAAATGTGATCAGCCTATGCAGAAAAGTCCGAACAGCAAACAACTGCCTTGCCGTTGCAAGACATTACGCAGATGTCAATGGCTATGGCTTTGCATCAGCCAAATACGAAAGCGCAGGAAGAACTGGCTCACCCTTTTCATTCAATGGCTATCTCGTCAACAAAGGTACGGATGACGAACACTACGAAGTACCTCAGATCAAATTACCCAATGGAACAACCAAGCCCGATCCTGGTGGGTTTAGTTATGGCATGTTTCAGTTATCGGCAAAAGCAGGCGGTGTGGAAGAGTTTCTAAAACTCCTGAAAAATCCTGACTCTAGTAGGGAAGCAAAAGGTTTTTACAACGAACTGATAGAGGTTGGCGGGCTAGAGGCTGCTCGAAACGGAGACAAGCAATTCGTCAATAAGTTTATGGAATTAACCCAGCGTGACCCCCAGTTCATCGAGTACCAGTTCGAAAGCATCAATCAAACAGGTTTAAAAAAGCACATCATCGTTGGCCTAAGAGACCTGGGCTATGAATTCAATGACCTAGAACCTATGGAAAAAGAAGCGCTCTTTTCCGTAGTAGTACAAAACGGTGGTCTTGGCGCATACAGAGCCGCTAGTTATGTCGTACGAGGAAGTTACTTTCAGAAAAAAATGGAATACATGTTTGCAATAAGGTATGGCAAGAAACTAGTAGAAAGTGGTGATGCATTATTAAATATGAAAATTGACCTACTACTTAGCAAAGATAACGCCTCACCTCAAAAACTACTGGATATCGAATCTGAACTTTCAGTCTTAAATCAAAAAATAAATATTCAAAAAGAAAAGATCAACGCTAACGCTAACTACGCCGAAGGTCTCCGCGATTGGTCTAAGGTCTCAGGACCTATTGGCCCACTTGACGATGAGGGATTTATTATCGAACTCTACGACTGGCGAATCAAAAGCAGGCCCACAGAGGCTGCATCCAGGTACAGACCAGAACGCGACATGCTATTAAAAATGCTAAGGGAGAGCAATGAACAAAAGGCCAAGCGCCCAAAATGAAAGCAAATGCCCCGCAGCAAAGTCAAGTGGCCAGTGTCTGATATGGCGACATAAAGAGCGAAGCTCGGAGCCACATCAGACACTGACCGCTTGACTTTGCGGAGCAACAGCATCCTCAACCGACTGCTGCAAAGCCCACATCCCCGCATACCGCCCATCCATAGCCAACAAATCAGCATGCGCCCCCCGCTCCACAATCCGCCCATCCTCCAACACCAAAATCTCATGCGCATCCACCACAGTAGATAACCGATGCGCAATCACCAAAGTTGTCTTGTTATGCGCAGCAGTTTGTAACTCCCCTTGAATAGCCCGCTCATTGGCACTATCCAAAGCCGAAGTAGCTTCATCAAAAATCACAATCGGTGGATTCTTCAAAAGCGTTCGCGCAATCGCCACACGCTGTTTCTCCCCACCGGATAGCTTCAACCCCCGCTCCCCCACCATCGTGTCATAACCCTTAGGGGTAGACACAATAAAGTCATGAATTCGCGCTGCTCGCGCGGCCTCTTCTACCTGCTCGGGCGTGGCAGAAGTATTGCCATAAGCAATGTTGTAGCGCACTGTGTCGTTAAACAAAACGGTATCTTGCGGAACAATGCCAAGCGCACGACGCAAACTATTTTGGGTCACAAGACGAATATCTTGTCCGTTAATCGTGATGCGCCCACCGGAGACATCGTAAAAACGAAACATCAACCGCGCCAAGGTGGATTTACCAGCGCCAGAAGGTCCAACCACAGCAACTGTTTTGCCCGCAGGAATTTCAAAACTAATGCCATGCAAGATGGGTCTGGCAGCTTCGTAAGCAAACACTACATTCTCGAACCGAACGGTAGGCGCTTCCAATAACTGCAACGGGGACGCATTAGGCGAGTCAGCAATTTCACGCTCTTTCTCCAACAAACTAAACATACGGTCTAAGTCCGTCAAGCTTTGCTTGATCTCACGGTAGAGCACACCTAAAAAGTTCAGCGGAATATAGAGTTGGATCATGAACGCGTTGATCATCACCAAATCGCCCAAGCTCATGCGTCCATCCACAACACCTTGCGTGGCGCGCCACAGCATGCCTATCAATGCAATGGCAATGATGAGTTGCTGCCCAGTATTGAGAACAGACAAAGACGTCTGTGCTTTTAAACGTGCACGTCGCAAAGCTTCTAAGCTTTTGTCATAGCGCGCAGATTCAAATCCTTCGTTATTGAAATATTTGACTGTTTCATAGTTCAACAATGAATCTACAGCTTTGGTATGGGCTGCAGAGTCAAACTCATTGGCCATACGCCGATATTGGGTGCGCCACTCGGTCACACCAATAGTGAAGATGATGTAGAGCACCAAGGCTGTCAAAGTAATACCGGCAAACCACACATCAAACTTGACCGCCAAAATACCCAAGACCAAGGCCACTTCTATTAGGGTTGGAACTACGCTGTAAAGTGAATAAGAAATCAACGACTCAATACCGCGCACACCGCGTTCAATATCGCGCGTCATTCCACCTGTTTGTCGCTCCAAGTGAAAACGCAAACTCAGGCCATGCAAATGCTCGAAAGTCTCTAAAGCGATTTGTCGTGCGGCACCTTGCGTTGCTTTAGCAAAGACCAGTTCGCGCAATTCTGTAAAAGCAGATACAGATAAACGTAATACGCCGTATGTGACCAACATCGCCACGGGCACGACCAGCACGGCTTGCGGATCATTGGGCTTGAATGACATCGCGTCAATCAAATCCTTGAGTAACAAAGGCACGCTCACATTCGCAAGTTTTGCGCACACCATAAAGGTTAGCGCTGCCATGACCCGCCATTTATATGTCCATAAATAGGGAAGGAGGCGTTTAACAGTTTCTCGGTCTGAGCGTTGCTTTGAAGGGGCACCTAAAGGTGCGGGTTCAGTAGAAGGAGCGTGTGAAAGGTGGCGCATGGATGAAAAGCTTTAAAGCACAAGGTTAACCGACCAAGCACTTCACACCATGTGCCTCACGAGACAATATAAGCACCACTGGCCGTAGAGAGCAGTTCACCTTGGGTACCGCGCAGGCTCATTTGTGTGAATCCGATACGTGACCCCACACGCAAAGTCTCAGCACGCACATCAAAGAATTCACCTATCGCTGGACCCATGTAGTCGACACGCAAATCGATGGTGCCAATTTTTAAAAACCTTGCAATGCGTTGCTCGGGCGTTTCATCCAAATGCTTCATCGTGATGTTGACCATACAGGCCAAGCCGCCCAAGGTGTCCAAAGCAGCGCTAGTCACACCACCATGTAAGCGGTTGTAGGAGAAATGTCCGACCAACTCTGGGCGCATATGGATGCGCCCAGTCAACACGTTTGCACTCACACCAGTAAGTTTTAAACCAATGACATGGTTAAAGGTGATTTTTTCTTCAACTAACTGGCGTAATGCCTCGATGAATGCCGGCTCAAACGGTGCGTCATATTGGATGTTCTGCATCACGAATCATTGGCTCATATTTTTGAAAAGTCGGGGCGGCGTTTTTCCATAAACGCGCCAAAGGCTTCTAGTGCCGCAGGTTCTTTGAGCATGCGCGTAAAAATCGTGCCCTCTTCTGCCATTTGTTTTTTGACTAGCTCTGCTTGGCCTTGCTTCATCAAACGCTTTGTCTCCAACAACGACGGCAAAGGTTTGAGTGCTAATTTGCGCGCTTGCGCTTGGGCATAGCCATTGACCTCTGTAGGTGGTACCACCCGATTGACCAAGCCCACTTCTAAAGCCGCTTCAGCCATAAAGGGCTCGCCCATCATCAACACTTCTGCAGCCCGGTGGTAGCCCATCATCTGGGGCACCAACACAGTAGAAGCCGCTTCTGGGCAAATGCCTAAATTCACAAACGGCATAGAAAACGCAGCGTTGTCGCCCGCATAGACCAAGTCGCAATGGAGCAACATGGTGGTGCCAATACCCACAGCAGGTCCGGCCACTGCCGCCAAGATAGGTTTGGTAAAGGTCGAGATATTACGCAGGAAATGGAACACTGGCGAATCTTCATCAGAAGGAGGCTTATTTAAAAAATCTGCAATGTCGTTACCAGCACTAAAAATTGTTTCATGCCCTTGGAAAAGCACTACACGTGCAGACATGTTTTTCTCAGCTTCAGCCAAGACATCTGCCATAGCAGAGTACATAGCAGCAGTGATCGAATTTTTCTTTTCTATGCGGTTGATGGTGATGGTTAGCACGCCTTGCTCGAGATGGCTCAATATTTCTGTCATAAGTTAGTCTTTCTGTGTTTCAAATAAGCTGGTTGATGGATTATTTAATGGGGTTTTTGATGCGCCGTAGCGTTTCAAAATGTTTTCAAAGCCTTTGGCTGTGTAAGTTAACGATTGCGAGGTTTTTAAAAAACGGGCTTCGTAATGCAACGCCAAAATCAAGCCATGAATTTCAAACACCATTTGGGGCGCATCGATGTCTGCATCTAAATGCCCTTCCTCTTTGGCTTGCAAAACAGCGCGCAGCATCGCCGCCAGCCATGTGTTGACCGAGTTCGCTAGGGCATCTCTGACGGGGCCAGGTCGGTCATCGAACTCAGCTGCGCCACTGATATAGAGGCATCCTGAATCAATCTCAGTCGTGGTGCGCTTGGTCCAGTTGTTAAACAAAGCCACCAATCTTGGTAAGCCTCTGGGTGCGTCAATCGCAGGGTAAAAAACCTCGGCTTCAAAACGCTCGTGGTATGCGCGTACAACGGAGAGTTGCAACTCTTCACGCGAACCGAAATGGGCAAATACACCAGACTTGCTCATGCGCGCCACTTCGGCCAAGGCGCCAATGCTCAAACCCTCTAAACCTATTTGGGTGGCGAGACCCAAAGCCGCTTCCACAATGGCTGCCTTGGTTTGCTGACCTTTGTGCGCTGCGCGTTGGTCGATATCGACAGGTTTGAGATGGGACATGAGCCTAAAAAAATAGAACGATCGTTCTATTTTGCACGAAATTTCCCCCTAAACTTCCCACCCATGGAATCAACCCGCATACTCGCCATTCGACACGGCGAAACCGCTTGGAACGTAGACACACGCATCCAAGGTCAACTCAATATTGGTTTGAACGACACAGGACTTTGGCAAGCCCAGCAAGTTGGCAAGGCATTGGCAGATGAGCCGATAGTCGCGATTTACAGCAGCGACTTAGACCGTGCGTTCACTACCGCTGAGTCGATCGCGCAATCCAACCATTCTCTTCATCAAACATCTGGGCAAACGTATACCGTCCAACCCCACACCGGTTTGCGCGAACGCCACTTTGGCCACTTCGAAGGCATGACATGGGCGGAGATAGAAGAACAATGGCCCACCGACGCTAAGCTATGGCGTTCACGCGACCCGCATTGGGCGCCGCAAGGGGGCGAGTCTTTGGTGGTTCTCAACAAACGTATTACGCAATGTGTGCACGACATTGCCAGCCAACACTTGGGCGAACAAATCGTGTTGGTCGCACATGGTGGCGTGCTAGATGTGCTCTACCGTTTAGCCACTGGCCAAGACACGCAGGCAACGCGCACTTGGCATTTGGGTAATGCTGCCATCAACCGCTTGCTATGGACACCTGAGGGTCTGAGCCTTGTAGGCTGGGGCGATGTGGCGCACTTGCAAGAGGCGCAAATTGCGCCGCGTGATGAGTCGACTAATTGAAGTTACTCGTTAAATAACTCACCAGCCGCCTTAGGTGGCACCACACCTAAATGCCGATAGGCCGCGACCGTTGCAATACGACCGCGTGGCGTGCGTTGCAAATAGCCTTGCTGGATGAGATAGGGTTCAATCACATCTTCAATCGTGTCACGCTCTTCGCCGATGCTGGCAGCGATATTGTCTAAACCTACGGGGCCACCATCAAAACGGTGGATCACGGCCTCTAACAATTTGCGGTCCATCAAATCGAAACCTTGTGGGTCTACATCGAGCATGGCCAAGGCTTTGTTTGCCATCTCTTCGGTAATGCGTCCATTGCCTTTGACTTCGGCATAGTCGCGCACACGGCGCAACAAACGGTTGGCGATGCGCGGTGTACCGCGGGAACGCTTGGCGATTTCTATTCCCCCTTCTAGATCCAAGGGTGTGTTGAGCAAGCCCGCACTGCGCACCACGATGCGCTGCAATTCTTCGGCCGTATAAAACTCTAAGCGCGAGACGATGCCAAAACGATCTCGTAGTGGGTTGGTCAACATGCCTGCGCGGGTGGTGGCACCCACCAAAGTGAAAGGTTGCAAATCTAATTTGATACTGCGCGCTGCAGGACCTTCACCAATCATGATGTCGATTTGGTAGTCTTCTAGCGCGGGGTACAAAATTTCTTCTACAACCGGAGATAAGCGGTGGATCTCGTCGATGAACAACACATCGTTGCGCTCTAGGCCTGTCAACAATGCAGCGAGGTCTTTGGGTTTTTCTAATACGGGGCCACTGGTCGATCGCAAGTTCACGCCCAACTCTTGGGCAATGATGTGGCTCAAGGTAGTTTTACCCAAACCGGGAGGGCCAAACAACAACACATGGTCCATGGCTTCACCGCGTTTTTTGGCGGCGCCAATGAAAATCTCTAACTGCTCACGCACCTTGGTTTGACCCACATATTCTTGTAAAAGCTTGGGGCGCAGAGCGCGTTCAATCGCCTCCTCATTGGGCGAGGTAGGCGCAGCGGACACCACGCGTGGTGCGGGTACAAATTCGTCGCCAAAGTTATCGGTTTGAATGCTCATTTCGCCAAAGACTTCAAAGCTAGCTTGATGCCTTCACTCACACCAACATCAGCAGGCAGGGCTTTGAGTGCACTGGCCGCTTCTTTGTCGTTGTAACCCAGCGCTAACAGGGCTTGCAAGATATCGTTTTGGTGGCTAGGTGCGCCAGCAGTGCTCGGACCCAGATCAGCGCCCAACTTGCCTTTGAGTTCCAACAGCAAGCGTTCGGCTGTTTTTTTGCCAATGCCTGGCACTTTGGTTAATCGCGCTGGCTCTTGTTCAGACACCGCACGCGCTAATTCATCTACCCCCATGCCACTCAAAACGCCTAATGCGGTACGAGGTCCAACACCAGAAATTTTGATGAGCAAGCGAAACGTGCTGCGCTCTGCAGCAGTTTGAAAACCATACAAGATTTGCGCATCTTCCCGTACGACAAAGTGCGTCAAAAGTGAAACGCGCTCACCAGTAGCTGGCAAGTTGTAGAAAGTAGTCATGGGCACATCGACCTCGTAGCCCACGCCATTGCAGTCCACCAAAATTTGCGGTGGATTCTTTTCTAAGAGGATGCCGGTTAACTTGCCTATCATTGGGGAACCTTTTTTGAGATTATCGACTTGATTCTTCGCCACACTTTCTCCCCTCCCAACAACACACGTTTGTCGCATCTGTGCGGCCCTACCGACGAGCATTTGCGCACCATTGAGCTGTCGCTAGACGTCAAGATCGCGCATAGACACGAACAGTTCAAGGTCGATGGACACAAAGCCAAGGCCACCCGTGCCATGGAAGTCTTGCAAGCGCTGTATGAACGCGCAGCCCGTCCAATTTCACAAGAGATGGTCCAACTCATGCTCGCGAGTGACGTGTCCATGGATGCCAATGGGGGCGTGTTGCTGCAAACACGACGCAGCGATTTGCGTGCGCGTACGCCCAACCAAGAAACGTATTTGGCCAATATTCCAGCCCATGACATCACCTTTGGCATTGGTCCCGCTGGCACTGGCAAAACTTATTTGGCAGTGGCGTGCGCAGTAGATGCCCTAGAGCGCAGTGCGGTGCAACGCATCATCCTCACGCGTCCTGCAGTAGAAGCAGGCGAAAAACTCGGCTTCTTGCCAGGCGATTTAGGTCAAAAAATAGACCCCTATTTGCGCCCCTTGTACGACGCACTCTATGACCTGATGGGGTTTGACCGCGTGCAAAAAGCGTTCGAGCGCCAAGCGATTGAAATCGCTCCCTTGGCATTTATGCGAGGCCGCACGCTCAACAATGCATTTGTGATTCTGGATGAGGCTCAAAACACCACGCCCGAACAAATGAAGATGTTTCTCACGCGCATTGGTTTTGGATCCAAAGCAGTGGTGACGGGTGATGTCAGCCAAATCGATTTGCCCAAAGACACGCTAAGCGGCTTGATTGACGCAGAGCGCGTTCTTAAACGCGTCAAAGGTATTTCGATATGCCGATTTACCAGCGCCGATGTGGTGCGCCATCCCTTGGTCGCGCGGATTGTGGACGCGTATGACGCGCAGCGCACAACAGCCAGCAAGTCTTAGTTCGCAAAAGACCATGGCGCTACAAAAACTTCAACTCTCTTTGCAGTTTGGCGATATCCCATACGCCGTGAGACATCGCACAGCGTTACCCAGGCATTTTGTAGCGCGTTGCATTCGC
Organism: Limnohabitans sp.; assembly: GCA_040401095.1. Classification (GTDB taxonomy): domain Bacteria; phylum Pseudomonadota; class Gammaproteobacteria; order Burkholderiales; family Burkholderiaceae_C; genus Limnohabitans. The sequence continues at coordinate 16,012 of JBBAOY010000007.1, forward strand.
CATGCTTTGTCGGCTGCTGCAGAAATTACAGTGCGTATCGTCAGCGAAGCGGAGGGGCGTGCGCTCAACCACAGCTACCGTCGCAAAGACTACGCCACCAATGTATTGACATTTGACTATGCGCAAGCACCAGTGGTGATTGCCGATATTGTTTTATGTGCACCAGTAATAGCAGCAGAGGCCAAAGCACAAGGCAAAACCTTGCAAGCACACTATGCGCATTTGTTGGTACACGGTACGCTGCATGCGCAAGGCTGGGACCATGAGACCAGCGTAAAAGATGCGCAGGAAATGGAAGCGTATGAAGTCGATATATTGGCGGGATTGGGTTTTAAAAATCCGTATCTCACTTAAGTTTTTCTCTAGTGCCGTTTACGCGCAACCACTACCTAGTTCACTACTTACCCAACGCCTCCTCCAACAACCGCACCTTCACGCTTTTACCTTTAACCCGCCCCGTATTCAACCGCCTAAGCGCCTCATGCGCAATCCCGCGCTCCACAGCTACATAGGTTGAAAACTCATTCACGCTGATCTTGCCAACTTGCTCTTTGGCAAAACCAGCGTCACCCGTCAAAGCGCCGAGCACATCGCCAGCGCGAATTTTTTCTTTGCGACCACCCGCGATTTGCAAAGTCGCCATAGGCGGTTGTAACTTGCCACCTGCCGCAGGCGTCAAACTGGCTATGGGCGCCCACACCGATTCGTGGCCTTGCAGTTGCTCAACCTTGCCGACGTTGCCCATCTCGTCCATACTGGCCAAGGTGAGTGCCAAGCCCTCTGCGTCACCGCGCCCTGTGCGACCAATACGGTGGATATGAATTTCGCTGTCGGGCGTGACATCGACATTGATAACGGCTTCTAAGTTGTCCACATCCAAGCCACGTGCCGCTACATCTGTGGCTACCAAGACGGAGCAAGAGCGATTGGCAAATTGCACCAATACTTGATCGCGTTCACGTTGTTCTAACTCCCCATACAGCGCAAGCGCACTAAAGCCTTGGGCTTGAAGAACACCAATCAAGTCTTTGCATTGCTGCTTGGTATTACAAAACGCCAGCGTAGAGACGGGACGGAAGTGGTTCAAGATCAGCGAGACAGCATGGAGGCGCTCGCTCTCGTTGACTTGGTAAAAAACTTGACGAATCTTGCCCGCGTCATGCTGCGCTTGCACTTTAACGGTTTGCGGTTCGCGCATAAATTGCGCGGCGAGCTTGGCAATACCCTCTGGGTAAGTGGCAGAGAACAACAAGGTTTGTCTGTCCTTAGGGCACTGACGAACCAACTTCGCGATGTCGTCAAAGAAGCCCATATCGAGCATGCGATCGGCTTCGTCCAACACCAAGGTTTTAACCGCTTGCAATTGCAAGGATCCACGTTCTAAGTGGTCCAAGATACGCCCCGGCGTGCCCACCACCACATGCGCGCCATGCTCCAAGCTTTGGGTTTGTCCGCGCAAGGCCACGCCGCCACACAAGGTAACAACTTTCACATTGCCCACTGCGCGCGCTAAGCGGCGAATTTCTTGGGTGACCTGTTCTGCCAACTCGCGCGTGGGGCATAGCACCAAGGCTTGTGCGTCTTGCAGGGCGGGGTCAAGTTTTTCAACCAAAGGCAATCCAAACGCTGCCGTTTTACCGCTGCCTGTGCTGGCTTGTGCGATTACATCGCGGCCTGCTAGCGTGATGTGCAAGCTGGCGGCTTGGATGGGGGTCATCTGGGTGTAACCCAGTTGCGTCAAATTAGAGCGGGTTGCCGCGCGAAGAGGCAAGGCATCAAAGCCTAAGGAAGGTGCGGTCATGCGCAGATTATCGGCGCACGGGGTCGTCGAAGTGCGCTTCTACATCGCTCGGTAAGAGTTGTATCGATGCACGCAAACCAGGTACCGCCGCCATCAAGGCCTGTTCAACGTTGGCGCGCAGAGCTGCAGCACGACCAAGTGACCATTCGGCTGGCATATGCATGTGCAAATCGACGAAGCGGCGTTGTCCCGCTTTACGGGTGGCCACATGGTCAAAGCGCACGATATGCACACTCGGGTCGGGCGCATCACGGCTGTGTGAAAAATCGTGCAGCACTTCTTGAATTTGCGCCAAGATTTCAGGCTCTAACGCTTCGTCCATCAAACCTTGCGATGCGCTCCAAATCAAGCGCCAGCCTTCGCGCAAAATATTAAGGGCCACGCCGATGGCCACTACTGCGTCTAACCACAACCATCCCGTGATGGATACCAAACCAATGCCAATCACAACACCCGCTGAGGTCCATACGTCTGTCACCAAATGGCGCGCGTCGGCATCTAGTGCAGCAGAGCGATGGGTGCGCGCCGCATTGAACATGACCCACGCCAGCAAGCCATTCAAAGCCGAGCTCACCACAGACAAAACAAGGCCTAAGCCAATTTGTTCAATAGGTTGCGGATCGAACAATCGGTGCGCTGCTGCCCACACAATGCCCAAGGCGGCAATGACAATCAAAATACCTTCAAAGCCAGAGGAAAAATATTCAGCTTTGTGGTGGCCGAAAGGATGCTCTTCGTCCGCGGGCATGGCGGCAACCGTGACCATCATCAAACCGAACACCGCACTGGCCAAGTTAACTACAGACTCCATCGCGTCGGATAGCAAACCAACTGAATCGGTCAGCCACCAAGCCAATGTTTTTAGGGCAATGGTGATACAAGCTACCACCACCGAGACGCTTAAAAGCGCTTTCGGGGTTAGCCACTTGGATTGAGATAGTTTGTTCATGCGCTGATCATGCTCGCATGGCGTTAACGCAACGTGACACGCGCAAATTTGCGCTTGCCAACTTGCAACACATAGGTTCCCGCGGACAACCTCAGGCCTTTGTCGGTCACCACGCTCGAGTCCACGCGCACACCGTTGCCTTCAATCAATCGGTTCGCTTCGCTGCTTGATGGTGCAAGACCTGCGTTTTTAAGCAAGGCTGCAATGCCAAGAGGTGCTCCGCTCACCTCCACTTCGTCGATCACATCTGGCACGCCGCCCTGGCTTCGGTTGATGAAATCTTGTTCAGCAGCGTCAGCTGCCGCCGCGCCGTGAAAGCGCGCAGTGATTTCTTTGGCCAGCGACACTTTGGCGTCTTTCGGGTTTCGACCGGCTTCAACTTCACGCTTGAGCTCGGCAATCGCGTCCAAGGACTGGAAAGACAACAAGGTGTACCAACGCCACATCAACACGTCAGAGATCGACAAGACTTTGGCGAACATGGAGTTGGGCGCTTCATTGATGCCGATGTAGTTGTTTTTGGACTTGGACATTTTGTCCACACCGTCTAAACCTTCGAGCAAAGGCATGGTCAAAATGCATTGCGGCTCTTGGCCGTATTCGGCTTGTAAATGGCGACCCATCAGCAGGTTGAATTTTTGGTCGGTGCCGCCGAGCTCCAAATCAGACTTCAAGGCGACCGAGTCGTAGCCTTGCATCAGTGGGTACAAAAATTCATGCACGCTGATAGATGTGCCAGCTTTGAACCGGTCATGGAAGTCGTTGCGCTCCATCATGCGCGCCACGGTGTACTTGGCGGCGAGTTGGATCATGCCCATGGCGCCCAAGGGCAAGCTCCACTCGCTGTTGTAGCGGATCTCGGTTTTTTCAGGGTCGAGCACCAAGGACGCTTGCTTGTAATAAGTCTCTGCGTTTTCTTTGATTTGCTCTGGCGTGAGCGGCGGGCGGGTGTTGTTGCGGCCAGACGGGTCGCCAATCAAACTGGTGAAGTCGCCGATCAAGAAAATGACTTGGTGACCCAAATCTTGCAATTGGCGCATTTTGTTGAGCACCACGGTGTGGCCGATATGGATGTCTGGTGCGGTGGGGTCTAGCCCCAATTTAATGCGCAAGGGCTGGCCCGTTGCCTCGGACTTAGCGAGTTTTTTCACCCAAGCGTCTTGGGGAATGAGCTCCTCACAACCGCGCAAAGTGACGGCCAAAGCGTGTTGCACCGCATCGCTCATGGATGCAATGCTAGAGGAGTTTGATGCAGGTATTTGATTCATATAGGAATATTACCCAAACGGCTATACTTGGGGGTTGGCGTAGAGGCTGAATTTTAGACGCCATGCCCAGAGCCGGAGAAACCTTTTGCACCCACTGACGTTTTACAAAACGCATCCCAAACGCGCGATAGCAGCATTTGCTGTTGTTTTGTCGTTGGCGGGTGGCGGTGCTTTGGCGATTGCAGGCTTTGATGCGACCTTGGACAACACGCCAGTGCGCTCTGTATTGGAGACCGTTACCGCCCTCACGCAAACAAGCAGCTCGGCTGATAAAGCCTTGCTGTTGTTCCGCTCAGACCTCAGCCGCACCAATGACACAGCTGACAGCCTGCTCAACCGCCTAGGCGTGAGTGACACGCAGGCGGCTGGTTTTTTGCGCACATCCACTGTTGCGCGCCAAAACCTGCTCGGCCGCGCCGCGCGTTTGGTCAGCGTAGAAACCAATGCCGACCACCAACTCAACCGCATGACCGTGCGTTGGGCCACTGACGGCTCCGACCAATTCAGCCGCTGGGTCGTCACCCGTGTTGGCGACACCTTCACCGAACAACTAGAAAAAGCCCCCCTGCAAGCGAACCAGCGCTTGGGCAGTGGCACCATCCAAAGCTCTTTGTTTGCAGCCACCGACGACGCGAATATTCCTGACAGCGTGGCGGTGCAGCTGGCCGATATCTTTGCTGGCGATATCGACTTTCACCGCGCTTTGCGCAAGGGCGATCGCTTCTCAGTTGTCTACGAATCGCTAGAAGCAGACGGCGAAACTTTGCGGGTAGGCCGCGTGGTATCAGCTGAATTTGTGAACAACGGCAAAACACACCAAGCGTTTTGGTTCAAAGACCCCAGCGCCAAAGACGGTTCTAAAGAAGGCGGTTACTACAACGCTGAAGGCATGAGTTTGCGCCGCGCTTATTTGGCATCTCCCCTCGCGTTTTCACGCGTGACCAGTGGCTTCAAAATGCGCTTTCACCCGATTCTGCAAACATGGCGGGCCCATTTGGGCGTGGACTATGCGGCCCCCATTGGTACAGCCGTGCGTAGCGTGGGGCAAGGCGTGGTCGATGTAGCGGGCGAGCAAGGTGGGTTTGGCAATGTGGTGATGGTCAAACATGCCAATGGCCACACCACGGTCTACGCACATTTGAGCCGCATCATGGTCAAACGCGGGCAAGTCGTTTCGCAGAACCAAACTTTGGGGCTAGTCGGAATGACAGGTTGGGCCACCGGACCGCATCTGCATTTTGAGTTCCGCGTTAATGGACGTCACCAAGACCCGCTCACCATGGCGCGTAAAAGCGAATCCACCGAAATTTCTGCCGCGGCACGCGAACAGTTCCAGCGCCAAGCCTCTCTGGCCAAAGTAGATTTGGCTGCAGCCGCCTCCCTACAAGCCAGCCGCGCAGAGTAAATGTCCGAGCATTACATCGGCTTGATGTCGGGCACCTCGCTCGACGGCGTCGATGCAGTGTTAGTGGATTTTTCACGCTCACCTTTAAAAGTTTTGGCGCATGTGGCTTTGCCATTTGCACCAGACCTCAAGCAAAGCTTGTTGGCTTTAAACACTCCCTCAGACAACGAAATCCATCGCTCTGCATTGGCTGCAAACGCCCTAACAGCGGTTTACGCACAAGCTGTTCATGCATTGCTAGACGCCACCCAATTAAAAGCCACGCAGATACGCGCCATTGGCGCCCACGGACAAACTGTTCGGCATCAGCCCGGAGCGCATGATGGCATCGGGTACACCACGCAGTTGAATAACCCATCGTTGTTAGCTGAACGCACAGGCATCTCGGTTGTCGCGGACTTTCGTAGCCGCGACATTGCTGCGGGCGGCCAAGGTGCGCCTTTGGTTCCTGTATTCCACCATGGTCTATTTGGACAACCCAATGAGACCGTAGGCGTACTCAATATCGGTGGCATCGCCAACTTGAGCGTGCTGCACGCCAACGGAGAGGTCATTGGTTTTGACTGCGGCCCTGGTAATGCGCTGATGGACCACTGGTGCATGCAGCATCGCGGACTTGCTTACGACGATAACGGCCAGTGGGCAAGAAGTGGGCAAGCGCATCACCCTTTGCTTCAGGCCATGCTGGCCGAGCCTTTTTTGCAACAAGCACCGCCCAAAAGCACAGGTCGCGATTTGTTCCATCCAAAGTGGTTGGCATCGCATCTAGCGAACTTCACAAACGTGTCGGCTGTGGATGTGCAATCCACCTTGACCGAATTCACAGCCCTAGCTTGCGCAAACGATGTTTTGCATCACGCTAACGTCGCCAAAGAATTGATCGTGTGCGGCGGCGGCGCACTCAATGGTTTTTTGATGGAGCGTCTGCAAGCCACGCTTCCCAATTGCAAAGTAGTCTCCTCAGCAGAACGGGGTATGCCACCCCTCCAAGTCGAAGCCACCGCTTTTGCTTGGCTAGCCCGCCAAACCGTTTTAGGCCTCGCAGGCAACGCACCAAAAGTAACGGGCGCCAAAGGCGCCCGCATATTGGGTGGAATTTTTCCCGCTTAAGCGGAATTTTTCCGGCTTAAATCAGACTTGGCTTAAACCGAGAAAGAAGAGCCGCAGCCACAGGTAGTCGTGGCATTGGGGTTCTTGATCACAAACTGCGCGCCCTGCAAGTCTTCTTTGTAGTCGATCTCAGCGCCAACCAAATACTGGTAGCTCATAGCGTCGATCAACAAAGACACACCCGCTTTAGACATCGTGGTGTCGTCTTCATTCACAATTTCGTCAAAGGTAAAGCCGTAAGAAAAGCCAGAGCAACCGCCACCCTGCACAAACACGCGCAATTTCAAATCTGGGTTGCCTTCTTCGGCGATCAAATCCGCCACCTTGGCCGCAGCGCTATCGGTAAACACGATAGGTTCAGGCATCTCAGTCTGGATGTTTTCAGCAACAGCACTCATAAAAGGTTCTCCAAAAGCAATAATTAAAAGTATAGCGCTTTAGTCGGGAATTGCCCAGCAGTAACGCGACACCCATTGTGGACATTAAAAAAGCCGCAAAGGCGAACCCTGCGGCTTTTGGGCAAAACAGAAAACGATTAACGCTTGCTGAACTGCTTGCGGCGACGTGCTGAATGCAAGCCGACCTTCTTACGTTCCACTTCACGTGCATCACGGGTCACGAAACCTGCAGCCGACAAGACGGGCTTCAACGCTGCGTCATAGTCGATCAAAGCGCGGGTGATACCGTGGCGCACTGCACCTGCTTGGCCAGACTCACCACCGCCGTGCACATTGACTTGGATGTCAAAAGCTTCGCCGTTGTTGGTCAGCATAAGGGGTTGCTTGGAAATCATGATCGAGGTTTGACGGCCGAAATACTCGGCGATGTCTTTGCCATTGATCTTGATTTGGCCCGTGCCTTTTTTCATAAAGACGCGGGCAACGCTTGATTTGCGACGGCCAGTGCCGTTGTTCCATTCACCGATCATTTTGCGCTCCTAGGTGCCAAGGCGGGGATATCCAACACCTTAGGTTGCTGGGCGGTATGGGGATGCTCTGCACCGCCATAAACCTTGAGTTTTTTGATCATGGCGTAGCCAAGTGGGCCCTTGGGCAACATACCTTTGACGGCTTTTTCAAGCGCGCGGCCAGGATGCTTGGCTTGCATATCACGGAAATTGGTAGAAGAAATACCGCCTGGGTAGCCCGAGTGGCTGTAGTAAATCTTGTCCAAAGGCTTAGCGCCAGTGACTTTGATCTTAGAGGCGTTGATGATGACGATGAAGTCACCAGTATCGACGTGAGGCGTATAAATGGCCTTGTGTTTGCCGCGTAAACGGAGAGCAACTTCGCTGGCTACTCGTCCGAGCACCTTATCGGTGGCGTCAATCACAAACCACTCATGCACCACGTCAGCGGGTTTTGCGCTGAAAGTAGACATTGAGTTTCCTAATAAAAAGGTGGGTTTGTTGGTTTCTTTTCCACGGTCGGCGTTCTTCTGATGAGAACCTCTTAGGTGGCTTCATTGCCGCAAACTGGGTTTAGGGCTACCCCCGCCGCGGAAAACCTGATTGCGCTGCAGAGCCCGCCATTATAAGCAATTTCAAGTACTTAGCGCAATTCTTTCATGCTCTGTGCAACTAAGGGGGTATATTGCCCGCATGTTCAGTTACCGCCACGCCTTTCACGCCGGCAATCATGCCGATGTGCTCAAACACACCACCCTGATCGCCGTTTTGCGCTATTTGATGCAAAAAGAGGCATCCATTCAGTATGTAGACACCCATGCAGGCGCTGGGCTCTACCGCTTAGATGGCGACTATGCTGAAAAAAGTGGCGAGGCCGCTGAGGGTATTTTGAAAGCCATACAAGCGAAGCAGGCACTCACCTCGCCTATCTTGTTGGACTATTTAGAGATGGTCAATAGCTTCAACAGCACTGACAAAACCCGCGTCTATCCCGGCTCGCCTTTCATCATCCACCAACTGTTGCGCCATGACAGCCGGGACCGTTTAAAGCTATACGAATTACACCCCTCCGACCACAAAGCCTTGGTCGGCAATGTGGCGCAGCTCGAAGCGGGTCGCGCTATTCAAATCAAAAGCGAAGACGGCTTTGAGGCGCTCAAAGCTTTGCTTCCGCCGCCCTTGTCGAGCAGCGGCTCTCGCCGAGCCTGCGTGCTAATGGACCCGAGTTATGAGTTGAAGTCCGATTACGCCCGCGTGCTCGACAGCGTGCAAGACAGCCTCAAACGCTTTGCGACCGGCACTTATCTCATTTGGTATCCCGTCATCCCGCGCACCGAAGCCCACGACTTGCCACGCAAACTCAAATTGCTTTGCCAACCCATCAAAAAGCCTTGGCTTAATGCCACTTTTGCCATCGGTCGTGCAACTGGGGGCGATGACACTGGCTTGAGCGCCAGCGGTATGTTTGTCATTAACCCACCGCACACCTTGAAGGGCCAATTGCAGGCCACCCTGCCAGAGCTTGAACAATTACTCGGACGCGGACCAGGCCAGGGATGGGTGGTGGAATCGGGGGGCTAGCAGTTCAATGCCCGCCAAACCGATCGATGATCTGTTTGACCGCTTGCGCTTGGTTCATGGTGTAGAAATGCAAACCTGGCGCGCCGCCATTGAGCAATTGCTCGCATAGATCTGCCACAACGTCCAAACCAAATGCCTTGATCGATGCTGTGTCATCGCCAAAGGCTTGGAGACGCAGTCGAATCCAGCGCGGGATTTCTGCACCACAGGCATCTGAGAATCGCATCAGCTGCGTCGAACTGATGATGGGCATGATGCCAGGCACCACCGGAATATCTGCGCCTAGTTTGTAGGCGTCATCGACAAATCGGAAATACGCGTCGCTGTTATAAAAATATTGGGTGATCGCCGAGTTGGCGCCTGCACGTACTTTGGTGACATAGGCTTGTAAATCAGCATCAGGTGATTTGGCTTGGGGATGCACTTCTGGGTAGCAGCCCACTTCGAGATGGAAGTAGTCACTGGTTTCTTCGCGGATAAAAGCGACCAATTCACTCGCATAACGAAACTCGCCAAAGGTACCATGGCCGCTGGGCAAATCGCCACGTAAAGCCACCATGCGACGAATACCTGCGGCCTTGAATGCGGCCAACTGTTCGCGTACGCTATCGCGCGTTGCACCAATGCATGAAAAATGCGGTGCAGCATCAAAACCTTCCAACAAAATGGCTTGCACTTGTTGCAAGGTGCCGTCTTGGGTGGAACCCCCTGCGCCATAAGTCACGCTAAAAAACTCTGGCTTTAAAGCATAGAGTTCATGGCGAACATTGATTAACTTGGCTGCACCCTCTGGTGTCTTAGGCGGAAAAAATTCAAAACTGATTGGTGTTTGTTTGGCTTTGTTCACGAGATCCTCCTGCCATACATAAAAAATTCTCGGTTGCCGTCGCCGCCTGCAATCGGGCTAGGCAACCACTGCAATACTTCCACGCCATTTTGTGCACAGCAGTCACGCAAACGGGTTTCAACGTCTTGGTATTTGGCGGGGTCTTTTACCAAACCGCCTTTTCCAATGTCTTCAGGTTGTAACTCGAATTGTGGTTTGACTAACAAAAGCAAAAGGCCTGAAGGCGTCGATACATGCACGATAGCTGGAATGAGCAAAGTGAGCGATATGAAGCTTGCATCCGCGACAGCCAGATCAAACTTGGGCTCCGCCGCAAACAACTCCATAGACAGAGTGCGTGCGTTGTGCTTTTCAATACAACGAACACGCGGGTCTTGTTGCAACTTAGCATGCAATTGGCCTTGGCCCACATCGACACCTGTGACATGTGCTGCGCCGTTTTGAAGCAAGACATCGGTAAAACCACCGGTCGATTGCCCCACATCCAAGCACCGCAAGCCCGTCACTTGCAAGCCAGTGGCTAGCAAAGCGCCCTCAAGTTTTAAACCACCCCGAGACACATAACGTGATTCGGAGTCGTCAACCAATTCCAACTTGCAACCGCTCGGCAAGACGTCCCCATTTTTGGAAACGTTTTGCCAAACGCCGTTGTGTGTTTGCCACCGCACGCCAGCCGCAATCAACCGCTGCGCAAGTGAACGCGAACTGGCCAGTCCTCGCTCGACGAGCAACTGGTCAGCGCGCGGCATATTAATAGCGGTAGGCGTCGGCTTTGTAAGGACCGTTTTTGCTCACACCAATGTAAGACGCTTGCTCGTCTGTGAGTTCAGTCAACATCGCGCCGACTTTCTTCAAATGCAAACGCGCCACTTTTTCATCGAGGTGCTTAGGCAAGACATAGACCTTGCCGCTCTCGTAATGGTCAGGACGTGTGAAGAGTTCGATTTGTGCAATCGTTTGGTTGGCGAAACTAGAAGACATCACAAAGCTGGGGTGACCGGTTGCGCAACCTAAGTTCACCAAACGGCCTTTGGCCAACAGCGTGATTTTTTTGCCGTCAGGGAAGATGATGTGGTCGACTTGTGGCTTGATCTCGTCCCACTTGAGCTTCTCTAATGAAGCGACATCGATCTCGTTGTCGAAGTGGCCGATGTTGCAAACAATGGCTTCGTCTTTCATGGCGGCCATGTGCTCGTAGCGGATCACGTTTTTGTTGCCGGTAGCAGATACAAATATGTCGGCTTTGTCAGCGGCGTATTCCATGGTCACCACTTTGTAACCTTCCATCGCGGCTTGCAATGCGTTGATCGGGTCAATCTCAGTCACCCACACTTGTGCGCTCAATGCGCGCAAAGCTTGTGCAGAGCCCTTGCCCACATCACCGTAACCGGCTACCAAAGCGACTTTGCCAGCGATCATGACGTCAGTGGCGCGCTTGATTGAATCGACCAAGGACTCGCGGCAACCGTAAAGGTTGTCAAACTTGCTTTTGGTCACAGAGTCGTTTACGTTGATGGCGCGGAACATCAAGCTACCTTTGGCAGCCATTTCGTTCAAGCGCAAAACGCCAGTTGTGGTTTCTTCAGTAACGCCAATGATTTGCGCACCCTTGCGGCTGTACCAAGTGGCATCCACTGCCAATTTAGCTTTGATGGCATTAAACAAACAAATTTCTTCTTCGCTGCCAGGGTTGGCCAATAAAGAAGCGTCTGTCTCAGCGTGTTTGCCCAAATGCATAAGCAAAGTAGCGTCGCCACCGTCGTCCAAGATCATGTTGGGGCCTTCGCCTTCAGTGCCTTGTGCGCCAAATTCAAAAATGCGGTGGGTGTAATCCCAGTAGTCATCCAATGTTTCGCCTTTGTAAGCAAATATGGGTGTGCCGTTAGCCACCAAAGCGGCAGCAGCATGGTCTTGGGTGGAGAAAATATTGCAAGACGCCCAACGCACATTCGCGCCCAAGGCTTGCAATGTTTCTACCAACACAGCCGTTTGAATGGTCATGTGCAAAGAACCTGTGATGCGCGCGCCTTTTAAAGGCTGTGATGCGCCAAATTCTTGGCGCATCGCCATCAAACCGGGCATTTCGGTTTCGGCAATTTTGATTTCTTTGCGGCCCCAATCGGCCAAGGACATATCGGCGACGTGAAAGTCTGTTGTTTGCGTAGGTTTAAGAGGTGCGTTCATGAGAGGCTCCAAAAATAGTTTGAGGGCCACTGACGCACAGATACAAGCACAAGGGGTTAGCCGAGGTGCTCACCTCACGTTGTCAGTGGGTGAGCGCAGTTGGAAAAGTTTTCCGAGCCTCACTCCATCCACGCGGATGGAGCTGCAGCGCTCCTCGGTTGTGTCGAATTTTAGCAAAATTCAAAGTGACTTGTGTTTTTCTAACAACACAAAGGCCCTTGTCAAACAGATGGATACATAGAGAACAAGAAATTACCCCGCCGCAGACAAAGCCAAGCCAGCATGCTCGCGCAGAGGATGGAAATGGATTTTTGGAAACCGCTCTTGCGCCAAACGCACGTCATAAGGCGATGTGCACAAATAAGCCAAGGCATTCGCCGCATCCGTCGCCATGCGTTGTGGATAGGCATAGGTGAACTCGCGCAACTCTGCGGATGTGTCAGCGGTAATCCAACGCGCACTGGTGTATTGACAATTCTCTAAGCGCACGTCGCAGTCGTATTCCGCTTTCAAGCGGTGCTGCACCACTTCAAACTGCAACTGACCAACAGCACCTAAAAGCATGGCACCCCCCGCTTCGGGTTTAAAAACTTGAATCGCGCCTTCTTCGCCGAGCTGGTCTAAGCCTTGTTGCAGTTGTTTGGTGCGCAGTGGGTTTTTCAAAATCACCGTCATAAAGAGTTCCGGCGCAAAGAAAGGTAGGCCGGTGAATTGCAAAGCGGGCCCATCGGTAATGGTGTCGCCTAATTGCACACCACCGTGGGTAGTAAAGCCAATGATGTCACCCGCATAAGCCTCGTCCACCGCTTCGCGGCGTTGGCTCAAAAACGTCACCACCGAGGTGGGGCGTAATTCTTTGGCAGTGCGTTGCACTTTCAACTTCATGCCAGGCTTGTATTGGCCAGACGCCACGCGCACAAACGCAATGCGGTCGCGGTGGTTGGCGTCCATATTCGCTTGCACCTTGAACACCACGCCAGAAAAACCTGCATCTTCTGGATGGATGGTTTTCTCTTGCACTTGTTTGTTCACCGTCAAGTGGCTGATGCGGGGTCTTGGCGATGGCGCCAAATCTACCAAGGCGTCCAACACTTCCATCACACCAAAGTTATTCACACCAGAGCCAAAAAAGACTGGGGTTTGTTTGCCCGCTAAGAAAGCTTCTTTGTCAAATGTGGGGGAAGCGCCGGTGGCCAACTCCATGCTGTCCATCGCGGTCTTCCATTCCATTTCGAATCGTTCGCCCAGTTTGGCCTGCTCACTCAAAGGAATTGTTTCAAAGTCTTGCGGTAAACGTTCGCTGCCAGACTCAAACACTGTCATCGCGTTGGTACGCAAATTCACAATACCGCCAAAAGATTTGCCCTGACCGACAGGCCAAGTCATAGGAACGCAAGGCATGCCCAACTCACGCTCTACTTCATCCAAGATATCGAGTGGGTCACGGACTTCGCGGTCCATTTTGTTCACGAAAGTGATGATGGGTGTATCACGTTGGCGGCAGACTTCAATCAAGCGGCGTGTTTGGGCTTCCACACCGTTTGCCGCATCAATCACCATCAACGCAGAGTCGACAGCGGTCAATACGCGGTAGGTGTCTTCTGAGAAGTCTTTGTGGCCAGGTGTATCCAACAAGTTGATCACATGGTCGCGGTAAAGCATTTGCATGACCGACGATGCCACAGAGATACCACGTTGCTTTTCGATTTCCATCCAGTCACTGGTTGCATGGCGCGTAGCTTTGCGTGCTTTGACGGAGCCGGCGATTTGAATGGCACCTGAAAACAAAAGCAATTTTTCAGTAAGTGTTGTTTTACCCGCATCAGGGTGAGAAATGATCGCAAACGTTCTTCGTCGACCAACCTCGTGTACAAATGAAGTCATCGCACGATTATCGAACAAAGCCAAGTAGTCCAATGCGCGTGTGGCTCAATAAACGAGCGAAGCGAGGAGCCACACGCGCATTGGACTGCTTGGCTTTGTTCGCGCATACACATTTGTAGCTTCTTTAGGCCTTGAGTTTTTGGGTTGTGGTTTGCGGTAGAGCGCAAAGCGAGATGGGATGTATCAACAGCTCCTCGCTGCGCTCGTTTATTGAGCTGTTGATACATCCCACCTCGCTTCGCTTCGAGTATTTAGTTGTTACGTATTTTGGTGATTTATGTTCTAGCTAAAACTGGGGCTAGCGCACGTCCTGTATGCGTGCCTAATTTCACTACGGCTTCTGGTGTATCCGCTGCAACTATCAGACCGCCGCCATCTCCGCCTTCAGGGCCTAGGTCGATCACCCAATCTGACTCTGCGATGACGTCTAGGTCGTGTTCGATGACGACTACGCTGTGTCCGCCATCTACTAAGCGGTGCAGCACTCGAATAAGTTTGTCTACATCGGCCATGTGGAGACCAACGGTGGGTTCGTCTAATACGTACAAGGTGTGTGGCGCTTTATTACCGCGTCGTGTCACGTCATCACGGACTTTGCTTAGCTCGGTGACCAACTTGATGCGCTGTGCTTCACCACCGCTCAATGTGGGGGAAGGTTGTCCTAGTGTCAGATAACCCAGGCCTACATCTTTGAGCAATTGCAACGGGTGGCTGATGTTGGGCATGGTGGCGAAGAAGTCCACGGCTTCATCGACTTCCATTTGCAACACTTCACCAATACTTTTGCCACGCCAACTGACGGCCAAGGTTTCCGGATTGAAGCGTGCTCCGTGGCAAGTTTCACAAGGCACTTTGACGTCTGGCAAAAAGCTCATTTCTATGGTGCGCAAGCCTTGGCCTTCGCAGGTGTGACAACGGCCTTCGCCTGTGTTGAAACTGAACCGCCCTGCGCCATAGCCTCGCGCTTTGGCTTCTAGCGTCTCCGCGAATAGTTTGCGAATGATGTCCCAGAAGCCAATATAGGTTGCGGGGCAACTGCGTGGTGTTTTGCCGATGGGTGTTTGGTCGACTTCTAATACACGGTCTATGGTTTGGTAGCCATCAAGATTTGTGCAACCTAACCATGCAGGATGCTTGCCGGCTTCGTCTGCTTTGCGTCCTGCTTGGGTAGAGCGTTGTGTCACAACAGCTGCGACGTTATGAAGCAATACATCGCGTGCCAATGTGGATTTACCGGAGCCTGAAACACCAGTTACGGCGACTAAGCGCTTCAATGGAACGTCCACACTCACATCATTCAAGTTGTGTAGCGATGCGCCTTCTAAAGATAGCCATTGCGCAACGGGGTCGTTCTCATTGGAAGAAACACTACGTCTTGCCTGCACAGGATGGCGCATCGCATGCAATAAATATTTTCCAGTTTGCGAGTCGCTTACCGAAGTGATGTCATTGACTGTGCCTTCACCCATCAGTCGTCCGCCGCGCTTACCCGCGCTTGGTCCGATATCGATGATGTGGTCTGCGCGTCGAATCGTGTCTTCGTCGTGCTCTACCACCACCAAGGTGTTGCCTTTGCTGCTCAACAGATGCAAAGCGTTTAACAAGATTTGGTTGTCGCGTGCGTGTAGGCCAATCGTGGGTTCATCTAATACGTAACAAACGCCTTGCAAATTGCTGCCCAACTGAGCAGCCAGACGAATACGTTGCGCTTCGCCACCGCTTAATGTTGGAGCACCGCGGTCGAGCGTAAGGTAGTTCAGACCCACCTGTTCTAAAAATTCCAAACGGCTTTTGATCTCTGGCAAGAGATCGCGAGCGATTTCTGCGTCGCGCCCTTTCAGGCCTACGGTATCGCACCATGCGCGTATTTGCGTGACGCTCAAGCGTGCGAGTTGTGTAATGCCTACACCTGCAAACTTCACCGCGCGTGCAGTTGCGTTTAGTCGCGTGCCTTCGCATGTCGGACATGCCGTATCGGTTAAATCTTCAACATCGGGTTCGGCAAATGTTTGCTCGCGGCCTTTGTCTTTATCGTCACGCACCGAGTCGTCTAGAACTTTGCGCTGGTCTTTGTTGAGCTTGACGCCTGTGCCTACGCAATCTGGACACCAACCGTGTTTGCTGTTGTACGAGAACAGACGCGGATCGAGTTCGGTGTAAGACGTTGCGCATACAGGGCAGGCACGCTTGGTGGAATACACGTCTAGGCGTCCGATGCTCTGCGTGTCGAATCCGGCCACCATCGCTTCACGTAGGCCATCTAATTGGCTCAACACATGCAACACGCCTTTGCCATGCTCAAGCGCTGTCGCAACATAAGCACGCAATTGCGCTTCGTTGGCCGCGTTAACCGTGACGCTTGCCACTGGCAGTTCTATGGTGTGCTCTTTGAATCTATCGATACGCGGAAAGTTAGTGGTGGGTAAAAAATGGCCGTCTACACGCAAATGGGTGTATCCACGCGGACGCGCCCAATCAGCCAACTCTGTGTAAACGCCTTTACGGTTCACTACCAATGGGCTGAGCAAACCAATATGTTGGCCTTTGAATTCACGCATCAGTTGCGCGACGATGCGCTCAGGGGTTTGCGGTTCAACAGCAGCGCCGTCAATCACGCAGTGTTGCGTTCCTAATTTGACGAAAAGCAAGCGCAAGAAATGCCAGACTTCTGTCGTGGTGCCAACCGTGGACTTTCTTCCACCACGCGATAAACGCTGCTCAATCGCCACGGTCGGCGGAATGCCGTAGACCGCGTCGACTTCAGGGCGTCCTGCAGGTTGCACAATGCTGCGCGCGTAGGCGTTCAGGCTTTCCAAATAACGGCGCTGACCTTCGTTGAACAAAATATCAAACGCCAATGTGGATTTGCCTGAGCCCGACACACCGGTGATCACATTGAACTTACCGCGCGGGATATTCACGCTCAGGTTTTTGAGGTTGTGTTCTTTGGCGTTGATGATTTGAATGGCATTGATGCGCTCGGCCAAGTAAGTGCCTGTGTTGTCTTCGACTTTTTTGCCTGCATTGGCTTTTACTGCATCGACGGCATATTCAACGCCCATGCTTTCTGCGTAATCACGCAGGGCTTTGGCTGTATGCGACGTTGGATGCAACCTAACTTCTTCGGGCGGGCCCTCTGTCACAAGAAATCCGCCTGCATCGCCACCTTCTGGGCCTAAATCAATCAACCAATCGCTTGCTCGGATCACGTCCAAGTTATGTTCGATCACGATTAGAGAGTTTCCGTCTTCTAATAAACGACGCATCGCACGCATGAGTTTGGCGATGTCATCAAAGTGCAAGCCGGTAGTTGGCTCGTCGAATAAAAACAAAACACCTTTTTTAGCCAAGTTCTGCTTGCTAGATGTTTTGGCTTTCGCAGCATCGGCTAAAAATCCAGCCAACTTCAAGCGCTGCGCTTCGCCACCACTTAAGGTGGGAACGGGTTGTCCTAACTTCACGTAGTCCAAGCCGACATCCACGATGGGCTGCAGAGCGCGAACAACGTCTCTGTCGTTGGCAAAGATTTCTAGCGCTTCGCCAACGGTGAGTTCTAGAACATCTGCTACGTTTAAGAAAAAAGAGGAGTAATTGGGGTCAGATCCCAATTGATTTAATTGGGATCTGACCCCAATTACTCGTTCAATCCTGATTTCCAAAATCTCCGGCCTGTAACGCTGCCCATTGCAGTCTTGGCAACGCAAATACACATCGCTGAGGAATTGCATTTCTACGTGTTCGAAGCCAGAACCACCACAGGTGGGGCATCTACCGTCACCGCCGTTGAAGCTGAATTTGGATGCGGTGTAGCCGCGTTGTTGCGATAGGGGGGCAGTGGCGAATATTTCTCGCACTGCATCCCAAGCACCCACATAACTTGCTGGGTTGGATCGGGCGGTTTTACCGATGGGAGATTGGTCAACAAACACTACATCGCTTAAGTGGTCTGCGCCCAACAGGCGATCGTGCACGCCAGGTGTCTCGGTAGCTTTTCCGAATTGGCGCAGCAAGGCCGGCGTCAAGATGTCTTGTATCAATGTGGACTTGCCAGAACCACTAACACCTGTCACGCAGACTAATCGTTGCAGGGGAAATTCGATGGCTAAGTTTTTAAGGTTGTGTTCGCGTGCGCCTTCCAAAATCAAGCGCGGCGTGTGGTCTGTTACCAAACGCTTCAATCCAAGTCCGATCGTTTTACGCGCGCCTAAATAGGCACCGGTCAAGGTATCAGCAGATTTCAAGGCTTCAGGTGTTCCATCAAAGACAATCGAACCACCACGCACGCCGGGACCCGGGCCCATATCCAAAATGCGGTCAGCGCACATCATGACGGCAGGATCATGCTCCACCACTACCAATGTGTTGCCAGCATCACGCAAACGCACCATGGCTTGGTTAATACGACTCATGTCTCTGGGGTGCAAACCAATACTGGGTTCGTCCAGCACAAATAAGGTATTCACCAAGGAGGTGCCCAACGCTGTCGTGAGGTTGATGCGTTGCACCTCACCACCACTCAAGGTGCGGCTTTGGCGATCAAGCGTTAAGTAGCCGATGCCAACGTCGTTCAAATATTTAAGACGTGTACGGATTTCTTCCATCAATAAATGCAAGGCCTGGGCATCTTGGCCTTGCACATCAATTTGCATGGCATTGAAAAACTTATGCAATTTGTCAATCGACAAAGTCATTAAGTCATGCAGGCATAAACCCGGTAGCGCCTCGAGTTGCTTACGCGTCCACTGTACGCCTTGCGGCATAAAGCGCTGCGCAGCTTGCATCACAGCGTCGGCATTTTCTTTAGAACCAATTCGCCACAACAAGCTGTCCGTCTTCAGACGCGCGCCGCCACATACGTGGCACGGCGTGTAACTGCGGTATTTCGACAACAGCACGCGGATGTGCATCTTGTACGACTTGGTCTCCAAGTATTCAAAGAATCGTTTGATGCCGTACCACTGGTGATTCCATTTGCCTTTCCATAAAGGCGAACCAACTATGACCCACGCTTGCTGCTCTTTCGACAATTTGTACCAAGGCGTGTCACGCGGTATGCCTTCGGCCTCAGCATGGCGCATCAAATCGTCTTGGCATTCTTTCCATGCAGGTGTTTGAATCGTTTTGATGGCGCCAGCACGCAAAGTGAGTTTTTCGTTAGGGATGACTAAACCATAGTCAACGCCAATCACCCGACCAAACCCGCGACAGGTTTCACAGGCACCAACTGCCGAGTTGAATGAGAACATCGAAGGGATGGGATTGGTGTAAGTGAGATCGCTGTCGGGGCAATGGAGGCCGGTGGAGAAACGCCAGATTGCAAATAAATTGGGGTCAGAACCTAATTTTTCTGCGAAAGAATTAGGTTCTGACCCCAATTTATTTGCTTCTTCCACATACACATTTAACCGCCCACCACCACGCTTAATCGCCAACTCAATGGCTTCTACAACACGCGGCTGTTCCGCATTTCCATTTTTGAATCGGTCAGCTACTACATCCAATAGTTTTCGCGGGCCTGTGGGGGTCGCTACTTCGCGTTCTGCGTGCACACGGGTAAAGCCACTGGCGCTTAGCCATTGCTCTACTTCTTGTGCTGTGGTGTTCGCGGGCAACTCTACGGGGAAGGTGAATATCAAACGCGCTTCGGGTGACAGACTTGCACTTCGCCGTTGCAGTTCTGCATAAATGGTTTGTGGCGTGTCGTGTTGAACGGCTTGCGCGGTTTGACGATCGAATAACTGGCCGCTTCTGGCCACCAACAACTTCAAGTGGTCGTTGATTTCTGTCATCGTGCCCACGGTAGAGCGTGAACTGCGCACGGGGTTGGTTTGGTCAATCGCAATCGCCGGAGGAACGCCTTCGACCTTGTCGACGGCAGGCCTGTCCATGCGGTCTAGGAACTGCCTTGCGTAAGCGCTGAACGTCTCTACATAGCGTCGCTGTCCTTCGGCATACAAAGTGTCGAACACCAAACTCGACTTGCCAGAGCCGCTGGGGCCTGTGACCACCGTTAACTCGCCGGTACGGATATCTAGGTCAAGATTTTTAAGGTTGTGCTGGCGTGCGCCGCGGATGCGAATAGTGCCTGACATGGCGGGGCTCTCTAAAGTGTGCCCAATATTCTAGGGAGTCCCACTCACATAGGTTGTCACAAGGGTTTTGCTTATTAATTCAGCAATCCATACAAAAAACAGCACAAAGCAAAACGCCACGAACCGAAGTCCGTGGCGTTTGCATCTGGTTAAAAGCTAATGCTTACTTGGCTGCTGAAGCGTCAGACGCTGGGGCAGTCGCAGCCGAAGCCGCTTCTGCTGGGGCTGCACGCGTGGCGTCTTCGCCATGCTTTTCACCGCCCATGTCCAAACTACTACCGCCCTTGAGGATGACAAACATCGCCAAGGCTGCAAAGATCACAAAGCCTAAGAAGATTTTCAGCATATCAATCGTTGGCGTAGATATCCACGTCCTTGGTCTCTTTGATGAACAACATGCCAATCACGAATGTCATACCCGCAACGATGATCGGGTACCACAAGCCGTTGTACATATTGCCCGTCTGCGCCACGATCGCAAAGGCGGTGGTTGGCAGCAAGCCGCCGAACCAGCCGTTACCAATGTGATAAGGCAGTGACATCGAGGTGTAACGGATACGTGTGGGGAACATTTCCACCAACATCGCAGCGATGGGTCCATAGACCATGGTGACCAAGATAACCAAGTAAGTCAGGATGATGGTGACCTTGACTTTGTCGACCTTTTCAGGATCGGCCTTAGCAGGATAGCCAGCAGCCTTCAACGCATCTGCAACAGCCTTCTTGAATTCGGCTGACTTAGCTTTATTTTCATCTGCAGTCAAACCTTTGGCGGTGTAACCGATGATTTCTGTATCGCCCACCTTGATCACGGCAGGTGCGCCAGCTGTACCGGCAACGTTTTCGTAGCTCACAGAGCTGGAAGACAATACTTGCTTAGCAATATCGCATGAGCTAGTGAACTTCAAAGTGCCTGTGGGGTTGAACTGGAATGAACATTCAGCAGCATCCACTGTGACTGTCACTTTGTTCTTTTGCTGCGCTTCGTAAAGGTCAGGGTTAGCAGACTTCGTGAGTGCTTCAAACACGGGGAAGTATGTCAACACAGCCAACAAGCAACCCAACATGATGATGGGCTTGCGGCCGATCTTGTCAGACAGTGAACCGAAGACGATGAAGAACGGCGTACCGATCAACAAAGAAGCCGCCACCAAAATATTGGCAGTTGGGCCGTCTACTTTCAGTGCTTGTGTCATGAAGAACAAGGCATAGAACTGGCCTGAATACCAGACCACCGCTTGACCAGCGGTTAAGCCGATCAAAGCCAAGATAACGATCTTGAGGTTTTTCCATTGGCCAAAAGATTCAGACAAAGGATTTTTAGAGGTTTTACCTTCAGCTTTCATCTTGGCGAATGCAGGCGATTCGTTCATCGACAAACGGATGTAGACCGAAATGGCCAACAAAGCGATGGACACGATGAACGGAACACGCCATCCCCAATCAGCGAAAGCGGCTTCGCCGATCGCAGTACGGGTTCCCAAAATCACCATCAACGACAGGAACAATCCCAAGGTTGCAGTGGTTTGAATCCAAGAGGTGTAAGCACCACGCTTGTCATGGGGGGCGTGCTCAGCCACATAGGTGGCAGCACCGCCATATTCGCCACCCAAAGCCAAGCCTTGTAGCAAGCGCAAAGCAATCAAAATGATAGGAGCTGCCACACCAATGCTGGCGTAGTTAGGCAAGATGCCAACAATGAAAGTCGACAAACCCATGATCAAAATCGTCACCAAGAAGGTGTATTTACGACCAATCATGTCGCCCAAGCGGCCAAAGAAGATGGCGCCAAAAGGACGGACGATGAAACCAGCAGCAAACGCTAGCAGCGCAAAAATGAAAGCCGAGCCTTCATCTAGTCCGCTAAAGAATTGCTTGGCGATGATGGCTGCTAATGAACCATATAGATAAAAGTCGTACCACTCAAAAACGGTGCCCAAAGAAGAAGCGAAGATGACCTTCTTTTCCTCACCGGACATGGGACGATTGACGTCTAATGTTGACATGTGTTCTCCTAAAGATTCGCTCTCGTGATGAGACGCGATGCGGGATTCTTAAGAAGGGCACTGACAGATTTCTTACAGAAGCCCTTTTGCATGAGGGATTACCCTTAATAAATACGTAGTATGAAGCGAATTAAACCAAAGATAAGTTAAGGCTTGCGGGTAATCCCTGTCTTTATTGTTTCTACGCTTCGCCAATCAGCTTCATCGAAAAGTGGATTTTTATCCATGTATTGACTCAACATTGGTAAGGCATCCAAACCCCAGAACAGTTTGTCATCGACAGCAAAAGTGGGCACACCAAACACACCTTTTGCAATCGCTTGTTCTGTATTGTTTTTCAGTTGGTTTTTTACATCGGGGACTTGCACATCGCGCTTAGGTGCCAGCCCGTCCATCAGCTTTGCAAAGCGCTCCACATCATCCGCGGCTTTTCCGCCTTGCCACACATGGCGGAAGATGGTTTCGCACACATAACGATTGGGCGCGCCGTCATCACTGCTTGCTACAGCCAAACGCAAAAGCGATAAAGGGTTGAAAGGATGCGTCAAAGGCATCTCCAACGGAATGCCCATTTGTTTGGCCTGCCACAGCACTTGGCGATACGTCCATTCACGTTTACCTGGAATTTCAGCCGGACCCATGTGGCCATGGTGGTTGAGCACCGCACCAAACAAAATCGGCCGGTACTCCACACGATGGCTGATACCCATCAACTGCTTGGGCAATGCTTCAAATGCTAAATAAGCGTAGGGGGAAATGAAGTCTAAATAGAAAGTAATGGTGGTCATGCAAGACTTTCAATAACGATCACACTTTGGCGTGGTCATGCAAGCGTTGTGCAATCAGTCGCCACACATCCCGTTTGGCTGCAGGTGCGCGATGGCCCCAGCCCGTGATTTCATCTAGGTTACGGAAACAACCTTCACACAAGCCCGTCGCCTCAGTCATGCGACACACTGAAATGCAAGGCGAGCTAGGCAACACGTCATCGTCTGATTGCAAAACGCGCTCGGCCTGCTTTAACAAACGCAACTCAACCGGAGAGAGTCGTGGTTTTGGGCTAAACAAGGTTTTCAACATGGCGCGCATTGTGCGTCAAACATGCATGTTATCCAGCACGCTTGTTCAATACTGCGCGCGCCACCAAGGAATTAGGTGGGCGCCCTAATGCTTGGCTGATAAAGGCACCTGCATCGATCAACGCATCCAGATCGATACCTGTATCAATGCCCATACCGTGCATCATGTAGACCACATCTTCTGTTGCCACGTTGCCTGTGGCGCCTTTCGCATAGGGACAACCGCCCAAGCCAGCGATTGAAGACTGAAAATTCCACACCCCCATCTCTAATGACGCCAAGGTATTGGCAAGCGCTTGTCCGTAGGTATCATGGAAATGGCCCGAGACATCGTTGAGCGCATAGTGCTTGAGCGTGGCCTCTATGGCGGCTTGCACTTTGCGCGGCGTGCCCACACCGATGGTGTCTGCTACATCGACGCGTTGTATGCCAATGCTTTTCATCAGGCCTGCCAAGTAGGCCACCCTTTCAGGCGCGACATCGCCCTCGTAGGGGCAACCCACCGTGCAACTCATGGCGCCACGCACTGCGATGCCAGCATCACGCGCGGCTTTCACAACAGGCGCAAATCGCTCCATACTCTCCGCGATAGAGCAGTTGATATTTTTTTGGCTAAAAGCTTCACTGGCTGCGCCAAACACCACAACTTCATCTGGCTTGGATAGCAACGCAGACTCAAAGCCTTTCATATTAGGTGTGAGCACTGAATAACGCACACCGTCGATACGTGCTATGCCCGCCATCACCTCTGCGTTATCCGCCATTTGCGGCACCCATTTGGGCGAAACAAAACTGGTGACCTCGATTTCTTTCAAGCCAGCGGCTTGTAAACGCTGTACCAATTCAATTTTGATGGCTGCAGGCACGGGCTGCTTTTCATTTTGCAAGCCATCGCGCGGGCCCACATCAATCAATTTCACGCGTCGCGGAAGATTCAATAGCATGTCTAGACTTTCAATTTCAATAGTTCAGCGCCTTCGTTGACTTGATCGCCTGGCGCATACAACAACTCCAATACTTCGCCGTCAGAAGGTGCCGCCATGGTGTGCTCCATTTTCATGGCTTCCATCACCGCAAGCGCTTGACCTGCCTTGACCTTATCGCCCGCTTTGACAGCAAACGACACCACCTTGCCGGGCATAGGTGCTGTTAAGCGTCCACCTACTTCTTGGACAGCGGCGGCGTTTGCCAATATATCCACGATGGTAATTTGCGTCGCGCCTTTTGGCGTAAACACATGCGCAACGTCATCGGCGCCTACGTGCTGCATGAATACCTGAACACATGCATGGTGGTGGGCATATGCAATTTTTAAACTATCTCCATCCACTCGCCACGCCAGCGGTGCAGAGATATCACCAACTCGCAAATGCAAACCATCTTGTCCGCCATAGGTCAGCACTGCAGTATGCGCTTGGTCATGGAACACCACATCAAAGCGTCGCGTGGCCACGCCATAAGCACGCCAGCCATCGCGTTGGCTAAATGGATCATTGCCCTGCAAGGCAGATTCTTGATGCAGGGTGCGCGCCACTACTGCAGCGACTGTCAAAGGCAAACCTAAAGGCTCTTGCGCGAACACATACTTTTCTTCTCGCGTAATCAAGGCTGTATCGAGTTTGGCAGTTTTAAAGGAATCCGTTTTTAAAACATGCCGCAAAAACTGCACATTGGTAGTCAAGCCCACGATTCGAGTTTGCGCCAAAGCAGCATCCAGATAAGCCAATGCTTGCTCGCGCGTCTCACCATGCACGATGAGTTTGGCCACCATCGAGTCGTAGTACGGACTGATGCTATCGCCTTCACGTACACCGTCATCTATTCGCACTGCACCGCTTTTGTTGTCATGCGTTGCCACTTCGAAACTGGTGCAATTAGGCTTGCGATACACCTGCAACACACCGGTCGCAGGCAAAAAGTTGTTGTCAGGGTTTTCCGCGCAAATCCGCGCCTCAATCGCATGGCCATGCATACGTAATTGGTCTTGTTGCAAAGGTAATGGCTCGCCACTGGCAACCCTTAACTGCCACTCGACCAAATCCAATCCTGTGATCGCTTCCGTCACAGGGTGCTCGACTTGCAGACGCGTGTTCATTTCCATGAAATAAAACTTCATCGACTCAGGCTTGTCATAAGCCTCTTGTTCGACGATAAATTCAACCGTGCCTGCACCCACATAGTTCACTGCTTTGGCAGCGGCCACTGCGGCTTCACCCATTTGCTTGCGCAGTGCGGCAGTCATGCCAGGGGCAGGGGCTTCTTCGAGCACCTTTTGATGGCGACGTTGGACCGAGCAATCGCGCTCGAACAAGTACACACAATTACCCTGTGTGTCTGCAAAAACTTGAATCTCAATGTGGCGCGGACGCTGCACATATTTTTCTACCAAGACCGCGTTGTTACCAAAACTGTTGTTCGCTTCACGCTGGCAACTGGCCAGAGCGTCCGCAAAGTCTGTGGATTTTTCAACGATGCGCATGCCCTTGCCACCACCACCCGCACTGGCTTTGATCAGCACGGGGTAGCCCATCGCATCGGCTTCGCGCTGCAACAGTTGTGGGCTTTGGTCAGCGCCGTGGTAGCCCGGCACCAAAGGTACGCCCGCTTTTTGCATGCGTTGTTTGGATTCTGCTTTCAAGCCCATAGCTTTGATAGCGGATGCAGGCGGGCCAATAAACACCAAGCCCTTTGCAGCACAGGCTTTGGCGAAGTCTTCGTTCTCACTTAAAAAGCCATAGCCGGGATGCACGGCTTGCGCACCTGTGTCGATGGCGGCTTGCAAAATGCGCTCCCACTGCAAGTAACTGTCTTTGGGCGGACTGCCGCCCACATGCACGGCTTGGTCACACACTTGCACATGTTTGCTGTTTGCGTCTGCATCCGAATACACGGCAACGGTTTGGATGCCCATACGCTTAGCGGTAGCGGCCACGCGGCAAGCAATTTCACCGCGGTTGGCTATCAAGATTTTGTGGAACATGTTGTCTACCTTAGACCAACCAATTGGGTGGGCGTTTGTTCAAGAACGATTGCAGGCCTTCTTTGCCTTCAGCACTCGCGCGGATGTCTGCAATGCGTTTGGCTGTTTCGTCGCGCAAAGTTTGTGTATTGGGGACGTTGGCCACATCGCGCACTAACTGCTTGCATAAGCGAACGGCTTGAGGACCATTGGCAATCAATTGACTCACGTGTTGTGCAACGACGCTATCGAGTTGATCTGCCGCGCAGACTTCATGCACCATGCCCATCGCGAAAGCTTGCTGGGCAGTGAAGCGTTCTGCACTTACAAAATACCTGCGTGCTGCTTGCGCGCCCATCGCGCGAATCACATAAGGGCTGATGGTGGCGGGCATCAATCCGAGTCGCGCTTCCGACAAACAAAACTGCATCGTGTCTACAGCCACCAATACATCGCAGACAGAGGCCAAGCCCATACCGCCTGCATAACAATCTCCTTGCACGCGACCCACGATGGGCACGGGGCATTGGTCCAAGGTCCACAACATGTCTGCCAGTTGTTGGGCGTCGGCTCGGTTTTGGTCCCAGCTGTAACCCGACATGGCTTGCATCCAATTTAAGTCAGCACCCGCACAAAATGCTTTGCCGTGCGCGGCCAAAACAACTACACGCAATTGGTCATTACGTGCAATGTCTTGAAACACTTGCGTCAGTTCAGAAATCACCGTTTCGTTGAAGGCGTTGCGCACATCCGGACGGTTCAGCCATATCTCTATGCAATAGGGGCTGGGGTGACGAAGTTCTAGCGTGATGGGGTTTTGCATATCAATAACGCTTGGCCACTTCTTCCAACATCACTTCAGTCGCACCGCCACCGATAGCGAGCACGCGTGCATCACGCCACAAGCGTTCAATCGGTGCTTCACGCATATAGCCCATGCCACCCCAAAATTGCTGGCAACCACCGACGACCTCGTTGACCAACTCACCGCTCAAAGCTTTGAGCATCGAGACTTCTTGCACGATGTCATGGCCTTGCGTGACAGACCAAGCGCAGTGGTACATGAATTGGCGCAGCGCACGTGTTTTGGCGTCCAACATCGATAGTTTTTGACGGATATGTTGCATCTCCCACAGCGACTTACCAAAGGCTTGGCGTTGGCGCACATAGTCCAAGGTAAGTTGCAAAGCGCGTTGGCAATGCCCAACCGCCATGGCGCCTAAGGCAATGCGTTCGGTTTGGAAATTTTTCATCACCGAATAAAAACCTTTGTCGACTTCACCCAACAAGGCCTCTGGGCCTAAGCGCACGTTGTCCAACACCAACTCTGCGGTGTCAGAACTCAACCAACCTGTTTTGTCTAAGGATCGGCCGACGCTGAAACCTGGCGTTCCTTTTTCCACAATGAATATCGACATTTGGTGGCGGCCTGCACCTGTTTTGGCAGCGATGAAATACAAGTTGGCATTCACACCGTTGGTGATAAAAATTTTGCTGCCATTGAGCACCCACCCGTCACCCTCGCGTTTAGCTGTGGTGCGAATGCCTGCAACGTCAGAGCCGGCACCTGGCTCCGTGATACCCACAGCAGTAATCGTTTTGCCCGCAATCACATCTGGCAAATACTTAGCCTTTTGCGCCGCGGTGCCCGCGTGGTGCAGATGCGGGCTCGCCATATCGGTGTGTACCAAGACCGTGATGATGAAGCCCGCAAAAGTGGACTGCGACAGTGCCTCGGCAAACACCAAGTTGGTCAATGCATCGGCTTCTGCGCCACCGTATTCACTTTCGTACATCAAACCAAAAAAGCCTGCGTCGCCCATACGCTTTAGAACATCACGCGGCACGCTGCCTGCATGCTCCCACGCCATTGCATGGGGTTCGACTTCACGGTCGATAAAGCGCTGCACTTGGTCACGCAGGGTTTGGTGTTCGGGGAGGTGGTAGATGTGGTTCATGGTGGTGCTCACGTCAACAAAAAAATGTTTGGGTTATGAATATGGGTTATGTCACAAAAAACTGCAGTCACTTTTTAGACCTACATGCGGAAAACACCAAAACGCGTGTCTTCAATAGGCGCATTCAAAGCAGCGGAGAGTCCGAGCGCTAAAACACGGCGCGTGTCTGCAGGGTCAATCACGCCGTCATCCCACAAACGGGCGCTGGCGTAATACGGGTGTGACTGATGGGCAAACTGGTCGAGCAAAGGTTGTTTGAAAGCCGCCTCTTCTTCTTTGCTCCAACTGCCACCTTTGGCTTCAATGCCGTCGCGGCGCACAGTGGCTAAAACGCTGGCGGCTTGCTCGCCGCCCATCACACAAATACGTGCGTTGGGCCACATCCATAAAAAGCGCGGGTTGAAAGCGCGGCCACACATGCCGTAGTTGCCTGCGCCGTAACTGCCACCAATGATGATGGTGAATTTAGGCACCTGCGCCGTGGCAACAGCCGTCACCATCTTGGCGCCATGACGCGCAATGCCCTCGTTTTCGTATTTGCGACCGACCATAAAGCCGGTGATGTTTTGTAAAAACACCAAGGGGATTTTGCGTTGGCAACACAACTCAATAAAGTGCGCACCCTTTTGCGCAGACTCGCTGAACAACACACCGTTATTCGCAACGATGCCAACGGGCATGCCCTCGATATGCGCAAACCCGCAAACCAAAGTAGCGCCAAAACGCGGTTTGAATTCATGCATCTCGGAACTATCGACGATGCGGGCGATGATGTCGCGCACGTCATACGGCTTGCGCGTGTCTGCAGGGATCACGCTGTAAATTTCTTTCGCGTCATACAAGGGTGACCGAGGCGCGACCAGCGCAGCGTGCATTTCTTTTTTGCGGTTGAGGCGCGCGATCGCTTCACGCGCCAGCGCAATCGCATGTGCATCGGTATCGGCCAAATGGTCGGCCACGCCAGATAAACGGGTGTGCACATCACCACCGCCTAGGTCTTCGGCAGAGACGATTTCACCAATCGCAGCTTTCACCAAGGGCGGGCCACCTAAAAAGATAGTGCCTTGGTTTTTCACGATGATGGTCTCGTCGCTCATCGCGGGCACATAGGCGCCACCCGCCGTGCAACTGCCCATCACCACCGCAATTTGCGACAGGCCTTGCGCGCTCATATTGGCTTGGTTGTAAAAGATTCGGCCAAAGTGGTCACGGTCTGGAAATACATCGTCTTGGTTAGGCAGGTTGGCACCACCTGAGTCCACCAAATAAATACAGGGCAGGTGATTTTGTTGCGCGATTTCTTGCGCACGCAAATGCTTTTTGACGGTCATCGGATAGTAGGTGCCGCCTTTAACCGTCGCGTCGTTACACACAATAAGACAGTCGACACCACTCACACGGCCAATACCGGTGATCACGCCTGCACCAGGCGCATCGCCGTTGTACATGGCGTATGCCGCCAAAGGACTAAGCTCTAAAAAAGGCGTTCCAGGATCCAGCAACATTTGCACACGGTCACGCGGGAGCAATTTGCCGCGACCTACGTGTTTAGCACGCGCGGCCTCACCGCCGCCATTGGCAACGCTTTGGATTTGCAAACGCAAATCGTCGACTGCCGCTTGCATAGCAGCAGCATTGGTTGCTGCCTCAGCGCTGCGCACTTGAACCTGTGTGTGAATCAATGACATGCGAATCCTTAGAGCAATTCAATCGCCATGGCAGTTCCTTCACCGCCACCGATACACAGAGTGGCCAATCCTTTTTTGAGTCCTCGCGCTTGCAAAGCGTGGATCAAAGTCACCAAGATACGCGCACCAGATGCGCCTATGGGATGGCCCAAGGCACAAGCGCCACCGTTCACATTCACTTTGTCATGTTGCACGTTAAGTTCTTTCATCAATGCCATAGGCACAACTGCAAAAGCTTCATTCACCTCCCATAGGTCTACATCTTTGACCTCCCAACCGGCTTTAGCCAACGCTTTTTGCGTCGCACCTACCGGCGCAGTTGCGAACCACTCTGGGGCTTGCGCATGGGTGGCGTGACTGACGATACGTGCTAACGGTTTGCAACCTAATTTCGTTGCAGTGCTTTGGCGCATCAGCACCATCGCGGCAGCACCATCATTGATAGATGAACTAGAAGCGGCCGTGATCGTGCCGTCTTTTTTGAAGGCAGGTTTTAAGCTGGTGATTTTGTCGAGCTTGACTTTGCCTGGACCTTCGTCGATCGACACCACTGTCTCACCCGCGCGGGTCTTGACGGTGACGGGGGCAATCTCTTTTGCGAAACCGCCTGATGCAGTGGCGGCCTTGGCGCGCTCCACACTGGCTGTGGCGAACGCATCTTGTTCTGCGCGGCTGAAGTTGTATTTCGCAGCGCAGTCTTCGCCAAATGTGCCCATAGAGCGGCCGACTTCGTAAGCGTCTTCCAAACCGTCGAGCATCATGTGGTCAAACACTTTGTCGTGGCCCATGCGATATCCGGCACGGCCTTTCATCAGCAAGTAAGGGGCGTTGGTCATGCTCTCCATGCCACCAGCAACCAACACATCGTGCGAGCCTGCTAACAACATATCGTGGGCAAACATCGCAGCGCGCATGCCTGAGCCACACATTTTTGACAACGTGACAGCGCCAGCGCTTTGGGGCAAACCACCTTTGAATGCCGCTTGCCGTGCGGGCGCTTGGCCTTGACCCGCCATCAAACAATTGCCGAATAAAACTTCGGTGACTAAGTCAGGCGAAATACCTGAACGCTCTATAGCAGCGCGAATAGCCACACCACCCAAATCATGCGCAGACAGCGATGCGAAATCACCTTGAAAACTGCCCATGGGCGTGCGTGCGGCACTGACGATAACCACTGGATCTGAAGATGCATTGGACATATGAGAGTCTCCTAAAACTTTTATAAATTACGCACCACGCGGATAGCGTTTGAAGGCGTTACGAAATACGTTGACCACTTCATCGCTGTGGTTCATGGTGACGCCGAGGTCTTTGACCAATCCGTCGTGCACGCCATAGACCCAACCATGAACCGCGACTTTTTGGCCACGTCCCCAAGCGTCTTGCATGACGTTGGAAAGCGCCACGTTGCCCACTTGTTCGATCACGTTCATTTCGCACATGGCGTTTTCTAATTCGGCTTGGGGCAAGTGGTTAAGGCGTTGGCGATGGCGCAAGCGCACGTCTTGCACATGGCGCAACCAGTTATCTGCAAGTCCAATGCGCATGCCGCGCGTCGCAGCCAGCACGCCGCCACAACCGTAATGCCCAACCACCATGATGTGCTCGACCTTTAAACAATCGACTGCGTACTGAATAACAGATAAAGCATTGAGATCAGAGTGCACCACCACGTTGGCAATATTGCGGTGCACAAATACTTCGCCGGGTTCTAAGCCGGTAATTTGGTTGGCTGGCACGCGACTATCGGAGCAACCTATCCACAGGTATTTAGGGGTTTGTTGGTGCGTGAGGCTTGAGAAAAATCCCGGTTGCTCACGCTCCATACGTGTGGCCCACGCACGGTTGTTATCAAACAAATGTTGCAAGCTTGAGGTCACTTGGTAAATCTTTCAGGGTTGTAAAAGCATCATGCGTTTTAGAAGAAGACTTTTAAATAGTTACAGCGTTTCAGCAAACAGCTCACGGCCAATCAACATGCGGCGTATTTCACTGGTGCCTGCGCCAATCTCATACAACTTGGCATCGCGCCACAAACGTCCGAGCGGGTATTCGTTGATGTAACCATTGCCGCCAAAAATTTGTACGCCTTCGCCCGCCATCCACGTGGCTTTTTCGGCGGTCCACAAAATCACACTCGCGCAGTCTTTACGCACTTGGCGCACATGCTCCGCACCCAACATATCGAGGTTTTTGGCAACGGTATAGGCAAACGAGCGTCCTGCTTGCAGCACGGTGTACATATCTGCCACTTTGCCTTGTATGAGTTGGAACTCGCCAATGCTCTGGCCAAACTGTTTGCGGTCATGGATATAAGGAATGACGTTGTCCATCACCGACTGCATGATGCCTAACGGGCCGCCGCTCAATACCGCACGTTCGTAGTCAAGCCCACTCATCAACACTTTGGCACCGTTGTTCAATCCGCCCAAGATGTGGCTTTCAGGCACTTCGACGTTGTGGAACACCAATTCGCCTGTATGGCTACCGCGCATGCCCAGCTTGTCGAGTTTTTGAGCGACGCTGAAACCCTGCATGCCTTTTTCAATCAAGAAAGCGGTAACACCGCGGGCGCCAAGCTCGGGTTCGGTTTTGGCATAGACCACCAAGGTGTCAGCGTCAGGGCCGTTGGTGATCCACATCTTGCTGCCATTGAGGACGTAGTAGCCGCCTTTGTCTTGGGCTTTGAGTTGCATGCTGATGACGTCGCTGCCGGCATTGGGTTCAGACATCGCCAAGGCGCCTACATGTTCGCCGCTGATGAGTTTGGGCAAATATTTTTGACGTTGTGCGTCAGTGCCGTTGCGTTTGATTTGGTTCACACACAAATTGCTGTGCGCGCCATAGCTCAAGCCGACGCTGGCAGAGGCGCGTGATATTTCTTCCATCGCGACCATATGGGCTAGGTAACCCATATTGGCGCCACCAAATTCTTCACCCACTGTGATGCCCAGCACGCCTAAGTCGCCCATCTTGCGCCATAGATCCATGGGAAATTGGTCGTTGTGGTCAATTTCCGCTGCGCGGGGTGAGATCTCGGTTTGCGCGAACTCGCGTACCGCATCGCGCAGGGCGTCGATGTCTTCGCCGAGTTGGAAATTGAGTCCTGGCAAATTGTTCATGGTTTGGCTCCTTTGGTCTTGCCGCCCTGCTTGCTTAGCAGTGAGCGCGCATCTTTTTCGTGGGATTTGACTTCTTCTAAGTTGGCTTGTAACTCGGCCATTTGGGCTTCGAGTTGGCACTTGTGGTCAGCCAAGACGACCAAGAACTTTTCGAGTTGCGGTCCGGTGTCGCGCGGGCTGTCGTACATGTCGATCAGATCTTTGGCCTCGGTCAAGGACAGGCCCAAACGCTTGGCGCGTAAGGTGAGTTTGAGACGGGTACGGTCTCGACCAGAATACACGCGGTTGCGACCCGCAGGGCCCGAGCGCTCGGGCTGCAAAAGCCCCATGTCCTCATAAAAACGGATCGCGCGGGTGGTGAGATCGAACTCGCGCGCTAGGTCGCTGATGGAGTAAAGGGTGGCCATAAGTGATTGACGTTTTTAGTTTACGTTTACGTAAACGTCAATTATGACGGCAAATTCCCGAAGCGTGAAATTAGCCCCACGGCGCCAGCGGCTCATCCCGCAAAACGCGGCGACGCTCGGGGTAGTCGGGCATCACACTTTTCACGGTGTCCCAGAACTGCGGGCTGTGGTCCATCACCTTCAAGTGGCTGAGTTCGTGGGCGACGACGTAGTCGATCACGTCCAACTTGTGGTGGATCAACCTCCAATTTAGGCGGATCGCCCCGTCTGCCGAAGCCGTGCCCCAACGCGTGGACGCGCTGCTGAGCGACAAGCGCTTCCAAGTTACGCCTAATTGCGGGGCAAAGTGGTCTAAGCGTTCGGTGAATAGTTCTTTGGCGCGGCGCATCAGCCACGCTTGGGTTGCATCGCGGATTTGCTCTGGACTTGCTTGAGTGGGAAGGCCTATGCGTAAGACAAAACTTTCAGAGCTTTCGTCGTTCGAAGTTTCAAGTTGCGCGCTATTTTTCTTGAGTGCGGCGGTTGAGTCGAGCACAACTCGCAAGGACTCGCCCAGATAGCGCAACACCACGCCATCGCACCATTGGATGCGGGCTTCGCCCAAGCGGCGTTGGTGCTCTTGCATTTCGACGAGCTTGCGCACGATCCAATCGGCCTTCTCGTGCAAGGTAGATTCGATCTCGCCGACCGTCACCCACCGTGGCGCGCTGACCTCTAGCCCATCAGGGCCAATGACCATGCCAATGGTGCGTCGCTTCGCGCGACGAAAGGCGTAGGCCACATCGCAAGTAGCCAAAGCGATGCGCCGACTCGCGCGTGGATGGGCAAA
>JBBAOY010000007.1:50190-60609 GCA_040401095.1 Limnohabitans sp.
AGGCCACATCGCAAGTAGCCAAAGCGATGCGCCGACTCGCGCGTGGATGGGCAAATTGCGCTGCAACAGTCGATGGGGCCACATCGAAGAGATCCAGCACACGTTGAATGAACTGACCCATGCGTCGAAACCTCAGGCGCTTGTTAAGACAGGTTCGGCATAGGCCTCTGGATCAAGCCTATGCATTTCTGATTCGATCCATTGCTCTACTTGCTTGGTAAGTTCGTCCGCCTCGCGCCCAATGCTAGGAATGGGTGCGCCGATAGACACTTCCACCACGCCCGGGTATTTGATGAAGGCTTTGCGTGGCCAGCACGTTGCCGATGTCACCGCAATAGGTATGACAGGGGCGCCAGTTGCAATGGCAAGCCTTGCACCGCCACTCTTGTAAACGCCACGTTGTCCACGCGGGATACGGGTACCCTCTGGAAACATGATGACCCACACGCCTTTTTCTAACAAGGCCTTGCCTTGCTCCACCACTTTGGCAAAGGCTTTGGCGCGTTGCGATCTGTCGATGTGCACCATGTCGAGCAAGCCAATCGCCCAGCCAAAAAATGGCACATAGAGCAATTCGCGTTTGAACACGTAGGCGAGAGGATGGGGCATGATGGCTGGCATCAAAAATGTCTCGTAGGTCGATTGGTGTTTGACCAACAAAATCGCTGGGCTGGTTTGACCCACGGGTAGATTCTCAAACCCTTGGGTTCGGTATTCGATACCTAATAGGACACGCGCAGCTTGGATGCTTAACCACAACCAAAACTGCGCAACCTTGTACCGCGCCGGAGCACCCACACCCACCGCAGCACTCACCACAATCAACAACGCACAAGGAACAATGCTGAAGGCCATCACAGCCATGTGGAGCACCGAACGCAAAAAAGCGATCATGCGGAACTACCAGCGCTGTGCGAAGTTTGCGTAGCTTTGGCGCTAGATTTGGCCGCTGCTTGGGTTTTGAGTAACAACCAATCCACAAATGCAGACAGGTCCTCATGGACGTGGGTATTGGCCGGAAACTCATTGGGCAAGGCACTTTGGCCTTTGTGTTGCGCGCCCTTTCCGGTCAACACCAAATGCGGCTCGCACCCCACGGCGGTGGCGGCTTGTAAATCGCGTAAATGGTCGCCCACTGCGGGCACGCCTTTGAGGTCCATGCCATAACGCTCGCCGATTTGCTCGAACAAGCCAGAAGCAGGTTTGCGGCAACTGCAGTTCTCATCTGGGCTATGTGGGCAGAAAAACACCGCATCCACACGCCCGCCCACTGCGCCCAGCATTTTGTGCATCTTGGCGTGCATGGCGTTGAGTGCGGCCACATCGAACAAGCCACGGCCTAAGCCCGATTGGTTAGACGCGACCACTACATGCCAGCCGGCGTGGTTCAGACGCGCAATCGCTTCGAGCGCCCCTGGCATGGGCGTCCACTCTTGCGCCGTTTTGACGTACTCGTCGCTGTCGTGGTTGATGGTGCCGTCGCGGTCGAGGATGACTAGTTTGGTGATCATGTGTGGTGCCTCAAACTGCCAAGCACGCCAAATCGGCGACTTGGTTCATCGCCACATGCAATTGCTTGAGTAAGCGCTGGCGGTTGTGACGCAGCGCAAGGTTCTCGGCATTGACCATCACATCGTCGAAGAAAGCATCTACCGGTGTGCGCAAGGCGGAGAGGGTTTGCAAAGACGCGGTGTAGTCGCCAGCCACCCATTGCTTGTGTGCCTCTGGCGTTAAACGTTGCATGGTTTGGAACAACGCTTTTTCTGCGGCTTCGGCGAGCAGACTTTCGTTGACATCACCTTCTACATCGTCGGCTTTTTTCAAGATGTTGCCGATGCGTTTGTTGGCGGCAGCCAAGGCTTGGCTTTCAGGTAATGCGGCAAAAGCGCGCACGGCTTGCAAGCGGCGTGTGATGTCCGAGAGTTCTTGTGGACGCAAGGCCAAGACGGCTTCGACTTCTTGCGCGGAGAAGCCTTGTTCGCGCAAACTGGCCGACAAGCGGTCGTAGAAAAACGCAGTTAAC
Organism: Limnohabitans sp.; assembly: GCA_040401095.1. Lineage (GTDB taxonomy): Bacteria > Pseudomonadota > Gammaproteobacteria > Burkholderiales > Burkholderiaceae_C > Limnohabitans. Next base: position 52,214 of record JBBAOY010000007.1, read on the forward strand.
TGTGTATGTGGATCCGTGATCGCGCTACCAAATACCGCCACGGTTTGGCCAATGATGTCCGACAGCAACAAGGTGAGTGAAGATTCGCGCAACATGCGAATCACGCCCAATGCATGGCGGCGCAAAGCGAAGGGGTCTTTGTCGCCCGTTGGCAAATTGCCAATACCGAACATGCCGACCAAGGTTTCGAGTTTGTCTGCCATGGCGACTACCAAACCAACCGTGTTGCGTGGTAAGTCATCACCGGCAAAGCGCGGTTTGTAATGGTCTTCAATCGCCTCGGCGATATCTGTGTGTAGCCCATCGTGGCGCGCGTAGTAGCCACCCATGATGCCTTGCAACTCCGGAAACTCACCCACCATATCGGTGAGCAAATCAGCCTTGGCCAATTGCGCCGCGGTATCTACTGCATGCAGAAATGTGGCGTCGTCCCCTTTGTGCATCAAACCCGCAATGGCTTTGGCGATGGCGCGCACGCGTTGGGTGCGCTCGGCTTGTGTGCCGAGTTTGTTGTGATAGACCACATTGGCCAAGCCTTCGGCGCGGATCGCCATGGATTTTTTGCGGTCTTGGTCGAAGAAAAATTTAGCATCTGCCAAACGCGGGCGCACCACGCGTTCGTTGCCGCCAATCACTGCGCTGGCGTCATCAGGCGTGATGTTGCTGACCACCAAAAACTGGTTGCTTAACTTACCCTGCGCGTCGAGCAAAGGAAAGTATTTTTGGTTGGCTTTCATGGTGAGGATCAAACACTCGGGCGGAACGTCTAAGAACTCTTTCTCGAACGTGCAGCTAAGCACATTGGGGCGCTCAACCAAGGCGGTGACTTCGTCTAACAAAGCGCTGTCTTCGATAGCGCGCACGCCACCGCCGATCTTGGCTGCCACGGCCGCGAGTTGGCGCGTGATGTCATCGCGTCGCTCGGAGAAGCTTGCGATCACAGCGCCTTCGGATTTCAGTTGTTCGGCATAGGTGTCTGCACTTTTAAAAACCACAGGCGAGACCTTGGCTTCAAAGCGATGGCCTTGGGTGCTATTGCCCGCTTGCAAACCTAGCGCAGTCACAGGCACTACGGAACTTCCATGCAAAGCGACTAAGCCGTGCGCGGGACGCACGAACTGCACACTGCTCCAGCCCGGAAGTTCACAGTCTTTTTCTAATTGGTAGGTCATCACCTTGGGGATGGGCAGTTTGGCGATCGCTTCGTCCAAAGCTTTTTGCAAGCCAGTCGCCAAGGTTGCGCCTTTAACTTGGCTGTCGTAGAACAGCACCAATGCATCTTTGCCAGGTTCTGGCGATTTACGCAGTTGCGCTACAGCGTCGGCGCCAGCACCGAGTGCTTGGAGTTTTTTTAGCAAGGCGGGTGTTGCGTTACCGCTGGCATCTAAGCCCACCGCAACAGGCATGAGCTTTTGCTCGACTTGTCGATCGGGGGCTTGCGCGATGACAGCGCTGATATGCGCAGCCAAACGGCGCGGCGTGGCGTAAGACGTCACGACAGAGTTGGCACTCAGCAAACCTTGCGCACGCAGTTGCTCAGACAGCACGTCTGAAAACGCGTTGCCCAATTTTTGGAGGGCTTTGGGCGGGAGTTCTTCTACAAATAGCTCAACGAGCAGGCTTTGGGTGGTCATGGTGTGGCTGCTGTTTTGGGTGCGATCTGATCAACCCATGCGCGTGGCGCCATGGGGAAGCCTAAGCGTTCGCGGCTGTCGTAATAACTTTGGGCGACGGCACGCGCGAGATTGCGAATGCGTCCGATATAGGCGGCGCGCTCGGTCACACTGATGGCGCCTCGGGCGTCGAGCATATTAAAAGTGTGGGCAGCTTTGAGCACTTGTTCGTAAGCGGGCAAGGCAAGTTGCTGGGTGATTAAATGCTGCGCTTGCTTTTCATGGGCGCCAAAAGCTTGGAACAAAAATGCCGCGTCGCTGTGCTCGAAGTTGTAGGTGGATTGCTCGATTTCGTTTTGCTTGTAGACATCGCCATAACTCAAGCCCTCGGTCCACGTCAGGTTATAGACGTTGTCAACGCCTTGCAAATACATGGCTAGGCGCTCGAGGCCGTAGGTGATCTCGCCGGTAATGGGTTTGCAGTTGATGCCGCCAACTTGTTGGAAGTAAGTGAATTGCGTCACTTCCATGCCGTTTAACCAGACTTCCCAGCCCAGACCCCATGCGCCCAGCGTGGGGTTTTCCCAATCGTCTTCTACAAAGCGGATGTCGTTTTTTTTGAGATCGAAGCCCAAGGCTTCTAGGGAACCTAGATACAACTCCAGGATATTGCTGGGTGCTGGCTTTAAGACGACTTGGTATTGGTAATAGTGCTGCAAGCGATTGGGGTTCTCGCCATAGCGTCCGTCCTTGGGGCGGCGGCTCGGCTGCACATAAGCGGCTTTCCAAGGTTCTGGGCCCAAAGCGCGCAAAAAGGTGGCGGTATGCGAGGTGCCGGCGCCGACTTCCATATCGATGGGTTGCAGCAAGGCGCAACCTTGTTCACCCCAATAAGACTGGAGTTTGAGAATAATTTGTTGGAAAGTCAGCATGAAACCTAGCGGTGTGTATTTTTGTCTGAATTTTAAGGGCCGAAGCGCCTACGGCCGTGTCTGGCACGGTGGGCTAAACCGGCCACCGCCAATACTGCTCCAAAGCCAAAGAGCCAGAGTGGAAACAGTCCTAATTTGCTAGCCCATTGGGTGTAGGGTGTGAGTTCGCTGTGGACACCTCTTACTTCACCCTTCAAGACACCTTGAACTCCGCTTGCAAGTCGATGGGTGACTACGCCTTGCGCGTCGATGATCGCAGTTGCGCCAGTATTGGTCGCCCGCAACATAGGACGCCCCAACTCCATCGCCCGCACGCGCGAGATATGCAAATGCTGGTCTATCGCGACGGTGTTGCCAAACCACGCAATATTGCTGAGGTTGATCATGAGCGTGGGTGAATGTTCTGGGTCTGAAAAGTTATGCGCGAGTTCTTCGCCGAATAAGTCTTCGTAACAAATATTGGTGGCGATGCGTTCGCCTTTGAACTCTAGAAGCGGTTGCCCTAATGCGCCGCGTCCGAAACTGCCCAAGGGGATGCGCATCAAATCAACAAACCAACGAAACATAGGTGGCACAAATTCACCAAAAGGAACGAGGTGGTGTTTGTCGTAGCGGTAATTCGCATCTGTTGCGCTAGGCATGAGCGCCATGGCGGAATTGGTCAGTTGCCCTTGGGCGGTGGGGCCTGCTTCGCGCATCGGAACACCGATCAAGGCGAGTTGCTGGTGCTGCGCGAAGTGCTGCTTGAGTTCGCTCCAAAAGTGTTCGGGCAGGTTGTCTGCCAAAACCGGTAACGCCGTCTCAGGCAGCGCCATAAAGTCTGCGGTGTTACCCAATAACTCTTTGCGATAGTCAGCAATCGCTTGTGGAACGGCGGCGCCAAATTTGAGATCTTGCGGCACGTTGCCTTGGACCAAGGCTACGTGTAAGGCTTTCGCAGATTGGTCTTGTTTTGCGGTGGGTTGCTGGGTATTGGCTGTCCACCACATAGAGGCCAAGCCAGCAAACAAGGCTAAACGAACGGCCCACATCCAAGTCTGTGAGGGTTTTTCCACATGTTCAGCTTGTTTTGCGGTGACCAGCATGCATACAAATGCTGCCAAGGCGCTAACGCCATACACGCCAACCCAAGGAAACCAATGCCGAAGCGGACTGTCTACATGGGCGTATCCAATTGCGCCCCAAGGAAAACCTGTGAACAAGGTGCCCCGCAATAGCTCGGCCAACATCCAAAGAGCCGCGAAAGACAATGCGCGCAAGTAAACGCTCGGGCCTTGGTGACACCAGCGACGAAAGACTGCGCCAGCCAATGCGTAATAAAGCGCTAAGGCCACAGCCAACAAGAAAACTGCGGCGGCGGCAAGTGCTGGGTGCATCTCGCCGTAAATATGCATCGATATAAAAAGCCACCAAAACGTGGCCAACAACCATGCGCTAGCAAAAACCCAGGCTTGCCAAAAAGCTTGCGCTGCGCTGTGGCTTCGGTCTATCACTGCGGCCAGTATGGCCAAGCTTGTAAGTTGAAGAGCGGCAATGGGCTGGCCGTAGGACGCGCCCTCAAAAGGCCACGCCAAAGCAAATGCTTGTAGGACGCCAGCCATACCGAGCACCACGCCAAGGCCCAAGTTTTGGAGGAGGCGTGTTGCTGCCGTTTGCATCACGGCGCTTTATCGTTCTGGTTTTGCGTGTTGGCGGTATTTGATTGAACCGCAAATACCTTGAACCATTTGACGGCACCTGCTTTGGTGAGCAAGACTTGGAAGCGCAAGCCGTTGATTTCGAAAAGTTCGCCCCGTCGCGGTACATGCCCCATGGCGTGGGCGATGAAGCCGCCGATCGTATCGAAGCGGTTTTCTTGTGGTTCGGCTTCGTCGGGGGTGAAGATGGTGGTCTCGAAGGCTTCTTCGACTCGGTCTATGGCGGTGTCACCGCTGACGCGAAAGCTTCCGTCTACGAGCGCGTAGATATCGCCTGCATCGTCTTGCTCGTCAAATTCGTCTTCGATGTCGCCGACGATTTGCTCGAGCACGTCTTCGATGGTGATGAGGCCTGCCACGCGTCCAAATTCATCGACCACCAAGGCCATGTGGTTACGGGTATTACGAAAATCGCGCAGTAAGTCGTTCAGCCCCTTGCTCTCGGGAATAAAGACTGGCGGACGTAACAAAGTGCGTATGTTGAGCGCAGGTGCGCGCTGCAGTTTGAGCAAATCTTTGGCCAACAAAATGCCGATGATGTTGTCGCGCTCTCCCTCAAACACGGGAAAACGGGAGTGCGCGGTATCAATGACTTGGTGCATCGTCTCGTCTAGCGATGCGTCAATGTTGATCAAGTCTGTACGCGCGGCAGCCACCATCACCTTGCCGGCGGTTAGTTCAGCCATACGCAAAACGCCTTCGAGCATGATGCGGCTTTCTGCGCCGATGACCTGGTTGTCTTCTGCGTCAGCAAAAACTTGGTGAAGCGCTTCGCTGCTGTCTGGTTGAGGGCGAATGCGATCTATGAACCGTTGCCAAATGCTTTTGGCGTTTTCGTGATGCGAGGGTTTGGATGAGGAGGGGTCTGTCACACGTTGCGTAGCTTGTGGCCACTTAATTTACCAAATGTGAAGCATAGCCCAAGGAATTATCAGGCCGGTGACTGGCTCGGGTATTTTTTACTTCGCTCGAATTAGCGGGAAGCAGGGCTTATTCAGCGGATTGGTGACGCCCCGCTTGAACGCCCCGGCGAATTTCTTGCACTTGTCTGAGGAAGTACCAGAAATTTTTGACATCTTCTTTGATGCTGTAGTTGGTTTGGGCGTATTGGTCGGTAAATATCTCGGCCAAACGGCTTTTGAGGTTGCCCTTGGGAACTGTGAGTAGCGCTTGCGTTTCGGCGCCATCACGCTTGAGGGTTGCACCTGCTCTCCGCGCGATTTTTAGCATGGGCGCGTTATCACTTAAAGCGTGAATCAGGATGGTTGAGGCCTTGGCATTGCGCGCGTGCATGAGAGCGCGATTGAATAATTGGTAGCCATAGCCCCGCCCTCTGGCAGAAGCATGCACGGAGACGCCAAACTCAGCGCTTATGTGTTGGTTGGAATCCGCATGTAATGGCGTGTGGATAGCCAAATGCGCCATGGCGAGAATTTGCAGATCCCGGTTAAAGATGCCGTAAATGTCGTCACGTTCGAAGTTCAACGAGCGGACATAGCTCGTAATGTGTTCATCACTGGCTGCGTAACCAAACCGCAAATACCGGTCTTGCGCGTTGAGCGACAGCAAATGTTTTTGAATATCTGCCAAGTTATAGGGGCGGAGGTGGCAAATTGGCACCAACACATCATGTTCATTTGGCTCAAGATCCAATGGAACGCCGGCCAATTGCAAAAACTTGCGGCCTTTCATTTCTAGCGAATTGATTAGCGTTTGGATGAGTTTCATTCTTTGATTATAGGGTTTTCCCTAGTTTGGTCCAATTATCTCGACGCATCGGGACATTACCAATGTGTAAGGGCCTTGGCGGAAAGGACAATGTGAGCATGACTCTTTCTACTCAAAAACCTTGGTTTGACGCTTACCCAGCTGGCGTTCCCCATGAAATCGACACTTCTATTTTTCGCAACTTACCGCATTTGCTAGAAGATTCTTTTAAAAAGAACGCGGCGTCGCCTTTTTCTGTGTGCATGGACCGCTGGATGACCTATGCAGAAGTGGATCAAGCCTCCGCCACGATGGGGGCTTGGTTACAACATTTGGGTCTGCCAGTGGGTGCGCGCGTGGCCATCATGTTGCCCAATGTGCCTCAGTTTGCTGTCACGATGTCGGCCATTTTGCGGGCTGGCTTTGTCTGCGTGAACGTGAACCCGCTCTACACAGCGCGCGAATTGAAGCACCAGTTGTGCGATTCAGGTGCCACGACGATTGTGATTTTGGAAAATTTTGCGCACACCTTGGAAGAGGTGATTCAGGACACGCCCATAGAAAACGTGGTGATCGCGTCTATGGGCGATATGTTGGGATTTTGGTTTGGGCGATGGATCACTTTTGCGGTGCGCCATTTGGCACGCATGGTGCCTGCTTACAAAATTCCTCGACATTCGGCGTCTGGGATTTCTCGTACCTTGATTGGATTTAACGAGATGATGGCCGAAGGTGGTCAATTTTCACTCAAGCCTTCTATGCAAACACGTGATGACCCTGCGTTTTTGCAATACACAGGCGGCACTACGGGGCTATCTAAGGGCGCTGTCTTAACCCATAACAATGTCATTGCCGCTATTTTGCAAGCGCAAACTTGGTTTACGCCAGCTGTTTTGCGTATTGGGGATGTCTCCAAAATCAATTGCATTACAGCGTTGCCGCTTTATCACATCTTTGCTTTGACGCTTTGTTTTTTGAGCGTGCAATGGGGGTCTTATATGACCCTCATTCCCAATCCGCGCGATATTGATAAATTTGTGGATGTCTTGAAGAAGCGCCCCTTCCACTTATTGCCTGCTGTGAACACTTTATTTAATGCGCTATTACAACATCCGCATTTCAAATCACTGGATTTTTCGCATTTGTGTGTTTCGCAAGCTGGCGGTATGGCTGCTTCTGAAGGTACCGCTAAACGCTGGCAAGAAGTGACGGGTTCTGCCATGGTGGAAGGTTGGGGCATGAGTGAGACTGTTGCCATCGGTACCAACAACCCAATTACTGCAACGAGTTTCAGCGGCACGATTGGATTGCCCCTGCCAAGTATTGACGTTGCCATTAAAGATGACGATGGCAACAGCCTTGCGTATGGAGAAGTGGGTGAACTTTGTATCAAAGGGCCCAATGTGATGGTGGGTTACTACCAGCAACCCGATGAGACGCACAAAGCTTTTACGGCTGACGGGTTTATGCGTACGGGCGATATCGCCGTGATGGACGACAAGGGTTTCACACGCATTGTTGACCGCAAAAAAGACATGATTTTGGTGAGCGGTTTCAACGTATTTCCTAATGAATTAGAGAACGTGATTTCGTTGTGTCCTGGCGTTGTGGAATGCGCTGCTGTTGGTGTTGCTGATGACAAGCAAGGTGAAGCGATAAAGGTGTTTGTGGTGCGCAATGATGTGACGCTCACGGAAGACGATGTGGCTCGGTACTGCAAGCAAAATCTAACGGGTTACAAGCAGCCTAAATATATTGAGTTTAGAGATGAACTACCAAAGACTAATGTGGGCAAAGTTTTAAGGCGTGAATTGCGGTCTCATGCTTAAATTTTTTGTAGTTTGATGCTTTTCTGTAGTTTGATTCTTTTATGGGTGATAAAGGCTTGATTGCGCTCCCAGGCAGCGTGCAATTTTTGGAGCGCGGCTGGTTATCTAGTAATAATATTTTGCTGGTGGATGATGATCAATCTATTTTGGTGGATACGGGTTATCACACACATTCGCAACAAACTTTTGAATTGGTGACCCATGCGCTCAAAGGTCGGCCACTAAACACCATTATCAACACCCACTTGCATAGTGACCACTGCGGTGGTAACGCATTTTTACAGTCTGTATTTCCAGATGTGACAACTTGGATTCCGCCCGGGCACGCGCAATATGTGCGCGATTGGGATCCCTTGTTGCTTGGCTATGTTGGTACTGGGCAGCATTGCCCTCCATTTGCTGCTAACAACAGCTTGCGTATTGGGCAAGAATTTTTTATTGCTGGACTTTTATGGCGATGCTTTGCTGCACCTGGTCATGACCCACATTCTTTTATTCTTTTCTCCGCTGCTACAGGCATATGCATCACTGCTGATGCTTTATGGGAAAACGGATTTGGTGTTGTTTTTCCTGAAATTGAAGGTGAAGGTGGATTCGATGAGGTTGCCTCCACACTTG
>JBBAOY010000008.1:0-3415 GCA_040401095.1 Limnohabitans sp.
CCCGCCTCCATCCACACCTACGACGACCACCGCATCGCCATGTGCTTTTCGCTGGCTGCATTCAACGCAGCGAAAATTCCGGTGCGCATCGAAGACCCCAAGTGCGTCGCCAAAACTTTCCCCGACTATTTCGAAGCCCTGTTCTCAGTCACCCAAGCCGATACACCCCATATCCCCGTCATTTGTATCGACGGCCCTACCGCGTCTGGCAAGGGCACTTTGGCTAGCCGCGTGGCACAAGCATTGGGTTACCACTATTTAGATTCAGGTGCGCTCTACCGCATCACCGCACTGGCCGCGCTACAAGCTGGCTTGCAGCTAGACAACGCCCACGAAAACGCCATTGCCGACCTCGCCCGCACTCTGCCTGTGCGTTTTGAAGGAGAGTCCGTGTGGTTGGGCATGCAAGATGTGAGCGACACCATCCGCACCGAAGAAGCCGGTATGAATGCCTCCAAAGTCTCGGTCTTGCCCCATGTGCGCACCGCTTTGGTAGCCCTGCAACACAGTTTCCAGCGCCTTCCAGGTCTTTTGGCCGATGGGCGCGACATGGGCACGGTGATCTTTCCCCATGCGCCTTTGAAGGTGTTTTTGACCGCCAGTGCCGCGCAAAGAGCCGAAAGACGCCATAAGCAGTTGATTTCTAAGGGAATTTCGACTACACTCGACAGTCTTCGCGCCGACTTAGAGGCACGTGACGCACGCGACTCCAACCGCAGCGTTGCGCCTCTGAAACCAGCACAAGACGCGTTCCAGCTCGACAACTCCCAGTTGTCCATCGAAGCCTCGGTGGATCAGGTGTTGGCTTGGTGGAAGGCAAAGCAGCCTTTCTAACCCTTAGTCTGCCCCTGGCCCATTTGGCTCCCCTCGCGCTGCATTGGCGCACTGGCCAAATGGATCGACAACCTAACCCGTGGCACACGCCACACAAAACTACATGTCTGAATCTTTTGCCGCCCTGTTTGAAGAATCCTTGAAGCGCTCTGAAATGCGCACGGGAGAAGTGATCACTGCTGAAGTGGTGCGTATTGAACACAACCACGTCGTCGTGAACGCTGGCCTCAAGTCTGAGGCTTATGTGCCCATCGAGGAATTTAAAAACGACAAGGGCGAGCTTGAAGTCCAAGCGGGCGACTTCGTCTCTGTCGCGATCGGTAGCGTTGAAAACGGCTACGGCGACACCATTCTGAGCCGCGACACCGCCAAGCGTTTGGCCTCATGGATGAGCTTAGAAAAAGCCCTCGAATCAGGGGAATTTGTCACTGGCACGACCAGCGGCAAAGTCAAAGGTGGTTTGACCGTGTTGGTCAACGGCATCCGCGCCTTCTTGCCTGGTTCATTGATCGACACCCGTCCGATCAAAGACTTGTCTCCTTACGAGAACAAGACCATGGAATTCAAAGTCATCAAGCTCGACCGCAAGCGCAACAACGTCGTGTTGTCACGCCGAGCCGTGGTCGAAGCGTCGATGGGCGAAGAGCGCGCCAAACTCATGGACAACCTCAAAGAAGGTTCTGTGGTCCATGGCGTGGTCAAAAACATCACCGAATACGGTGCCTTCGTCGACCTCGGCGGCATCGATGGCTTGTTGCACATCACCGACATGGCATGGCGTCGTGTCCGTCATCCTTCCGAAGTGGTCACAGCCGGTCAAGAAATTACCGCCAAGATCCTTAAGTTCGATACCGACAAAAACCGCGTCTCTTTGGGCCTCAAGCAAATGGGCGATGACCCATGGATGGGCGTCAACCGCCGTTACCCACAAAGCACCCGATTGTTTGGGAAGATCACCAACATCGCCGACTACGGCGCGTTTGTCGAACTCGAACCCGGCATCGAAGGCTTGGTCCACGTGTCTGAAATGGACTGGACCAATAAGAATGTCGCACCTTCCAAAATCGTGGCCTTGGGCGACGAAGTCGAAGTCATGGTCCTCGAGATCGACGAAGACAAGCGCCGTATCAGCCTCGGCATGAAGCAGTGCAAAGCCAACCCATGGCAAGACTTCGCACAAAACACCAAGCGCGGCGACCGCGTCAAAGGCCCGATCAAATCCATCACCGACTTCGGCGTGTTCGTCGGATTGGCTGCTGGCATCGACGGTTTGGTGCACTTGTCTGACCTGTCTTGGAACGAGACCGGCGAAAACGCTGTCCGCGAATACAAAAAAGGCCAAGAAGTCGAAGCCTTGGTATTGGCTGTGGACGTGGAGCGCGAGCGCATCTCCTTGGGCATCAAGCAACTCGACTCCGACCCCTTCACCACCTTCGTGTCAGTCAACGACAAAGGCCAAACCGTCACGGGTAAGGTCAAAACGGTTGACGCCAAAGGCGCTGAAATCGATTTGGGCGAAGATATCGTCGGCTACTTGCGCGTCAGCGAAATTTCACGTGACCGCGTGGAAGACGCGAGCCATGTGCTCAAAGTCGGCGACGAAGTCACCGCTGTGGTGGTCAATGTGGATCGCAAGACCCGCAACATCCAGTTGTCCATCAAAGCCAAAGACGCTGTCGACCAACAAGAAGCCATGGCTAACTTGTCACAACAATCGTCACGCGAAAACACGGGCACCACCAGTTTGGGCGCTTTGTTGCGTGCCAAGCTTGACGACAACAACAACGGATGACCCGTTCCGACTTGGTCGAAGAACTGGCTGCACGTTTCAGCCAGCTCACGCACCGCGACGCAGAGTTCGCTGTCAAGACGCTTCTTGACGCGATGGGCGAAGCCTTGGTGCGCGGGCACCGCATTGAATTGCGGGGTTTTGGCAGTTTTTCGATCAACCGTCGGCCCCCTCGCATGGGACGCAATCCGCGTTCCGGCGAGAGTGTCGCGATTCCAGAAAAACGTGTGCCCCACTTCAAGCCAGGCAAAGCCTTGCGCGAAGCGGTGGATGCACGCACACAAGAAATATTGGCTGCAACACCCGTCAAAAAGTAAACCGACGCTCGGGGCTAAAATTCTTCTCAGTCACTGAGGAGTTACTTTGAAAAACCTCATGTGGCTGCTTCAATGGACATTGAAAGCAGCCATTTTTTTTACCCTGTTCGCATTTGCACTCAACAACCAAGAAGACATCTTGGTGCATTTCTTTTTTGGCGCATCTTGGCGTGCGCCTTTGATCGTGGTCGTCTTGGGTGTTTTTGTATTGGGCGTTGCTGTGGGCGTCATGGGCATGCTGCCACGCTGGTGGAAATTGCGTCGCTTGGCCAAGTCCACAAGCACTACCCCAACAGAACCTATGTCCACCAACGTCAGCAACAAGCCAGCCCTACCGGACACCGCGCATGGAATTTGATATCAGCTGGGTTTTGTTTGGTCTGCCCTTAGCCTTTGGTTTGGGTTGGGTGGCTTCGCGGGTCGACTTGCGACAGTTGCGTTTTGAAAACCGCCAAACCCCACGCGCTTACTTCAA
>JBBAOY010000008.1:3515-20586 GCA_040401095.1 Limnohabitans sp.
GACTCTTTGTCTAAATTAGAAGGCACCGCATTTGCTGAACAAGCGCATTTGGCCTTACTAAGTATTTATGAACGCTCGCGTGACTGGGCCAAAGCCACCGACATCGCGCACAAACTCAATGCGTCGGGCAATGGGAGTTTTCAAGGCCGCTTGGCGCATTACCTTTGCGAGCAAGCCGAAAGCAACGAGACGACCCAAGACCACGCCACCAAAATACGTCTGTTGCAACAAGCCATCGATACAGCGCCACATGCAGCCAGAGCGCCATTAGCGATGGCTAAGGTGCTCAGCGAGTCAGGTGAACCACAAGCGGCCTATGACACGCTCAAACGTCTAGCCCATAGCTCACCTTCTGCAGTGCCGCTCTTAGCGCCTCGCTTGAGCCTGCTTGCTCAAGAATTGCATTGCTTAGATGACGCATTGCAGTTTTTAGAACATCTCTACCAGCACACAGCATCTCTCGATGTGTTGCAAGCCATCGTGTCCTTACGCACTGCACGTGGGGAGACAGATACCAGCCAATGGTTTGCCAAGCACTTAGAACGCGAACCCTCATTGGTTGCCGCCACCCAATGGATTGCCAACGAAAAGTTTGAGCACCAACAATTCCATCCACAAGTGCAACGCGCGCTCGAGCGCGCTGCCAAACCTCTGCAACGCTATCGCTGTGCCGCTTGCGGTTTTGAAGCGACACAACATTTCTGGCAATGCCCAGGCTGCCAAGCTTGGGACAGTTATCCGCCAAAGCGTATTGAAGAACTATGAACGCACCAAAGTACCCGCTCTCAAAAGAGCAACTCGCAAAAGCCAAAGTATTGGTGGTCGGCGATGTCATGCTTGACCGTTACTGGTACGGCGCTGTTGATCGCATCAGCCCCGAGGCCCCTGTGCCCGTGGTGCGCATCACCCGCGAAGAAAACCGTTTGGGCGGATGCGCCAACGTAGCCTTCAATGCCGTGAGCGTAGGCGCACAAGCCTCTTTGCTGTCCGTCGTTGGTGACGATGAAGCTAGCCATTTGTTGCAAGACCTGATCGCCAAAAGCGGCATCACCCCTTATTTCGGTCGCGACGCACAACTCAAAACCACCGTCAAATTGCGCGTGATTGGACGGCAACAACAACTCCTGCGTGTAGATTTTGAAAACACGCCACAAAACGAAGTCTTGTCTTCGCAAACCCAGCAGTTCATGCAACTCTTGCCCGACCACCCCGTAGTGCTGTTCTCAGACTACGGCAAAGGTGGCTTGGCGCATGTGACTGACATGATTGCTGCAGCGCGCAAAGCCAATAAAGCCGTGTTGATCGACCCCAAAGGCAGCGACTTTTCACGCTATGCAGGTGCTACTTGCATCACACCTAACCGTGCTGAATTGCAGCAAGTGGTGGGCGGATGGAATAGCGAAGAAGAACTCAGCGCCAAAGCGCACAACTTACGCAAGCAATTGCAACTAGACGCCGTGTTACTCACCCGCAGCGAAGAAGGTATGACCCTGTTCGACGCCCAAGGCGCAGCCCACATCGCAGCCCAAGCGCGCGAAGTGTTTGACGTGACGGGTGCTGGCGACACGGTAATTGCCACCCTCGCAGCCCTTGTGGCAGCGGGGATGTCTTTGCGCGAGGCCATGCCTTGGGCCAACCGCGCTGGTGGCGTCGTGGTCGGTAAATTTGGTACAGCTACTGTCAGCTACGAGGAGTTATTTGCATGAAGATCGTCGTCACCGGAGCTGCCGGATTTATTGGCAGCAACATCATCAAAGGTTTGAACGCACGCGGCATTGACAACATCATCGCGGTCGACAACCTTACGCAGGGTGACAAGTTTGTCAACTTGGCCGATTTGCAAATTGCAGACTATGTCGACCAAGACCTTTTCTATGAACTCTTTGCAGACGGTGCCTACGGCAAAGTAGAAGCCATCTTCCACGAAGGCGCTTGCAGCGACACCATGGAAACCGATGGCCGTTACATGATGGACAACAACTTCAGCTTGTCCTGCGGCTTGCTCAAAGCTTGTCAGCAAACTGGTACACGCTTGCTTTATGCATCGTCCGCAGCCACGTATGGCGGCAGCGACACTTTCCGCGAAACACCAGAGTTCGAGCGACCGCTCAATGTGTATGGCTACTCCAAACTCTTATTTGACCAATATGTGCGGCGCGCTTACAGCAATGACTTTCGTAACTTGAGTATTCAAGTAGCAGGCTTTCGCTACTTCAACGTCTACGGCCCTCGCGAACAACACAAAGGGCGTATGGCAAGCGTGGCCTACCACCAGTTCAACCAATTCAACGCAGAAGGACGCGTCAAACTATTTGGCGAATACGGTGGCTTCAGCGCAGGTGACCAACAGCGCGACTTCATTTTTGTGGACGATGTGGTGGCTGTTAATCTCTGGTTTTTTGATAACCCAGGCAAATCGGGCATCTTCAATCTCGGCACTGGTCGCGCACAACCCTTTAACGATGTGGCGCTGGCGGTTGTCAATACATTGCGCGGCGAACAAGGTCACGCTGCGTTGGACTTGGCGCAAGCAGTGCAACAGGGCTTGATTGAATACACTCCATTCCCTGACGCTCTACGCGGCAAATACCAGTGCTACACCCAAGCTGATTTGAACCACTTACGCAGCACGGGTTGCAACCATGTGTTTGCAGATGTGACCTCTGGCGTCACGCAGTACATGGCAGCCTTACTTGCTTAAACATTGGTTAGTTGGCACATTGGCTTGCGCCTGCCTGAGCGTGTTGGCATTAGAGATCAACCAAGCTAACGAAGCCGAACTCGATAGTATCAAAGGCATGGGGCCTGCGATGACGCGTAAAGTGTTGATAGCGCGCGGCGACAGGCCTTTTGTGAATTGGAAAGATTTGATGTCTCGCGTGACAGGCATCGGCAAGAACAAGGCGCAACAGTTTTCTAATCAAGGTGTTTTGGTCAATGGTTTGACCTTTACGCCATAACAAAGATTTTTATAGGTACTGAGTTGCCTAGCTTGCTAAGTTGCTCAGCCTTTTAATTAACTTTACTTCCATACCCGCCACCACCCGGCGTATGAATTTCAAAAACATCGCCTGCTTGCATTTCTACTTGGGCAATATGCGGTACATCTTGTTGCGTACCGTCTTTACGCACCACTCTGTTGATGCCCACATCCCCGGCACTACCACCCGCCATCCCAAAAGCAGGGTGTTCGCGCGCGTTAGACAAGATACTGGCCGTCATAGGTTCTAGAAATTCAATGCGACGAATCCCTCCATTACCACCATGCCAACGCCCCGCGCCGCCAGAGCCTTCACGTATCGCGTAGCTTTGTAAGCGCACTGGAAAACGAAACTCCAAAACCTCTGGGTCAGTCAAACGCGAATTAGTCATATGCGTTTGCACAACGCTGGTTCCGTCAAAGCCATCGCCTGCCCCGCTCCCGCCAGAGATGGTTTCGTAATACTGGTATTGCGCATTCCCAAAAGTCAGGTTATTCATCGTGGGTTGGCTACTGGCCATGACACCTAGCGCACCATACAAGGCATTGGTAATGCAACTAGACGTTTCCACATTACCCGCGACCACCGATGCAGGTGGCAGCGGATTGAGCATCGACCCTTCTGGAATGATCACCTTCAATGGCTTCAAGCAGCCTGCGTTGAGCGGTATGTCGTCGTCGACCAAGGAACGAAACACATACAACACTGCCGCCATACACACCGCAGTTGGTGCATTGAAGTTATTGGTTTGCTGAACCGATGTACCTGTGAAGTCAATCTCTGCAGTGCGTTCTTTCGCGTTAACACGAATCGCCACTTGTATCTGCGCACCATTGTCTAAAGACAGAGTGAACGATCCGTCTTTCAAATGGGTGATGACGCGACGCACTGACTCTTCTGCGTTGTCTTGCACGTGGCTCATATAGGCTTTGACGACTGGCAAACCGAACTGCGCCACCATCTTGCGTAACTCTTGCACGCCTTTTTCGTTGGCGGCAATTTGGGCTTTCAAGTCGGCCATGTTTTGTGCGGGATTGCGACTGGGGTATTGGCCACTTTGTAGCAAACCAACCATCTCTATCTCACGCAATACACCACGTTCCACCAACAAAACATTGTTGATCTGCACGCCCTCTTCTTCAATTCGCGTGGAAAACGGTGGCATCGATCCTGGTGTCACACCACCGATATCAGCATGGTGGCCGCGAGAGCCCACATAAAAGTCTGGCGTCTTAGAGCCTTCTAAATACACAGGCGTGATAACCGTAATGTCTGGCAAATGCGTGCCACCGTGGTACGGGTCATTCAACACGTAGACATTGCCCTCTTGCATGGTGTTGGCGTTTTCGCGAATCACCGTCTTGATACTCTCGCCCATGGAGCCCAAATGCACGGGCATATGCGGTGCATTGGCAATCAAATTGCCTTGCGCATCAAACAACGCGCACGAAAAATCTAGGCGCTCTTTGATGTTGACCGAGTGCGCTGTGTTTTGTAGTTGCAAGCCCATTTGCTCTGCAATATTCATGAACAGGTTGTTGAACACTTCAAGCAACACAGGATCTGCTTGGGTGCCCGCAGCAAATTGCATATCTTTGTCGAGGTAGCGCTCGAGCACCAAATGGTCTAGGGCAGACACCCGCGCTTGCCAACCAGGCTCGATGACGGTCGTGGCATTTTTTTCAGCAATGATGGCTGGGCCTTGCAATAAATCGCCTGGTCGCAAGTCTTCTCGCACTACCAAGGCGGCATCATGCCATTCACCATGGGCGTAGACCTTCACCGTGTCGCGCTGAGGCACATCTCTCAAGGGATGCAATACATGCACTTGCTCTGCTAATGCCTCACCCTTGAGCAAGACCTCAACAGAAACAGCTTCCACCATCAAGGGCTTGTTCGCCATTAAAAAAGCAAAGCGTTGTTGGTAGGCTTTTTCGAAAGCTTGCTGAATCTCTTGCAGACTTCCAAAAGGCACCACCAAGGCAGCGTCGCTGCCAAGGTAGCGCACGTGCACGCGTTGATGCACTTCCAAATTAGAAGCACTGTTAGAAGCACTGACGGCTGGTTGACTAAACTCAGCATTAGCAGCCAACGTGAGCGCATCGATGGTGTGTTGCAGATTTGACAAAACCTCTAGATTCAGCAGTTGCTCAATGGCCTGCTCACGCATCACATTTTGATCAGCCAAGCCCATGCCATAAGCCGACAAGACACCGGCCATCGGATGCACCAAAACGCGCGTCATGCCCAGTGCATCGGCTACCAAGCAAGCGTGTTGCCCGCCCGCACCGCCAAAACATTGCAAGGTGTAGCGGGTTACGTCATAGCCGCGGGCCACTGAGATTTTCTTGATGGCGTTAGCCATTTGCTGCACTGCAATTTGCACAAAACCTTCAGCAATGGCTTCTGCTGGGCGCTGCATATCTTTAGCCAAGGCATTGAACTGCTGCTGCACTACTTCTCTGTTAAGAGGTTCATTGGCTTGGGGACCAAACACGTACGGAAAGTAATGGGGCTGAATTTTCCCGAGCAACACATTTGCGTCGGTCACGGCCAGTGGCCCACCGCGCCTATAACTAGCGGGCCCTGGGTTGGCCCCAGCGCTTTGTGGACCGACACGCATGCGGGCGCCATCAAACCGCAAGATGGATCCACCCCCTGCAGCCACGGTGTGAATACTCATCATCGGTGCACGCATGCGTACACCAGCCACTTGCGTTTCAAACTCGCGCTCGAACGTGCCAGCGAAATGTGAGACATCGGTGGAAGTGCCCCCCATGTCAAAACCAATTACTTGCACTGGCTCATGATTCGCCATATTGGTGAAAGCCAATTGCGCTGTACGCGCCATTCCCACAATTCCACCAGCAGGACCCGACAAAATAGCGTCTTTGCCTTGAAAAGCATGGGCATCCGTCAATCCGCCAGACGACTGCATGAAATACAAAGGAACACCTGGCATATCGGCAGCGACTAAGTCGACATAGCGTCGCAAGATGGGTGACAGATACGCGTCGACCACCGTGGTGTCACCTCGGCTGACAAACTTCATCAAAGGACTGGTGCCGTGCGAGGTGCTGATTTGTGTGAATCCGATTTTTTCAGCAAGTTCTTTTGCTTGCGCTTCGTGGGTTGTGTAACGGTAGCCATGCATGAAGACAATGGCCACGCTTCGCAATCCTGCATCGAATGCATCATGTAGTTGTTTGCGCAAACTATCTACGTCCAAGGCTTGCACCAACTCACCAAGAGCACCCATTCGTTCTTTAGCTTCAATCACCTGCGCATACAACAACTCAGGCAAGACAATGCGCCTATCAAACAAGCGTGGGCGGTTTTGGTAGGCAATGCGCAAGGCATCACGAAAGCCTTGGGTAGTGACTAACAACGTAGGTTCGCCTTTGCGCTCCAACAAAGCATTGGTAGCCACGGTCGTTCCCATCTTGACGCATTCCACTAGTGCTGAAGTGATGGGCGCGTTTGCAGCGAGGCCTAATAAATGGCGAATGCCCGCAACGGCTGCATCGCGATAATGCTCGGGGTTGTCGCTGAGTAATTTATGGGTAACTAACTGGCCGTCAGGTCGTTTGGCCACGATATCGGTGAAGGTGCCGCCTCTATCTATCCAAAATGCCCATTTTTTTTCTTGCACACCGTCACTCATAGAAACTTACTAATTATTTAGCACTTGATCGGCAATCCGCGCCTTTGAATTCAAATGTCACCACTTTGCCTTTTTGAATTTCAAATGTGGTTTGGCAAGCACTCCAAAACGTCAGCGATGGAATCCAACCATTAGCACCACCAAAGATGGAGGTTCCAGCCACTGTGTTTTGGGAATCTGTATTGATACCAGGCGACGAGGCTTCGCCAGAAGTATTGAATACCAAATAGGTGAAGCCGTCGACTTTGTAAGTTTTGTTGGGTTTACCCCATTTGGCGACTAAAGCGGATTCATCCTCTCCCACCCATGCATTGAGGTTTTTTTGGTAGTTGGCGGAAGTGGCGCAACCGACTAGAAACAAGAGGGCGCAAATGAGGGAAAAAAGTTTGTTCATGGGGGATTCCGTTTCTAGGGGGGGGCGTTTCGGTTCTTAATTAGATGGCGGCTTACTCTTGCAGACCATTGTATGAATTTCAGAGGCCCCCCAAATACTGGCTATAGTTCACCTTTTGGCGCGAAAAAGCCACGATTTTTTAGTCTTACCTGTTCAGGAGTTCTTATGCAACGTCGTTATTTTTCTGTTTCTGCCCTAGCCCTGTCACTTTTTGCTGGCAGTGTGTTCGCTCAAACTAAATGGGACCTGCCTGCCGCCTATGCGGCAACCAATTTCCATTCTGAAAATCTGATCCAGTTCGCCAAAGATGTCGATGCGGCTACGGCCGGCAAACTCAAAATTACCGTACATGCCAACGCATCGCTTTTCAAAGCCAATGAGATCAAACGCGCGGTGCAAGGCGGCCAAGCGCAAATTGGTGAAGTGTTATTGGTGAACTTTGAAAACGAGAACCCTATTTACGGCGCAGACGGTATCCCCTTCTTGGCTACCAGTTACGTTGACTCCAAACGTTTGTACGACGCGCAAAAGCCCGTGCTCGACAAACTTTTAGCTGCCCAAGGTATGAAGTTGTTGTTTGCGGTGGCTTGGCCTTCCCAAGGCATTTACACCAAGAAAGAAATCAATTCAGTCGCCGACTTGCGTGGCATCAAATGGCGCGCTTACAGCCCAGCCACCGCCAAAATCGCAGAATTGATTGGCGCACAACCAGTGACCATCCAAGCAGCGGAACTCTCGCAGGCCTTGGCCACTGGTGTGATCGAAAGCTACATGAGCTCTGGCTCCACCGGGTTCGACACCAAAACCTACGAGAGCTTGAAGTATTTCTATGACACCCAAGCATGGTTGCCCAAGAACGCTGTGATCGTGAATAAAAAAGCGTTTGATTCGCTGGATGCTGCAACACAAGCAGCTTTAGTCAAAACCGCTGCAGAAGCGGAGATACGCGGCTGGAAAGTCAGCGCAGAAAAAGATGGCTTCTATAAAAAAGCCTTGGCTGACAAAGGTATGCAAATCGTCACCCCGTCGCCCAAACTCATGGCCGACATGAAACAAGTCGGCACCATCATGTTGGCTGATTGGCAAAAACGCTCTGGTGCGGATGGCGAAGCCATCATTACTGCATTCAACCAATCTGCTAAGCCTGCAGCCAAAGCGAAAAAATAATGCGCCGATTTTTAGATCGGCTGTATTACGCGTCTGGTGCATTGGGCGCATTTTTCATCTTGGCGCTGTGTGCTTTGATGATCGCTCAAAGCGTATTGCGTGAGTTTGGGGTTAGGACTGGCGCTGTCAACGATGTAGTGGCTTGGTTTTGTGCAGCTGCCTCGTTTTTTAGCATGGCGCATGCGTTTAAACATGGCGATTTTGTACGCGTCACTTTATTGCTGGATAGTTTGTCAGAAGCATGGCGTAAACGTTTTGAGATCGCTGCATTACTGGTGGGTAATATTGCCGTCGCATACCTAGCATGGTGGGCTTGCAAATTCACCTATGAAAGTTGGGAATTCAACGAAGTGGCACAAGGTCTTTTGCCCATGCCCATATGGATTCCGCAAATGAGCTTTGCCATGGGGTCTGTGCTTCTGTGGATTGCCCTTTTTGACGAATTAATTTTGGTACTACAAGGCCAAACCCCCACCTATGTGCGCGAAGTGCAAGAACGCCACGCAAGGGGTGATTTTTCTTCCGACGTTTGATTTTTAGCCTGTAAGGTTTTCATGGATATTCTTCTCGTCGGTGGCCTGCTTTTACTCATCATGATGGTGTTGCTTTCAGGTGGCGTGTGGATTGCCATGACTTTGGCAATTTGCGGCTGGGTGGGCCAAGCTTTTTTCACCAGCACACAGCCAGGCAAAAACCTATTCAGCGCTTTTTGGGAAAGCAATGCGAGTTGGGAGCTTGCCGCGCTCCCTCTGTTTATTTGGATGGGCGAGATTTTGTTTCGCACCAAACTCAGCGAAGAGATGTTTGAGGGTTTGCGCCCATGGTTAAACCGTATTCCAGGTCGCTTAATGCACACCACCATCTTGGGTTGCGGTATTTTTGGATCAGTATCAGGCTCTTCTGCAGCGACATGCGCCACGATCAGCAAAGTGGCATTGCCTGAATTGATGAAGCGTGGCTACAGCGAAAAACTCGCACTGGGCTCCTTGGCCACGGCAGGTACCTTAGGCATTTTGATCCCCCCATCAATCACCATGGTGGTGTACGCGGTGGCCGCAGATGCATCGATCATTCGCATTTTTCTCGCTGGCTTTTTGCCGGGCTTTTTGTTGATGGCACTCTTTAGTGGCTACATCATGTGGTGGAGCTTGCGCCATCCAGACCAAGTCCCTGCGGCTGACCCGCCAACCACTTTCTTCGAGAAGATCAAACTCTCACGTAATCTCATACCTTGCGGGGCACTTATCGTCTTTGTTTGCTGGGTCTTGATAACAGGCTATGCCACAGCAACGGAGTGTGCAGCCTATGGCGTGGTGGGTGCACTGGCTTTGGCTGCGTGGGGTGGCAGTTTGACTTGGGAAAACTTTTGGGAAGGTTTGATGGGCACCACACGATCAAGTTGCATGATCATGTTTATCTTGGCTGGCGCTGCGTTCTTGACGAAGACCATGGCGTTCACGGGTATCCCGCGCGAATTAGCAGAATGGGTCAATGCCATGCAACTTTCGCCCATGGCTTTGATAGCAGTACTCACCGTGGTGTATTTGATTTTGGGCACTGCCTTGGATGGCATCAGCATGATTGTGTTGACCAGTGCTGTGGTTTTACCCATGATTCAAAAAGCAGGTTTTGATTTGATTTGGTTTGGTATTTTTATAGTGTTGTTGGTTGAAATTGCCGAGGTCACTCCGCCAGTAGGCTTTAATTTATTTGTCTTACAAAACATGACCGGCAAAGACAGCAACACCATTGCACGTGCAGCACTGCCCTTCTTTGGTTGCTTGGTCGTCTGCATTGTGTTGATCACCGTATTTCCACAAATCGTCACTTATCTGCCAGATGCAGTGATGGGCGTAGACAAGTGACAGCTGTATTGGCCATTTGCATAGGTGCTTGTATAGGCGCACTGGCGCGATGGCAGTTGAGCATCTGGCTCAATACGCAAGAGGCTTTTTTACCTTGGGGCACTTTGGCAGCAAATTTAATCGGCGGCTATTTGGTGGGTTGTTGCGTGGCGTTTTTTCAAGCGCAACCTGATCTTGACCCCGCTTGGCGTTTGCTGCTTGTGACAGGCTTCTTAGGTGCGCTGACCACCTTCTCTAGTTTCTCTGCAGAAGTGGTGGCGATTTTGTCTGAAGGACGTATAGGTGTGGCTATAGCGACAGCTGGCTTGCACTTAATCGGGTCCCTCTTGATGACGCTAGCAGGATTGAAAACAGTTGCCTTACTCTTCAAGTAAGGCTTTGTTACACGCGCTCGCCTCTTAAAAATAAATGGGCTTCGGGGTGCGATTTTTCTAGTGGTTGCTGAAAGAATTGTTCGGTTGGCAAATCCGCCAAGACACGACCGCTCTCCAAATAAATAACCCGCGATGCCAAACGCTTGACTTGGCCTAAGTTGTGGCTACTAAAAAGCAAGGTGGAAGAATTTTCTGCAATCCAGTGCTCCATGATGCGCTCTACTTCTCGCTTGGCGTGCGGGTCTAGGCTAGAGGTGGGTTCATCCAACAACATGCATTGGGGATGTACCGCCAATGCGCGCGCAAATGCCAACCGTTGCTGTTGCCCACCAGACAAGGTTTTAGCGTTGCGACCAGCTACATCTTGCAAACCCACTTGTTGTAAAGCCTGCATAGCTTGTTCTTTGGCAGCACGCCATGGGACGCCTTGTAACCACAAAGCCAAAGCCACAAAATTAACAACCGAAGTGCGCAACATATGCGGACGCTGAAACACCATGGACTGTTGTACCCCAGACTGCCAATCCACCTGACCACTACTCACTGGCAAAACCCCATGTATGACACGCAACAAAGTGCTTTTGCCAGAGCCATTGGCGCCGACGAAAGCCACACGCTCTCCTGCATACACGTTTAAATCAATTTGCTTCAATGCCATGTAGGGACCAAACTGAACATCGACGCCCTGCAATTGGAGTTGAAGTGATTTCTTCCTCTGGCTTGGCTGATGGGGTTCGACAGGTGCATTCATACCCACACCTTTTGCAATGGGTCGGACGTTGCGCCATCTAATCGCAAGCACCAATTTTTTAAAGCTGCCACCAAGATATTGAGACACAAAACAACGGTAAGTAAAACTAAGCCTAGTGCCAACGCGAGCGGTAAATCACCTTTGCTGGTTTCCAATGCGATGGCTGTGGTCATCACCCGAGTGAACCCCTCGATATTGCCACCCACCACCATGACAGCACCGACCTCTGAAATCGCCCGACCAAATGCAGTGATAACGATCGTGACAAACACATAGCGCTCGTCCCATACCAACAACAGGCTTCGTAAACCCGTGCCTGCGCCTAATGATTGCAACTGCTCGCCATGGAGTCGATCCGCGTCTTCCACACACTGGCGTGTTAGAGCCGCGACTACAGGAAACACTAAAACGGACTGTGCCAACACCATGGCTTTCAGACTAAATAGCCAGCCCAAATATCCCAAAGGCCCGCTGCGCGATAACAAGAGATACACCACCAGACCCACCACCACAGAAGGCAGGGCGAGCAAGGTGTTGAGTAAAGTTAACAGCACCCCTCGTCCATAAAAACGCGTTACCGCTAGCCACGCTCCAAAGCAGATACCAAGAACACCGGCAATGGCAGTTGCCCACACGCTGACCCACAAAGAACGCGCGACCACACTCCAAAGCAAGGGGTCTTGTTGGGCAATGAGATCCATTGCGGCGAATGCGCTATCGGTCAAAGAGGCCATACAGGATGGTAAAAGTTCTTCAATATCGTAGCGTGAAACTAATGATTTTTGGTAGGATAGTCGGTTGTCAAAAAAAGGAGGCACACCGTGTCTAAACTTCTAAATTTCGCCTTGGGCGTAGACAAAATTAGTGCGCAATTTGGCCGTGTTGCAGCATATGCCGTTTTAGCGGCTGCCATGATTTCTGCTGGCAATGCTTTTATTCGCTATGGTTTTGACATCAGTTCCAACGGTTGGCTTGAAATTCAATGGTATTTGTTCGCCACCACCGTCATGTTGGGCGCGCCTTTGGTTCTCAAAATGAATGAGCATGTGCGCGTTGATATTTTTTACGGACGCCTAAAAGGCAATGGTCCTGTCTATATTGACTTGTTTGGCTTAGTATTATTTTTATTGCCCGTCATGTTTCTCTTGACCTGGCTGAGCTTTCCCCTCTTTCTCAAAATGCTCATGACCAATGAAATGTCTAGCAATGCAGGCGGTCTTATCCGTTGGCCAGCGATGTTGTTGTTGCCTGTGGGTTTCTTTTGGATGACTTTGCAAGGTGTCAGCGAAATCATCAAACGTGTGGCTTATCTACAAGGCACGTTTGAAATGGACACCCATTACGAAAAACCGGTGCAATAAGGAACACTAATATGGAAATGCAAAATTTCGCACCCATCATGTTTGCGGGCCTTGTGCTCACCATGCTCATTGGCTTTCCCGTAGCCTTCTCTTTGTCTTTTTTAGGTTTGGCTTGCGGATTTCTGGCCATTAGCCTGGACTGGTTTCCTGCCAGTTTCATGGCCAATTTGCCACTCAACATTTTTGGCATTCTCAGCAATGACTTGTTGTTGGCCATTCCTTTCTTCACCTTCATGGGCGCCATTTTGGAGAAGTGCGGTTTAGCAGAAGACATGCTTGACTCGATGGGCCAGTTGTTTGGCACAGTCAAAGGTGGTTTGGGCTACTCAGTCATCATCGTCGGCTTTATCTTGGGTGCGATCACGGGGACGGTTGCTGGTCAAGTGATCGCCATGGCCTTGATTTCTCTTCCTGTGATGATTCGGTATGGCTACAACATGCGCTATGCCACTGGCGTTTTGGCTGCATCTGGCACGATCACACAGTTGGTTCCACCCTCCTTGGTATTGGTGGTCATGGCCGACCAACTCGGCCGCTCGGTTGGTGATATGTACAAGGGCGCATGGGGGCCTTCCATCTTGCAGGTCGCTATTTTTGCGCTCTACACCTTTGCGTTGGGTGTATTCAAACCGCACCATGTGCCTGGTATTCCAAAGGAAGCCCGCACCATGGATGGTTTTCACTTATGGATTAAATGTTTGCGCGGCATCATCCCCTCGGCTTTCCTGATTTTTGCCGTCCTGGGCTCTATGGGTGGTTTACCTGGTATCAACACCGCTATCGCCACCCCCACTGAAGCAGGTGCCATGGGTTGCGTTGGCGCCTTGGTCTTGGCAGCAATGCATAAGCGCTTGAACAAAGACTTAATCTGGGAAGCCATGCACAGCACGATGCGCCTCACAGCCATGGTGGTGTTTATCTTGATTGGTTCGCGCGTGTTCTCCATGGTCTTCCAAGGCGTAGACGGCGCGAAATGGGTAGAAGAGATGCTCTCTGGTTTGCCAGGTGGACAAGTTGGCTTTTTGGTTGCCGTCAACATATTTATTTTCTTCTTGGCTTTCTTCTTAGATTTCTTTGAAATCGCCTTCATCATCTTGCCGATGCTAGGTCCTGTTGCCGACAAAATGGGTATCGACATGGTGTGGTTTGGTGTGTTGCTATGCGTGAACATGCAAACCAGCTTTATGCATCCGCCGTTTGGATTTGCTCTCTTCTATTTGCGCGGCATTGCTGACACCTTGTTTAAAGAAGGACGCATCGAAAAACCTGTACTCTCTAGCGACATTTACCTCGGCGCAATTCCTTGGGTGATCATGCAACTCATCTTGGTGGTGATCGTGATCTTTGTTCCTGAGACCGTCACCATGTTCTTAGACAAAGAAGAAAAGGTCGATCTCGACAAAGTGGTGATTGAAATGCCATCCGAGCAAGAAGTTCCTGTCATCGACTTAAAGCCTGATGGCACAGCTCCAACTGCGGCAGAAGATGCTGCAGCTGAACAAAAGAAAATTGACGACTTGTTCAAGAAGTAATGCTCGGACCCACGCCTTTTCGGTTTGAACTGCATGCCGAAAAGGTTGAGGGGCCGGCTTTCTCGCTCGCATTCAAAACCCTGACCTGTACAGTTGTTGCATTTTGTGGCTATTGGCTTTTAAGCCTTTGGTTGCAAGGCAAATTTGGCGGTAACGCCGACTTAGAAGGACTTCGTACTGCCGGATGGTTTATCTTGGGCTGGGGCTTGCTTGCCTGTACCGCTTGGTTTGTATTGATCAGTCGTATTCGACTAGACCCCACCGGCATTTCACAAAGTTGGATGTGGGCCAAGCACTTTGATTTTGATGATTTGGCTGTCGCCCAACTCATTCGTATTCGGGGCCTAGAGTGGCTTATTGCGCCCAGGCTTTATACCCGCACCCTAGCGGGCAAATTCAGTGTTTTTTATGTATCCGATGCAGCGGTTTTAATAGAGATGGAGAGACTTAGCCAAGAACTCAAATCATTTCGCCAGATGTAATTCAAGGCGTATTGGTTTTATTTCTCACAGCTGAATTAGCATCAAAAAAAACCGCGCACTAGGCGCGGTTTTCTCTGGAAGGCTAAAACCTATGACAGTTTTTGAGCTTGCATGAACGAGTCAAACTTAGCTTCCGTGAAACGGAACCACAAGTTGGAATCTGCACGGAACTTGGAGTAGTCGGAATAGACTTTTTTCCAATTTTCGTTCTTGGCTGAAACCTCTTCGTACAGTGCCATGGCTTCTTTAAATGAAGCAGCCATCACGTCTTTGGGGAACTCACGCAATTTAGCGCCAGAACCCACCAACTGTTTCAAGGCAGCTGGGTTACGGGCGTCGTACTTAGCTTGCATATCAGAGTGAGCTTGTGCACAAGCGGCTTCAACAATTGCCTTGTATTCAGGAGACAGTGCATTGAATGCCTTGTCATTGATGAAGAAGTCCAACTGAGGACCACCCTCCCAGAAGCCGGGGTAGTAGTAGAAAGGCGCAACCTTGTTGAAGCCCAACTTCAAGTCGTCATAAGGACCCACCCACTCAGCGGCGTCGATGGTGCCTTTTTCCAGAGCTGGATAAATATCGCCACCAGGTATGTTTTGCGGTATGACACCCAAACGATCCAGAACTTTACCTGCAAAGCCACCAACACGGAATTTCAAACCTTTGAGGTCATTCACAGACTTAATTTCTTTGCGGAACCAACCACCCATTTGGGCACCCGTATTGCCGCCTGGAAAGTTGATCATGTTGTACTTGGCATAAAACTCACGCATGAGTTTCAAGCCATTGCCTTCATACATCCAAGCAGTCATTTGGCGGCTGTTCAAACCAAACGGAATGGCAGTTCCCAAGGCGAAAGTTTCATCCTTACCAAAGAAGTAGTAAGGAGCAGTGTGTGCAATCTCAACAGAGCCTTGTTGCACACCATCCACCACACCGAAAGCAGGCATGATTTCGCCAGGTGCATGTACGGATACTTCGAACTTACCACCCGTCATATTTTTTACAGCTCTGGCAAAAGTATCGGCTGCGCCGTGAATCGTATCTAACGCTTTAGGGAAGCTCGAAGCCAAGCGCCAGCGAATAGCCGCTTGTGCATGAACAGCGGGCGCTGCACCTGCAGCCAAGATGCCAGCGATTCCGGCATTTTTAATAATGGAACGACGATCCATGAGAACTCCTATTTAAGTGAAAGTCAAAAAATATGGCGTGATTGTATGTACCCAGGTACTAGGGTTTGCACGGGTTTTCCCCTGTATCAGGACAATATGTGCGGAAACTTTTGCGAAATCGACGCACGAATGCCTGTTGCATCTAATCCAAGCTCAGCCATGAGTTTGACAGGGTCGCCATGTTCGGTGAATACATCTGCAATTCCTAAGGTCAATACAGGTTTGTGAATGTCTAGGACCTGCAAGGCCTCCAGTACCGCAGAACCTGCGCCTCCCATCACCGTACCTTCTTCTAAAGTGACCAGTGCATCGTGGCTGCGCGCAACTTGCGCGAGCAAGTCAGTGTCTAGTGGCTTAGCCCAACGCATATTCACAACTGTGAGGCTTAGAGACTCACCGACCTCTAATGCCGGATACAACAAAGTACCAAACGCAAGCAAAGCAATACGTTGGCCTTGTCTGCGAATTTCGCCTTTGCCAAACGGCAATGCATTCAAACCAGCTTCCACCTTCACACCAACACCAGCGCCTCTGGGATAACGCACGGCAACGCAATGGTCTTGTTGGTAAGCGGTGGTCAACAATTGGCGGCACTCGTTCTCATCTGCGGGACATGCGACGCTGACATTGGGAACGCAACGCAAAAAAGGAATATCGAACACACCCGCATGGGTTGCACCATCTGCCCCCACGATGCCTGCTCTGTCGAGCGCCAGCACCATCGGTAATTTTTGCAATGCCACGTCGTGTATGAGTTGGTCATAGGCACGTTGCAGAAACGTGGAGTAAATCGCCACAACGGGCTTCACACCTTCGCAAGCCAAGCCTGCAGCAAATGTCAAAGCATGTTGCTCAGCAATGCCTACGTCGTAATAACGATCAGGGAAGCGTTTGTGAAACGACACCATGCCAGAACCTTCGCGCATGGCTGGCGTAATGCCCACCAGCAAAGGATCATGCTCGGCCATATCGCACAGCCATTGACCAAACACTTGGGTAAACGTTGTTTTTGCCACCGTGGTCGATGGCACCAGGCCAACTGCAGGGTCAAACTTTCCAGGGCCGTGGTAAGCCACAGGATCGGCTTCGGCCAATTCATAGCCTTGGCCTTTTTTAGTGACCACATGTAAAAACTGAGGACCCTCGAGGTTCTTGAGGTTTTGCAGAGTGGGGATAAGCGAATCTAAATCGTGTCCGTCAATCGGACCGATGTAGTTGAAACCAAACTTTTCAAACAATGTTGCAGGCACCACCAAGCCCTTGGCCTGCTCCTCAAAACGCTTGGCTAATTCAAACAAAGGCGGTGCGCTTTTGAGCACTTGTTTGCC
>JBBAOY010000008.1:20686-25242 GCA_040401095.1 Limnohabitans sp.
TGCGCAGTTCCAAAACTATCGAACTCACTTTCACTGCGACGTGGAAACCCACTCAAGCCATGGCGTTGGCGCAAGGTAGACATCTGGTCGCGTCTACCCGTCAAAATTTTGTGCGGATAGGTTTGGTGGCCTACGTCCCAGACGATACGGTCATGCGGTGTATTAAAAACATAGTGCAACGCAACGGTTAGTTCAACAGTACCCAGGTTGGAACTCAAATGTCCGCCTGTTTGCGCGACGCTCTTTAACAAATACGCACGCAGCTCATCTGCTAATGCCCCGAGTTGCTGTCTTGGTAATGCACGTAAGTTTGCGGGCGAGTTAATCGTGTTGAGTAAGTTTGACATGTTTAAGTTTTTCGATTCACCACTCGTTGCGCCAAAGCGGCAAGGGTATGTGCAGACGCTAAACCGCTGTCTTGCAGGGCTTTTAGGGCCTCAGCTTGCAATTGTTCGGCGTATTCTTGGGCGCGGGTCAATCCCAACAAGGATACATAAGTAGGCTTGTCATTCGCGGCATCTTTACCTGCCGTTTTCCCCAATGTGACAGAGTCGGCTGTCACATCCAAGATGTCATCTACCACCTGAAAAGCCAAGCCGATGGCCTGACCGTAGCGCTGCAAACATTCCCAAGTTTGTGCGCTGGTGTGTCCGCAAGCTGCGCCCATCATGACGCTGGCAGATAACAAAGCACCCGTTTTGAGATGGTGCATTTCGCGCAGTTGGTGTTCATTCAAGGCCAACCCCACACTGGCTAAATCAATGGCTTGGCCACCGGCCATTCCGTGACAGCCTGCTGCCTTTGCTAATAGTCGACATAGCCGAGCTTGCACGGCGTTAGGAATATTGGTAGGGCCATGAGAAGCAGTCGTTGTTATATTTTCTGGCGTGAGCAATTCAAAGGCCAAGGCCTGCAATGCATCGCCCGCCAACAAAGCTTGTGCCTCGCCGAAATGCACATGCACTGTGGGCTTGCCGCGCCTCAACACATCGTTATCCATACACGGCATATCGTCATGCACCAAGGAATACGCGTGAATTAACTCAACCGCACACGCCGCGCGGAGAGCCGCAGTGTCTAACGCTTCGTCTTGAACGCCATTGGCTACAGCTTCACGTGCGGCCAACACCAACAGAGGGCGCAATCTTTTACCGCCGTCCAACACCGCATAGCGCATGGCTCGTCCGAGACCAGCTGGTGCATCTGGGCTGATCCAGTTTGACAACGCCTCCTCTACCAACACCAATCGTTCGTCAGACCATGTATCCAATTCAGCGGGAGACAACTTTTCTATTCCTTGAATCACGAAGCAGTCCAAGGTTTGAGGGCTCCGTTATCGAGCACCTTGATCTGTTGCTCCACAGCGTCGAGTTGCGCACGGCAGTAGGCCAATAATTCAGCACCCCGTTGGTAGCCTATCAATAACTGGGCGAGAGGCAATTGGCCCGCCTCCATATCAGCTACCAAGGTTTCCAGCTCTTTTAAGGCGGCCTCGTAACTGGCAGGGGCAGCACGGGCTGGCGATGAAGGTGGGCTTGCCTTGGGCATATGTGTAGAAATCGGTTTCAATAAGTAAGTGGTTCATTTTAGAGTGTCTGAGCACCATGATGAGGCATGGGTACAATGCCACTCCCTTGTCAGCTTTTAGTCTGATTTATTTTTCATCCACCTCCCTGTGGGGAGTCTTTAGGTCAGGTCACCCATGTCTGATTTAAGTCTTCAACTGCAGCAGGCGCAAGCCCAACTACCAGTTACCAGTTACTCTGACGAGGCGCTATTTCAGCGCGAACTGGAGACCATCTTTCAGTCTGGCCCACGCTATGTGGGTCACCAACTTGCTGTGCCCGAAGCGGGCGACTATCTTGCACTTCCCCAAGAAAGTGGAGGACGCGTACTTGTGCGCTCGCATGACGGGGTGGAGTTGTTATCCAATGTTTGTCGCCATCGGCAAGCCATCATCTTGAAAGACAAAGGCTCTCTCAAAACGCAAGCGCAAAGCTCTGGCGGCGGCAATATTGTGTGTCCTTTGCACAGATGGACTTACTCTCCAAAAGGCGAACTGCTTGGCGCGCCTCACTTTGCGCAAGACCCTTGTCTTAATTTGAAGCGCTACCCACTACGCGAATGGAATGGCTTGTTATTTGAAGACAACGGATTAGATGTCGCCGCAGATCTAGCCGATATGGGGCCTCGCAGCGCGCTAGATTTCACAGGCTTTGCACTCGACCGCGTAGAACTGCATGAATGCAATTACAACTGGAAAACCTTTATCGAGGTCTATCTAGAGGATTACCACGTCGGCCCCTTCCATCCTGGTCTTGGCCAGTTCGTCACCTGTGACGACCTCAATTGGGAATTCAAAGAAAACTATTCCGTGCAAACAGTCGGTGTGTCGTCGAGTTTTGGTAAACCAGGCTCACCTGCATACCAAAAGTGGCACGACGTATTGCTGAAATACCGTAATGGCGAATTACCTGATCGCGGTGCTATTTGGCTCACCTACTACCCGCACATCATGGTCGAGTGGTATCCACATGTGTTGACGGTTTCTACTTTGCATCCTATTAGCCCCAGTAAAACACTCAATATGGTGGAGTTTTACTACCCTGAAGAGATCGTTGCTTTCGAGCGCGAATTTGTTGAAGCACAACAAGCCGCTTACATGGAAACTTGCATAGAAGATGACGAAATCGCCGAACGCATGGACGCAGGTCGTAAAGCTTTGATGCAACGTGGGGATAACGAAGTCGGCCCCTACCAAAGTCCGATGGAAGACGGCATGCAGCATTTCCACGAGTGGTATCGGCGAAAAATGGACCATGCTACAAAGTAAGGTCAAGACAAGAAAGACTTTATGTTTACCACTTTGATTTCCGTAAAAGACTTACAAAACTTGCAAGTAAGTAACGCAGACTGCGTAGTGTTTGACTGCACGTTCGAGCTCGCCAACCCCAGTGCTGGCCATGTAAAGTATTTAGAGCAACACATAGCAGGCGCTTTGCGTGCAGATTTAGACACGCATTTGTCAACGCACAACGAAGCTGATCGCGCTAACGGTGGCCGCCACCCGCTTCCTAAACCAGACGTCTTTGCCGCATGGTTGCGCAGCATGGGTGTCAACGACACCACGCAAGTCGTGGTGTACGACCGTAACGGCGTCAACTACTGCGGACGTATGTGGTGGATGCTCAAGTGGTGTGGCCACGCTGCTGTTGCCGTGTTGGATGGTGGCTTGCAAGCTTGGAACGCTGAAGGTGGCGCAGTTGCCTCGGGCAACCCAACACCCCCCCATACAAACTCTGGCAATTTTTCTGTGCGCACACCCTTGCTTCCACTAGTAGATACCACCACCGTAGCAGCCAATTTAAATACAGCGCAAACATTGATCGATGCCAGAGCACCCGCTCGTTTTCGGGGTGAAGTAGAACCCTTAGACCCTGTGGCTGGACACATACCAGGCGCTCTAAATCGCCTCTACAGCACCAACTTGAACGAGCAAGGCTTCTTCAAAAGCCCATCCGAATTACGTGAAGAGTTTGCTTTGCTATTGAATGGCAGGCAACCAAACACAGTGGTGCACCACTGTGGCAGTGGCGTCAGCGCCATACCCAATGTATTGGCTATGGAAATCGCTGGATTAGGACCTACTGGTCTGTATGCAGGAAGTTGGAGTGAATGGTGCAACACGCCAGGTTTGCCATGCGAGAAATCACCCGCTATTTAATGTTGCGCCCACTCACCTAGCGCAACCACCAAGGCAATTCCCGTAAACAACCAAGCCACTTGCGCAGCAGTCTGCCTTGGTGACAAACGTTTTTGCAACTGAGGAATCAAGTCAGCCAAGGCTACATAAATAAAGCTACTCGCAGCCACCACCAAAAATAGTGGCAAATATTCTTCCAAGGCACCGACCAGCAAATAGCCAATCAATCCGCCTAGCGCCGTCACACTGCCTGACAGCGACAACTTGATTAAAGCGGCTTTGGCGTTGCCTAAGGAGTGCCGTAACACCACCAAATCGCCCACATGGTGCGGCACCTCGTGCGCCATCACCGCCAAGGCTGCCGCCACACCTAAACGCGTATCGGCTACAAAAGCGGCTGCAATCAATATGCCGTCACCAAAAGCGTGAACACTATCACCTAGCAACACAGCCCAGCTTCCACCACTATGGTGATGGTGTTCATGTGTTGCTTCCGAGTGGCTATGCCCATGCTCATGTCCGTGGTGCCATAACTCCGCTTTATCCAACAGAAAGAAAAATATCAAGCCCATCAGCAACACGGCAAACAATACTTGGGCAGAAACACCAGCAACAGCAGATTGCTCAAAAGCTTCGGGTAAGAGTCGCATGAAAGCAGTAGCCAACAACGCGCCGGCTGCAAGACTCAGTAAGTGCTGGGTAAAACGTGACAACAAGGCATAAGCGAGCATTGCAGCCAACCACACGCTGCCGACTCCAGCAAGCAAGGTACCTACAAGAATTGAAATAAGTGTCATAGGCTCATCATAGGCACAAAGTCAGGGGTTCTTGCGCAGCGGCAAAGCCCTTTCCA
>JBBAOY010000008.1:25342-38281 GCA_040401095.1 Limnohabitans sp.
AGCACGTTTTGAATTTTCACCATACTCATCTTGATCAAGTCTGCGGCAGTGCCTTGCATCGGCGCGTTGATAGCAGCGCGTTCAGCGCCTGCTCGCCTAGGTGCTGCTGCACTATTGATTTCAGGCAAATACAAACGACGGCCAAAAACTGTTTGCACATAGCCTTGGGCTTTGGCTTGCTCACGCGTATCGTCCATATAGCGCTTCACCCCTGCAAATCGCTCGAAGTAACGGGTGATGTAGTTTTTGGCAGCGGTGTTATCAATACCCAATGCCTTGGCCAAACCAAAAGCGCTCATGCCGTAAATCAAGCCGAAGTTAATCACCTTGGCATAGCGACGTTGCTCACTACTGACTTGATCGACTGACAAGCCAAACACTTCTGCAGCAGTCGCACGGTGGACGTCCAAACCATCGTGAAAGGCTTTTAGCAAGGCGGCGTCATCGCTCAAATGCGCCATGATGCGCAGTTCAATTTGGCTGTAATCGGCGCTTGCGATCACGTTGCCAGTAGCGGCGATAAATGCTTCGCGCACCTTGCGGCCCTCGGGCGTGCGTATCGGGATATTTTGGAGATTGGGGTCATTGCTGGACAAGCGCCCTGTCACTGCAACCGCTTGCGCATAGTGGGTGTGCACCCTTCCCGTTTTAGCGTTGGCCATTTGGGCCAATTTGTCGGTGTAGGTGCCTTTGAGCTTGCTTAAAGAGCGGTGCTCCAAAATTTTGGCAGGTAATGGATAGTCTTGCGCTAATTTTTCGAGTACTTCTTCGTCTGTGCTGCGCGCACCCGTTGCAGTTTTCTTGACAACAGGCAGCCCCAGTTTGTCAAAAAATATTTCGCCTAGTTGTTTAGGGCTTGCCAAATTAAATGGTTGGCCTGCAATGGCATAGGCCTCATTTTCAAGTTCGACAATGCGCTGCCCTAAAGCGTGGCTTTGCGTCGCCAGCTTAGGGCCATCGATTAGAACGCCATTGCGTTCCACACGAAACAGGGCTTCGCTGCTTTTGATCTCTAAGTCGTAAATAAAAGCCAGTTGCGCGTCGGCTTCTAAATGCGGCCAAAGCGCAAGGTGCACATCCATGGTCATGTCCGCGTCTTCACATGCGTATTCACTGGCGCGCTCAA
The DNA here is from genome assembly GCA_040401095.1 of Limnohabitans sp. Taxonomy (GTDB): domain Bacteria; phylum Pseudomonadota; class Gammaproteobacteria; order Burkholderiales; family Burkholderiaceae_C; genus Limnohabitans. The sequence continues at coordinate 26,469 of JBBAOY010000008.1, forward strand.
TTTCCACTTGTGAGAAAGATATTTGGTGCGCGCCTTTGCCACAAACGTCTTCGTAGCTAAGACCTTGGCGTTCTACATGCCTAAGCGCCAAACTCGCTAAGCCGTGCGGCTTATGAACTTCGAGCACATAACTTTGCAACATGGTGTCGTGCACAAAGCCCTGCACTTGCACATCATAGTTCGCCATGATGTGGCGGTCATATTTGATGTGCTGACCTAGTTTTAAGGCTTTGGGATCTTCCAACCAAGGCTTGAGTTTGGCCAGCACCTCGTTCATAGGCAATTGCGCGGGCACGTCTCCGTAACTGTGCCCCAAAGGTATGTAACAAGCCTCACCTGGTTGCACGGAAAAACTCAATCCCACAATTTGCGCTGTCATCGCATCTATCGCAGTCGTTTCTGTATCAAATGCCGTCAAGTTGGCTTGTTTTATTTTTTCAAACCATGTGTCAAATTGCTCCCAAGTCAAGACGCAGGTGTAATCCTTGGTCGTGACTTGCGAGGGTTGTGCCTTGATGTCTTCAAATATTGCATCAGAGACTTGCGGCTTAAATTGCTTTGCAAATTTTGTGGCCGTTACGGGTGCGTCCCCACTGTCACCTGAAGGGTCGGTGGCATCTGCGGCATCGGACATTGAACGCGCCAAACCTTTAAAACCATAGGTCTCATAAAAGGTTTTGAGGCCCATGCGGTCTGGTGGATGCAATGTCAGCGCCTCCAACGCGGGCAAAGTTGGCACATACGCAGATAAATCGCAATCGGTTTTGATGGTGACTAGTTGTCGGCCCATCGGTAACCAATCAAGCGCTTGCCTTAAGTTCTCACCTACAACGCCTTTAATGGCGTGCGCGTTTTCCAATAAAGCTTCGATGGAACCATATTCCATCAACCATTTGGCCGCTGTTTTCGGCCCCACTTTTTGTACGCCAGGCACGTTGTCTACCGTATCGCCCACCAGAGTTTGAAAATCAATCATCAAATGCGGTGGCACGCCAAACTCTGCCGTGACACCAGCCACATCACGCCGCTTACCGTTCATGGTGTCGATGATGGTGATGTGTTGGTCGACCAATTGGCTCAAATCTTTGTCACCGCTCGAAACAATTACCTCAATGCTTTGCTTGGCCGCCAATACAGCCAAGGTGCCAATGACATCATCGGCTTCTACTCCGGGCACATCTAAAACTTGCCAACCCATGAGTCGCACCACTTGGTGGATCGGTTCGATTTGCGTGCGCAAATCATCTGGCATGGGCGAACGGTTGGCTTTGTAGGCTGGGTACAAGTCGTCACGGAATGTCGGGCCCTTGGCATCAAACACACACACAGCGTAATCGGCGGGCACCTCTTTACGCAAACTTTGCATCATGTTGACCATGCCACGTATCGCGCCAGTGGCAGCACTGGTCGGGTCGCCTGGCACAGCACGCAAATCGGGCATGGCATGGAATGCACGGTAGAGATAACTAGATCCATCTACCAATAACAAGGTTTTCTTTTCGGTCATATCCCACATTGTGCCGTGCGTGAAACTGTGCCAACTACAATCATTCGATACGTTTATTTCAACCACTATGGCCGTTTTTACCGAAGTCTCTGCAACTAAAGCCCAAGAATTGCTCTCCCAATTGCAACTGGGTGATTTGCTCGACCTTCAAGGCATTCAAGGTGGCATTGAAAACACCAATTATTTTTTAACCAGCAGCGTGGGCGCTTATGTTCTGACGCTGTTTGAACGCCTCACCCACCTACAACTGCCGTTTTATTTGCATTTGATGAAACATTTGGCACACCACGGCATCCCCGTGCCAGACCCTGTGGCCAATTCAGATGGCGATATTTTGTTGACGGTAGAAGGTAAGCCCGCTGCTGTGGTCAACCGTTTGATGGGCCGCAGTGAACTCGCTCCAACACCACAGCACTGTCAAGCAGTGGGCGATATGTTGGCGCGTATGCATTTGGCGGGTAAAGATTACAACCGCCATCAACCCAATTTACGCGGATTGTCTTGGTGGAACGAGACTGTTTCAGTGGTGCTGCCATTTTTAAACGCTTCGCAAAATAGTTTGATCCAAAGCGAACTTGCTTTTCAAAATCATGTTGCTAAGTCTTCTGCTTACGCTGCACTTCCACGCGGGCCCGTACACGCAGACTTGTTTCGCGACAACGTGATGTTTGAGGGCACTGGCAACGCACTGCAACTCACAGGCTTTTTTGATTTTTATTTTGCGGGCGTTGACACCTGGCTGTTTGATTTGGCGGTGTGCCTGAACGACTGGTGTATTGACTTAGACACTGGCATCTTGCATGTCGAGAAAACTACTGCATTGCTTGCCGCTTACGAAGCTGTTAGGCCCTTGATTGCTGCTGAGCGTCAATTGCTCAACCCCATGTTGCGTGCAGGTGCCTTGCGTTTTTGGACATCGCGCTTGTGGGACTTTTATTTACCGCGCGAAGCCAGCATGCTCACGCCACATGACCCAACACATTTTGAACGCGTGTTGCGTCAAAGATTGGCGTATCCGATTGGGTTGTCCATATGAAACTCAATGTTGTCAACGCACGCACAGGCTCTAAATGGGTTCGCCAAGGTATTCGGGTGTTTTGGAAACAACCTATTGCCATGAGCGGATTGTTTTTCCTGTTCATGGCCATCATGTCGCTGTCTGCACTGCTGCCTATTGTGGGAAGTTTTATTGCACTCGCTCTGTTACCTGCAGCCACCTTAGGTTTGATGGCTGCTAGCCGTGAGGTTGACTTGGGTAAATTCCCCATGCCGACCATTTTGGCCATTGCGTTTCGCGCTAGCAAAGAACGCAAGCGCGATATGGCGATCTTGGGTCTGCTGTACGCCCTTGGTTTTGTAGTTGTCATGGGCATTTCAACCTTGATGGACGGTGGAGGCTTCGCCAAGTTGTATCTGGTAGGCGGCAAACTAGACGCAGAAACCATCATGGATCCAAATTTTCAAAACGCCATGTGGCTGTCGCTTTTGCTTTATGTGCCGCTGTCTATGGTGTTTTGGCATGCACCTGCGCTGGTGCACTGGCATGGCGTGCCAGCCCTCAAAAGTTTGTTTTTCAGTACCGTTGCGTGCTTGCGCAACTGGCGTGCATTTTTAGTATTTGGCTTGATGTGGACTGTGATTTTTATGTCTACCGCATTGATATTGAGTTTGGTATCTGGCTTGATGGGGGATGGTGAGTTGGCATCCATGACGCTTTTACCCGCCATGCTGATGCTTGCGGCTATGTTTTTTTGCTCGGTCTATTTCAGCTTTCGCGACTGTTTTGTCAGCGACACCATTTATGCCTAAAGAAAACTCAAACCTGCGTGAGTTTGGCCACACTCAAAGCTAGCCACTTCATTCCATGGCGTGAGAAATTCACTTGCGCTCTAGCGTCATCGCCCACACCTTCCATACCGACCACCGTGCCTTCACCAAACTTGGTGTGAAACACTTGCACCCCTGAACGTACCCAAGCATTGGGCCCCGTGGCGGCAGGTGCGCGTTGCACAACAGGCGTTGGCGCACTGGCCTTGGTTTGCCAATCGTTATTTGACCAAGCCGGTTGTTGCCAAGCATTACGGGGAGAAGCGTGAGCATCAGCAAAAGCAGATCTGGCTGGCGTGATCCACTTGAGCGCATGCTCTGGCAGTTCATCAAAAAATCTGCTCTTGATGTTGTAGCGGGTTTGGCCATGCAACATGCGGGTTTGTGAATGGCTCAAATACAAGCGGCGCCGCGCTCTGGTGATAGCGACATACATCAAACGACGCTCTTCTTCCAATCCGTCGTAATCGTTCATCGAGTTTTCGTGTGGAAACAAGCCCTCTTCCATGCCAGTGATGAACACGCAATCAAACTCTAGTCCTTTGGATGCATGCACCGTCATCAACTGCACCGCATCTTGTCCTGCTTGTGCTTGGTTGTCACCTGACTCCAAAGCCGCATGGGTCAAAAATGCCGCTAAGGGTGACAAGGTTTCACCAGTATCTGGGTTGATCATTTCGCCGTTGACGGGCATTGCCACAGCCTCCCGGCCAAAACCTTCTTGGGTGACAAAACTCTCTGCGGCATTGACCAGTTCAGTTAAGTTTTCAATTCGGTCTGCACCTTCGCGCTCGCTTTGGTAGTGCTCGACCAAACCAGAGTGGTCTAACAATAGCTCAATGATTTGCCTCAGGTTTTGGCCTTGGGTTTGTTCACGCAGCACATCGATCTTGGCGACAAATGCGGTGATATTCACGCCTGCTTTACCCGTCAGTGTGCTGACTGCATCATGCAAAGGGCAACCCATGGCACGGGCAGCATCTTGCAATTGCTCAATGCTGCGCGCGCCGATACCACGTGGCGGAAAGTTCACGACGCGCATAAAACTGGTGTCATCACGTGGGTTTTCTAGTAATCGCAAGTAAGCCAAAGCATGCTTGATTTCAGCGCGCTCAAAGAATCGCAAGCCACCATACACACGGTAAGGCATGGCTGCATTGAACAAGGCTGTTTCAATCACGCGACTTTGTGCATTGCTGCGGTAGAGCACGGCAATTTCATGGCGATGCGCCACACCTTGCACGCCGTCACCATTTTGGCCTTCGCGCAAAAGTTGTTTCATTTCTTCCACCATCCACTGCGCTTCTGCAAAGTCGGTGGGCGACTCATAAATGCGCACAGGTTCACCCGCACCTTGCGTGGTGTGTAAGTTTTTACCTAAGCGGTTTTTATTATGGTCAATCAGGTGGTTGGCGCTGTCCAAAATATTGCTAAAACTGCGGTAGTTTTGCTCCAGCTTGATTTGGTGCTGTACTTGGTACTCGCGCACAAAGTCCGCCATATTGCCCACACGCGCACCGCGGAAGGCATAAATGCTTTGGTCGTCATCGCCGACAGCAAATACAGCACCGCCATCTTGCGCCACGGGACCTGCGAGTTGCTTGATCCATGCGTACTGCAGTTTGTTGGTGTCTTGGAATTCGTCAATCAAGATATGACGAAATCGTCTGCGGTAATGTTCACGGATCGGATCGTTATCGCGCAAGAGTTCATAGGAGCGCAGCATCAATTCGCCAAAATCCACTACGCCCTCGCGTTGGCATTGGGCTTCATAGAGTTCGTACAACTCGACTTTTTTGCGGGTATCGGGGTCGCGCACATCCACATCTTTGGCACGTAGGCCGTCTTCTTTGCACCCAGCAATGAACCACATGGTTTGCTTGGGTGGGAAACGTTCTTCGTCAATTTGAAACTGTTTGCTCAATCGCTTGATAGCACTGAGCTGGTCTTGGGTATCCAAGATTTGAAAGGTTTGCGGCAAATTGGCTAGCTTCCAATGGGCGCGCAAAAACCGGTTGCATAGCCCATGAAAAGTTCCCACCCACATGCCGCGCACATTGACTGGCAACATGCCCGACAACCGTGTCAGCATTTCTTTTGCCGCCTTGTTGGTGAAGGTCACGGCCAACACACCGCCTGGCGAGACTTGACCGGTTTGCAGCAACCATGCAATTCGGGTGGTGAGCACGCGGGTTTTGCCAGAACCAGCACCCGCCAAGATAAGCGCATGGTCAGCCGGCAAAGTCACAGCAGCAGATTGCTCGTCGTTGAGGCCTTGCAACAAAAGGGCTGAGGGGTGAGCGCCAATTGGCGATGGGGTGTCAACCCCCGATGGAAAATGCATTAGGTGATTTTAGAAGGCTCGGGAATTTTGCTGTGAATAAGCGCTGTTAGAATCAACCACCGGGCCCAAGATACTTGCGCTCGGTTTTTTATTGCCTTCATTTTCCGCAATAAAAACCCGACCAAGCCAAGCGCTCCATTTTCGAACGTTATTTTCTGGAGCTTGGGATATGGAAATTTTTGATTACGACAATATTTTGTTACTGCCACGCAAGTGTCGCGTGGAGAGTCGTTCTGAATGCGATGCGGGAGTTGAATTAGGAGGACATAAATTTCGTCTTCCCGTCGTTCCGGCCAATATGAAAACCGTCATAGACGAAAAAATTTGTGTCTGGTTAGGACAGAACAATTATTTCTACGTCATGCACCGCTTTGACTTAGACAACTTAAAGTTTGTGCGTGACATGCATGCAAAAGGTGTCTATGCCTCCATCTCTTTAGGCGTCAAAGGACCCGACCGCGCTACGGTAGACGCCCTTCACGCAGCTGGCATGACGCCTGAGTTCATCACCATCGACATTGCCCATGGCCATGCCGACAGCGTGCACGACATGATTACCTATATCAAAGACAAATTGCCTAAAAGCTTTGTGATTGCAGGCAACGTGGCCACGCCAGAAGCAGTGATTGATCTTGAGAACTGGGGCGCGGACGCTACTAAGGTTGGCGTGGGCCCTGGCAAAGTGTGTATTACCAAACTCAAAACAGGTTTTGGTACAGGGGGCTGGCAATTGTCAGCGCTCAAATGGTGCGCACGCGTGGCCACCAAGCCCATCATTGCAGATGGTGGCATTCGTAGCCACGGAGACATTGCCAAGAGCATCCGCTTCGGCGCATCGATGGTGATGATTGGCTCGCTCTTTGCCGGCCACGAAGAGTCCCCCGGTAAAACCGTGGAAGTCGATGGCGACATGTTCAAAGAGTATTACGGCTCGGCGTCTGACTTCAACAAAGGCGAATACAAGCACGTCGAAGGCAAACGCATCTTGGAACCTATCAAGGGTAAGTTAGCCAATACCTTGATTGAGATGGAACAAGACGTGCAAAGCTCCATCAGCTATGCAGGCGGCACCAAGCTGATGGATATTCGCAAGGTGAACTACGTCATCTTGGGTGGTGACAACGCAGGTGAACACCTGCTGATGTAACTAAGCCGCGATCAGCTCCCTTGCTAAGGCATGGATGCGATGGCTGGGGTTTGCTAGGGCTTCCACCACGCTGAAGTGTTGCAAGCCTGACATCGCTTCAGCAACAGGCACATGGGTTTTACCCCATGCTTGTTGAATGAGTTTGTTGTGGCGGATAAATTCTGCACTTTCCTTTGCGCCGCAGACTGAATACAGTTTGCCGTGCTTAGGCGCTGGCATAAATGCGGGGCTGTTGTTCAACGACACTTCTTCCGTCAAGCGCAAACTGTCTTTTAAAAATGGTGTGGCACGCACGGATTCCAGTTCGTACAAACCAGAAATAGACAGGGCTTTGTTAGCCAAATCATGTGGCAAGGCAAAGTCGTAGGCGCGCCAATCACACGCTAACAACATGGCGGCCAAATGTCCGCCGGCGGAATGCCCGACCAAGGTAATGCGCTTGGGGTCACCGCCAAATCGGTGCACATTGCGAAACACCCAAGCCACCGCCTTGACCATTTGCATGGTGATCTGCGAAATAGTGACTGCAGGGCACAAGGCGTAGTTAGGTACCACCACGCAAGTCCCTTGTGTGGTGAAAGCAGGTGCTACAAATGAATGGTCAGCCTTGTCTAAGGAACGCCAATAGCCACCATGGATAAACACCATGACGGGCGCACCCTTTGGGGAATGCGTGGTGTTGGCTGGAAATATATCGAGCGATTCATTCTGGCCATGGCCATAGGCTACGTCTTGGAAACAACGGTTTTCTCTCCGCGCGATCTCAGATGTTTCACGCCAACGCGAGAAATGTATTTCATGCTCAGGCACCAAAGCTCGGTTGTTGTACATGCGGTCATACCAAGCGTCGTCGTGGGTTGTTGTCATAATTTTTTCTCCAGTTGGATTTGAATGTTGGTCCAGTTGCGATTGCGAGTGGTACTGTCCTCGTACAAACTACTGCTGTTGTAAAGGCTGTTGGTGTTATAGCTTAATGGAGAGAGGTTACTCAAGCTCAGGCGCCAAGAAGTTTTGGGGTCGACCCGCCATAAACCGTACACATCCATGACGCGTTTTTGTGACACGTAAAGCCATTGGTAGTCGCTGCTGTGCGTGGTGTAACCAGGATTCATATTGATATTGCCACCCACCGTGAAAGGCATAGAACGCAAGCGGTAGTCTCCGCCCAAGTTAGCCGTCATACTAGGTTGTTGGTCAAGACGGTTATTGGGTCCTGTAATGCTCAACACATTAGATTCATAGAAGCTGATGTTGCTGCGAATATCCACTGCCGGGGCATCGGCAACCATTTGGTTCAACCGAAATTTGGCTTCTAGTTCAATGCCTTGGGTAATGGCGTTTCCGACGTTTTGCGGAATAGAAACATACAACTGTGATGAATAGCCAGAGATAGTTTCTAAACTTGTGACGTTGCGAATCAAATTGCTGACGCGCCGATGGAAAACTGCAGCACTCATTACGCCACCATCTGGCAAATAGCGCTCCACAGCAACATCGAGACCCAGCGCCACTTCAGGACGTAAGGCAGGATTGCCTTTGTTGCCAGGATTGGTAGCAATGTTGGAAGAGCCACCCACTTCATCTCGGGAAGGCGTGTAGCGCGCTAACAAAGATTGCATCCAAGGCGCTTTAAAACTACGCGTCAAACTCATACGGACTTGGTCACGTCCTTCTGGATTGGGTTTCCATAAGGCATGTAACAAAGGAGAGAACACGCCGATGCGGTTAGTCGCATCCGTCTCGCCGTTGTTGCCGTAGGTAGACATCTGCTCGTAACGCAAACCACCATGGCCTGACCAATTCGGCGTGAATTGTTTTTCGTCTTGTGTGTAGATCGCGTATTTGAGTGTGCGGGCTTGCATATTGCCGTCACCTGCGGAGTAAACGGGTTGTGCAGTTTGGGTACGACGCACCACTTCTAACTCTGCACCACTCACCCACTGGTGTCCACCACCTAAGACGTTGGTGTACTTACCGCTCAAACTCACAGAACGGTCTCTAGTCGTGGCGCTTTGGCTTAGATTAGGTAAAACTACAACACTTCCTGTTCGCGTTTGATAAGTGTGGCTAGAACTATCCCAACCACCCGTATTGAATTTCCATTCCATGGCGCTATCGGCATCGAGTTTTCTTCGCCACTGGCCATTCAGGCGAGCCAAACCAAAGTTGCCGTCGCCGCTCGTGTTAGCGCTGTCAGTGGATGCACCAGACGCTGTTTCTGTCTGACTCAAAGCAATCGTGCCCGAATTGTGCGAACGTGAGTACACCATGAAAGGCATCAATGTCAGCGTCTCGCCAGGATCACCTTTGAATTGCAATCGCCCCGTAGTATTGAACCCATCACGCGTACTAGAAGAATCATTGATTCGAGTTCGTGCGAGCGTTGTGGAAGTAGATGTGTATTGGCGTGACAAAACTGTCTCGCTGTAATCAGGCGTAGCGTTTTCATACATCGAGAACGTGAAGTTAGAACTCCAATTCTCAAATTCTTTGAATGTGGTGTAGGAGCCATTTGGTGAAAGATAACCACCCTGCCAAGAAGAAGCCAGTTTGAGTTCAGAGGGCATGCCACGACGCCCCTCGCGGGTGATGATGTTGATGGTCCCCGCAATAGCTTGCGCACCCGTCTCCGCAGTGGGTGCGCGGTATATCTCGATGCGCTCCACCATTTCAGGTGTCAATGATTCAATCGAAAAACCTGGTGGAACACGCTGGCCATCCAACAAAATTTGTGTGTACCCAGCACTTAACCCCCGCATGCGGATACCACCGCCACGTCCTGGGTTGCCACCTAAAGTAATGCCTGGCATGCGCTTTAAAACTTCACCAATATTGGCGTCGCCTTGCTTTTCAATTTCTTCGCGTCCGATCACAATCTTGCTGGCAGTTGATTCACGGCGTTGTTGCGTGTCGTTGTTGCGGCCACTGGTGATTTCGACTTTGCCCATATCGGTGACAGGTGCGGTTTGCGAAAGTCCAAATGGCGTGACGCCAAGCATTGCGACTGCTGTTAGCCAACGACCTACAAAATTACTTTGAACAGTTGGCAAAGAAACGGATAACCGCATACAAAAATTCATAAGCCAAAAGTTTAATAGGGCTTGAAAGGCCTTGCCGTGTAAAGTTCAGCTTTTATTGTTTTATTTAAGTATGGACCACGCATCAACGCCCCACGCCTATGAAATTAAGAGTGCGTCACTGCCTTTGGTAGCTTTTTTACTGAAAACAGCGGATCTTTTAGCCTTAGAAATTGACCTTGAGCGCCGCTTAGGCGCAACGCCTGAGTTTTTTGAGAACGATCCTGTTGTTATTGACTTGAGTGGCTTAGATATCCATACAACCGCGATCGACCTAGTCGGCGTATGCGATTTACTTGAAAAGTACCGTGTGGTTCCTGTTGCATTTCGGGGCGCTACAGAGGGCCTTCACCACAACGCACAAGAAGCGGGATTGTTTGCAGTGCAAGAACTCCATGTACCCACGTCCAAAGTAGAAACGGTTGTGCAAGAAGTTATTCGTGAAGTAGAAGTAGTACGCGAGGTGCAAGGTGCGCACGAGAGTGCGATGGTGATCGACAAACCTTTGCGCTCTGGTCAACACATATACGCAAAGGGGCGTGATTTGATCGTGATGGCGATGGTCAATCCGGGTGCTGAAGTGATGGCAGATGGCCATATCCATGTGTACGCGCCATTACGCGGCAAAGCCATAGCAGGCGCCCGAGGCGATGAAACAGCGCGAATCTTTACATCCTGCTTGGAAGCGGAGTTAATTTCTATTGCAGGCACCTACCGCACTAGCGACACACCACTGCCTAAAGAAGTGGCTGGTAAAGCTGCGCAGATCTCTTTGCAAGGCGATAAGTTGGTAATGCAAAGGTTGTAAAATTGCGGGTTGAATTTTTATAAGTAATTAAGGGTTGATTCATGGCAAAAATTGTTGTGGTGACTTCTGGCAAAGGTGGCGTTGGCAAAACCACCACCAGCGCTAGTTTTTCATCGGGTCTGGCTTTGCGTGGCTTTAAAACTGTTGTGATCGACTTTGACGTAGGTTTACGTAACCTTGACTTGATCATGGGATGCGAACGCCGCGTGGTGTACGACTTCATCAACGTTATCAACGGTGAAGCCACCTTGAACCAAGCTTTGATCAAAGACAAGCAGTGCGACAACTTGTTCGTGCTAGCCGCCTCTCAAACCCGTGACAAAGACGCTCTCACCAAAGAAGGCGTAGAACGCGTTCTCAATGACCTTAAAGGCATGGCCTTTGACTACATCGTTTGCGACTCCCCTGCAGGCATTGAAATTGGCGCCATGATGGCCATGCACTTTGCAGACGAGGCTTTGGTGGTCACCAACCCTGAGGTATCTTCCGTTCGTGATTCAGACCGCATCCTAGGCATGCTCAGCAGCAAAACAATGCGCGCCATTGAAGGTGGGGAGCCCATCAAAGAACACCTATTGATCACCCGCTACAACCCTAGCCGTGTTGAAGACGGTCACATGCTGTCGCTTGAAGATATTCAAGACATCTTGCGCATACCTTTGATTGGTGTGATCCCAGAATCTGAAACCGTATTGACAGCATCCAACCAAGGTTTGCCTGCTGTTCATTTGACGAACACCGATGTGTCAGAAGCTTATAAAGACGTTATCAGCCGGTTCTTAGGAGAAGACGTTCCGCTGCGATTTACCGAACATGTAAAGCCTAGTTTGCTCAAGCGTATTTTCGGAGGTAAATAAGCCGATGTCTTTACTTTCCTTCTTGCTTGGCGAAAAGAAAAAAACCGCCAGCGTCGCTAAAGAACGCCTGCAATTCATCCTTACGCATGAGCGCACTGGGCGCAACCCACAACCAGATTACTTACCTGCTTTGCAACGCGACTTGGTGGCTGTATTGTCGAAGTACGTCAACATCAATCCGCAAGATATCAAAGTTAACTTTGAGCGCCATGACAACCTAGAGGTGTTGGAAGTCAAGATTGAATT
>JBBAOY010000008.1:38381-49704 GCA_040401095.1 Limnohabitans sp.
TTGCCCATGTTGTTTTCCAGAAAAAATTAAGTATTGTTATTTTATGTCGTATTCTTGTGTTTTTCACTTTGAATACAGCCTGTTATGACCACTATCGTGAACTATTACCTCGCCCCCTCAAGCCCTTGGACATATTTGGGCCATCAGCGACTTATGAATACGGCCCAACAGGCAGGCGCTCAAGTACGTGTCATACCCATGGATTTAGGCAAAGTATTTCCCGTTTCAGGTGGCTTGCCACTAGGCCAACGTGCGCCTCAGCGTCAGGCTTACCGATTTGTGGACTTGGAACGGTTTAGTAAGCATTTGAAGTTGCCAGTGCACCTCAAACCAAAGTTTTTCCCTGTAGCGGGTGATGATGCTGCACGATTGATCATTGCTGCTGATATGCACCACGATAGCGCGCAAGCTGCCAAGCTGGCCGGTGCAGTGATGGCCGCTGTTTGGACGCAAGAACGTAATATCGCAGATGCACAAACGCTTGCTGTACTTTTAACGGAGAACCAACTCGATGCTGCATGCTTAGAACTATCACGCAGCGCAGAAGTACATAAACGCTATGACGCCAACACGCAAGAAGCGATTGATGTGGGTGTATTTGGTTCACCCACCTTTGTCATAGATGGCGAATTGTTTTGGGGCCAAGACCGCCTTGACTTTGTGTCGCGCAAATTACTTGGTAAGTAATGCAATAAACAGCACACGAAAAAAAAGGCGACTTATGTCGCCGTTTTTTTTATAGATCGAAATTAACGATCAAATTTTGGCTTGGGAGTACGTTTTTTAGCATCGAACCCACCGCCACCTGATTTAGGACGTGCCGCTTTTTTGTCAAAAGGTGAACGCTCGCCCTCAAACACTGGCCGAGGTCCGCGTGCAGGGCGGTCATCAAAACTGCGCGCAGGCGTTGCAGCAAAGCGGTTATCACCGCCAAAACCGCCACCGCTTTTGCCAGCGGGATTTCCACCAAAGTTGCCTTCGCTACGACCGCCGAAGTTACCTTCACTGCGTCCGCCAAAGTTAGAACCACCATCACGGTGACCGCCACCAAAGCCGCCGCCACCTTTTCCACCGAAACCACCACCGTGGTTACGACGTGGCGCGTCAAATTTGCCAGCGCCTTTGCGTGGTGCGAAGTCACGGCCGCGCTCAACACGTTGTGTTGGCTCTAGACCGGGAATGACTTCAGCCGCAATGGGTTGGCGGGTAAATGCTTCGATATCAAAGATTTTTCGTTTGTCGCGAAACTCGGCCAATGTCACGGCTAAACCATCGCGCCCTGCACGGCCTGTGCGGCCAATACGGTGGGTGTAGTCTTCTGATTTCATCGGCAAACCGAAATTGAATACGTGGGTGATGGTGGGCACATCAATACCGCGCGCAGCCACGTCTGTCGCTACCAAGAACTGCACTTGGCCTTGACGCAGAGCCATCAAGCGGCGGTTACGCAAGCCTTGACTCAAAGCGCCATGCAATGCGACAGCAGAAAAACCGTCTTGTTGTAAGTCGTTGGCTAACCCGTCGCATTCGATTTGGGTACTGGCAAACACAATCGCTTGGTTGATCGTGGTATCGCGCAACAAATGGTCTAGCAATTTGCGCTTGTGGTGCGCGTTGTCTGCCCAATGCAACACTTGGCGAATGTTGTTGTGTTTTTCTTGAGGTGAGTCAATCTGAATGCGCTGGGGTTGGCGCATGACGCGCGTTGCCAGTTGCTGAATGCGTGGCGCAAATGTTGCGCTAAACATCATCGTTTGTTTGCGTTCGATCGTGAGTTGGTTGATTTCAGCCAAGTCATCGGCGAAGCCGAGATCCAACATGCGGTCCGCTTCGTCGACCACCAAAAATTGCACCTTGTCTAGTTTGATTTGCATCGAACGTTGCAAGTCAAGTAGGCGTCCTGGAGTGGCCACTACCAAATTGGCGTTTTGCAACTTGGCAATTTGCAATTGGTAAGGCATTCCACCCACCACGTTGGCTACACGCAAACCACGGCAGTGTTTGACCAAATCAATCGCGTCATGTGCCACTTGCTGCGCGAGTTCGCGCGTAGGACACACAATCAATGCACCTGGAGTTGGAGCTTTGAAATTACGTGTGTTGGTAGGGTCTTTGCGTTTGGCTTTTTTGGGTGGCTCTTCGCCTTTGGCGATGGCGTCAGCTACTGATTTTTCATAAGCGGCGCGGTCTTCAGCCTCAGCCTCGGAGAGTTGCTTTAATAAGGTATGAATGACTGGCAACAAAAAGGCAGCTGTTTTACCGCTACCTGTTTGGCTAGACACCATCAAATCGACATAGCCTTTCTTGGCGTCTGCGTTGTCTGATGGCAATGCCAAAGGAATGGTTTTGAGTTGCACAGTGGTGGGCTGTGTGTAGCCCAAATCTGCAACGGCTTGCACGAGTTCAGGCGCAAGCCCGAGCGTGACAAACCCGTTGGGGGCGTTATCAACTACTTCTTCTTGAACATCAACGGCCACAGCCAAATCGTCCAATACAGAGGAAATAGGTTCGACAAGCGTAGATTCGCCTGTCACTTCAAAAGCGTCAGTCATGGTTTTCTCACACGCGAGCACCGCAAGGTTTGCGGCTAGCTCCGTTCTTGGTTAAAAAACATCAACCATCAAACGAAACCTGCTCTGGCCCTGGAGGGCTTGTTCAGCGCGTGGGACTCAATTCAAGGAGCCCGATGTATGAAGGGAGATGTACAAAGTTCGCTCGTTTAAGCGAAGAACTCTATTGTGCCACAGCTTCGGGTTATTACCTAATTTAAATTGAGAAAGTGCTGTTTGTAGTGCAGCATCTCGTCAATGGACTCATGCACATCGGCCAAGGCCGTGTGTTTTTGGGCTTTTTTGAAAGCATTAAAAACATCGGGCTTCCAACGGCGCGCCAACTCTTTGAGGGTGCTGACGTCTACGTTGCGGTAGTGGAACCAAGCTTCCAATTTGGGCATGTATTTATTTAAGAAGCGTCTATCTTGCCCAATGGTGTTGCCACACATGGGTGAGACGCCCTTAGACACAAAGGGTTTGATAAAGGCAATCAAAGCGTCTTGCGCTTCTTGTTCGGTCACGGTTGATGCTTTGACTTTTTCTGTCAAGCCACTCTTGCCGTGCGTGCCTCGGTTCCAAGCGTCCATTTTGGATAAAACTTCGTCGCTTTGGTGGATCACTAAAACAGGACCTTCAATGCGAATCGATAAATCAGGGCTGGTGACGATCACCGCGATTTCAAGCAAGCGATCGCGATCGGGTTCAAGGCCAGACATTTCGCAATCTAACCACACAAGATTGAGGTCTGATTTGGCTAATGTTGGCTGGGTAAGTAAAGTTGGCTCAGCAAGAGACTTAGAAGTATTGGGCATAGTGCAGATTGTCGTGCATCCCCAACAACAGGCGGGGTACATACATTCATCTAAACTTCAACCCATGATGAATTCTTCTATCTCCATGAGCGTGGCACTTGCAGTGTTGCTGCTTGCAAATCTTTTAACTAAGTTGTGGTTGGCTTCGCGCCAAGTACGCCATGTTGCGCAACACCGTAATGCAGTACCTGCTGCGTTTGCTGACACGATCACGCTCGAGTCACATCAAAAGGCTGCGGACTACACATTAGAAAAAGCCCGTGTGGGTTTGATTGATCTTGCTTTAGATGCAGCCACCCTATTGGGTTGGACTTTGCTTGGGGGCTTGGATTTTTTGAACCTTTTGACGCTGCAACTCATGGGATCAGGTATGGGTCAGCAAATAGTTTTGGTACTTTCTTTTATGTTGATAGGTGGATTGATTGGCTTGCCTTTGTCGCTCTACCAAACATTCAGTGTCGAGCAACGATTTGGATTTAACAAAACAACGCCTGCCTTGTGGGTGAGTGATTTATTAAAAGGCATTGCTGTTGGTTTGGTGTTGGGCCTACCCATTTTGTGGCTGGTGTTATGGTTGATGGAAGCTGGCGGTGCATGGTGGTGGGTTTGGGCGTGGGGCGCATTGGTTGCTTATCAATTGTTTGTGATGTGGATCGCACCCAATGTGATCATGCCGCTGTTTAATAAGTTCACACCGCTTCAAGACGACACCCTCAAAGCGCGGGTGAATGCTTTGATGTCTCGCGCTGGCTTCACCGCCAAAGGTTTTTTTGTGATGGATGGAAGTCGACGCTCTGCACATTCGAATGCTTTTTTTACCGGCTTTGGTGCCGCTAAGAGGGTTGTTTTTTTCGACACCTTGCTTGCACAACTCAATGGCGACGAAATGGAAGCCGTCTTGGCCCATGAGTTAGGCCATTTCAAACACCGCCATATTTTGCAAATGATGGCGACTAGTTTTGCGTTCAGTTTGGTGGGGCTTGCCTTACTCGGATGGTTATCACAGCAAGTTTGGTTCTACACAGGTTTAGGCGTTGCACCTAACTTGCAAGGCGGCAATAGTGCACTGGCTTTGCTTCTGTTCATGCTGTTTTTGCCATTGGTGACTTTCTTCATCACACCGCTGTCTTCGCGCCGATCACGTCGATTTGAATTTGAAGCGGATGCCTATGCAGCCAGCAATAGTGACGGTAAGTCTTTGGCAAGTGCTCTATTGAAGCTATACCAAGACAACGCATCGACCTTAACGCCAGACCCTTGGTTTGTTGCGTTTTATTACTCGCACCCCCCCGCCTCGCAGCGTATCGCGCGGATTGCCGCATGACCCAAACCGGCTTAGTAGTGGCCAGCCATGGACGCCACTGCATGGTCGAGTCAACGGATGGTGAGAGACGCATTTGTCATCCAAGGGGTAAAAAAAGCCAAGTAGTCGTTGGCGACCAAGTGGAGTGGCTGCCCTCTACCGATGAGGGCACGATAGAAAAAATTCTTCCGCGGCGCAACTTGTTTTACAGACAAGATGAAATACGCACCAAATCGTTCGCGGCCAATTTAGACCAAGTTGTGATCTTGCTCGCTGCGGAGCCTGAGTTCTCTCAAATGCAACTCACGCGCGCCTTGATTGCGGCAGAAGCTGAGCACATCACGCCCATCATTGCCCTCAATAAGAGCGACTTAACCGATTTATTTGCACGTGCACTGGATCGTTTAGCGCCTTACACAGCGATGGGCTACACCGTGTTGCAACTGGCTATCAAACATGGCCGCTCGGGTGACTTGGTAGAGCGTTTGCAAAACAAGACCAGTTTGATATTGGGTCCTTCTGGTACAGGTAAGAGTACTTTGATTAACCAATTCATACCTAATGCGTTGGTGAGCACGGGTGAGATTTCGCACGCATTGAACTCCGGCAAGCACACCACAACCTCTACCAATTTGTATTGGGTAGATGCCGAACGCAAGACTGCATTGATCGACTCACCAGGTTTTCAAGAGTTTGGGCTGCACCACATTGATGCGATGCAACTCGCTGCTTACATGCCCGACCTAAAGCCCCATGTTTCAGAATGCAAGTTTTATAACTGCACGCATTTGCATGAACCTGGGTGTGGCGTGCAGGCTGCTGTTGTATCTGGAGAAATCAACGCCCCACGCTACAAGCTCTACGGCATTTTGTTTGCTGAACTCACTGAACCTAAACACTACTAGAAGCACTTCTAGCTTGCTCTTTTCTACCACTAACGCCTGAATCCCCTCTCCGGCCCTTACAAACTTTTGCCAGAGCAGAAATATAACTATGCACACAACACTTTCACCACGCCGGGAATTACTTTTGCTTCTCTCGTTAGCAGGCATTCAATTTACCCATATCGTGGACTTCATGATCATGATGCCTTTGGGGCCACAACTCACAGCACTTTTTGACATTAGCTTTGCTGAGTTTGGTTTATTGGTTTCTGCCTACACCATCTCTGCAGGCATATCAGGCCTATTTGCCACCACTTTTGTAGATAGGTTTGATCGTAAACACTTGTTGCTGACGCTGTACACCTTGTTTGCCCTCACCACAATTGCTTGTGGTGTCGCGCCAACATTTTTTTGGTTGATGGCGGCGCGTATTGCAGCTGGTTTTTTTGGTGGCGTACTCAACACCATGTCGCAAACCATTATTGGGGATGTGATTCCGTTTGCGCGACGCGGGCGTGCTACTGGCATCGTGATGACGTCTTTTTCTGTCGCCACTGTGGCAGGAGTTCCAGCCGGGCTGATGTTTGCTAATTTGTGGGGTTGGCACTTTGCTTTTTTTGCGATTGGGGTGATGTGTCTTGGAGTAGGCGCATTGGCGTTTTATGCACTCCCCTCTTTGGATGCGCATATTGCACACGGCGAAGATAAACACGTGTTACACGGCATGGTGCAAGTTCTCAGCGAACACAACCAACGCATGGCTTTATTTCTATCCGCCACAATGATGTTTGCAGCTTTCACCATCATTCCTTACATCACCTTGTATTTACAAAACAACCATGTGATGACCGCATCCGAAATTCCTTGGTTGTATTTTTGCGGGGGTGTAGTGACCTTATTCACGGGCAGATGGATTGGCGGCATTACGGATCGCCATGGCAAGCGTCAGACGTTTCAAAAAGCAGTGTTGTTTTCAATCATTCCTATGTTTGCCATTACTTTGCTGACGCCTATTCCTCTGCCTTTTGTTTTATTGACGACCACGCTCTTGTTTGCCTCGATGAACGGACGCATGATCCCAGGTATGGCGCTTCTCACGTCTGCCGCGAACCCTAAATTTCGCGGCACTTTTATGTCGCTCAATGGTGCTGTGCAGTCCTTCTCTATGGGTATTGCCTCTTGGGTTGGCGGAATGTTGTTGCAACGCGAACCTAGTGGGCAAGTGACCCACTACTGGTTATGCGCAGTGGTTGCAGCGCTTGCGTCTTTAGGGGCTTACTTTTTGGCGAGTCGCGTGAAGATGCATGAATAAGCAGCTTTAAATCATTTAACCCAGTAACCTTGCCAAAGTTAAAAGCGCCAGCAGCACCATCCACAACACTACCGAGCGCCAAACCAACCCCACTACGCTGGCCAAGTGACTTTTTTCTGGCGGACGCCCAGGGGTGCTTTCGCTGTCTTGACCATCACTAGGAATCCCATCTTGCAGCGAAACGTCTGATGAATCAGTACCGCTGGAAGGCAATGCAGCACCCCCTAGTTGAACATTCAACGCACCAGAAGTAGCCGCAATCACCACACCGTCGTTGTCGTCCGAAAACCGTTGCGCGTAATTGCGCCAGCAGTCGATGGCGTCTTCAAAGTTACCGACGACGCCAAATGCCACAGCTGTCATCCGGGCTGGCAACCAGTCCACCACATACCAAGCTTTCTTTGCACAAACTTGCAACGCTAAGCTGACAAATTTGTTATCGGCATGCGGCGTATGCGCCCAGATGCGAGATACCCATTCACTCATGCGGTAGACCACGGCCCCTGCAGGCCCAAAGCCTAATGCAGCAAAAAAAGAAAAGTACGCCATAACACCAAACACATGGCGATGGGCAGACAGCACAGAAAACTCAATCACATGGCGCAACAGTTCTTGGCGCGGCAAAGTGCCGACCGCTACTTGTTTCCAATGCGCCAAGACCTCTCGCGCTTGCTGCTCGTCGCCCTCTTCCAATGCATCTCGAATATCCGTGAAGTAATGGCTGAACTGGCGAAAACCTAAAGCTAAATACAAGACACCCACACTCCAAATCATTGCGGCAGGCCAGCCCAACCAAGCCAGCAAACTCCAATGGATGATGAGTGACAGGACAGAAGGCACGCCGACGGCTAAGGCCCATGTCATCCATGCGAGCTTTTCTTGTCCCGCATCAAATGTGTGGCTGATCCACTCTAACCAAGCGCGTAAAGCACGGTGCGCCCAGTTCTCATGCGCCAAAGGGCGCACTTGTTCGATCAAGAAAGCAAAGAGTAGGGCTAAGAAACTCATAGCCCGATGATAACTACTAGGCTTGTAAGAACCGGTAGAAGTTACGCAGCATGCCAGCCGTCGCTCCCCAGATGAATCGCTGGTCTGGCCCATCTTGATAAGGCATCGATAACCATTGGCGTTGCACGCCCTCAAACTCCCACACATGCCAGCGGTGGTTGGCGGGGTTCATCAAATAGGCCAATGGCACTTCAAATGCATGCGCTACTTCATTGGTATTGATCTGCAATTGCATCGCTGGATCAATCAAGGCAACTATAGGCGTGACATGAAAAGCTGAGCCAGTGATGTAAGTGGGTAGTTCGCCCAAAACCTGCACGTAATGCGGCTCAAGTCCTACCTCTTCATAGGCTTCGCGCAAAGCGGTGGCGCTGGCGTCTGCATCATGTGCATCGCACTTACCGCCTGCAAATGCAACTTGGCCGGCGTGGGTGCTCATGTGGTCGGTGCGCTGGGTAAGCAACACTGTGGGTTCATCGCGCATCACTAGGCCCATCAAAACAGCAGCTTGCGCGGGCTCGCGGTCCATAAATTTCCGCTCGCGCATGATTTCAGGTTGCCAATTCGGTGGTTGCGCAAAGCGCTGTTGCAGGGCTTGTGCCGTCCACTTATCGCTCAGTACGGGCGCGAGATGGCTGTCTATCCGATCGACAGGAACCTTGTGAGGGTCGAAGTTGGACGGATTAGCCATTGAACGCGATAAAAAAGCCACCGCAAGTGAAAACTTGGGGTGGCTTATGTAGAGCCAAAGCTTTGAGAGGCTTACTCAGCCGCTGCTGCAGCGGCTTTGTTGGCAGCTGCAGACTTGCTAACGAGCTTTTCTTTAATCCGGGCTGACTTGCCGCTACGGTCACGCAAGTAGTACAACTTGGCACGGCGCACGTCGCCACGGCGCTTGACTTCAATGCTGGCGATCAAGGGGCTGTAAGTTTGGAACGTACGCTCAACGCCTTCACCGCTAGAAATTTTGCGAACGATAAAACCGCTGTTTAAACCGCGGTTGCGTTTGGCGATGACTACGCCTTCATAAGCCTGCAGGCGCTTGCGCGTACCTTCGACCACGTTGACGCTAACGATGACCGTGTCGCCAGGAGCGAACGCGGGGACTTTTTTGTTGAGGCGAGCAATTTCTTCTGCCTCAAGGGTTTGGATTAAATTCATAAAGACCTCTGATGGATCGTGACCGCGCTACACAAAAGGCTTCTGGTGACTTCTAAGAAGAAGACCCGAAGCGGCCGGCCAGAGGATCGAAAAGCCCTCCATTATAGCGACTTTTGCCCATTGAGAACAGCTTCGTCTTGGGCAGTCAAAAGTCCTGCAGTTCGCGCGGCGTGAATTAAATCTGGGCGCAGGCTTTGGGTCAACGCCACGCGCTGGGCGCGTCGCCATGTTTCGATTTGGACATGGTGGCCAGAAAGAAGCGCCTCAGGCACGCCTTGCCCTTGCCATTGTTCAGGGCGGGTGTAGTGCGGGCAATCGAGTAAACCATCTAAAGCGGGATGAAAACTGTCCATTTGAGAACTGTCGCCATCTTGCAAAACCCCTGGTTGCAAGCGGGTGACGGCGTCTAGCAAAGCCATGGCGGCTATTTCGCCCCCAGACATTACAAAGTCGCCCAAGCTCATTTGTTGGTCTACAAATTGGTCAATAAAGCGTTGGTCCACGCCCTCATAACGCCCGCACAGCAAGACTGCGCCAGCACTGTCAGCCCACTTTTGCACCACCGTGTGTTGCAAAGTTTGGCCAATCGGCGAAAAAAGCACCAAGGGCGCCAACTGACGGTCTTGTCCACGCTCAGCGCGAATCGTGTCTAAACAAGCGGCCAAGGGTTCGGCCATCATCACCATGCCGGGGCCACCGCCAAAGGGGCGGTCATCCACCCGACGGTAATTGCCTTGCGCGAAGTCGCGCGGGTTCCAGAGTTTGACTATGACTTGCCCAGATTCAAAAGCACGGCGCGTGACGCCACTGACCAAAAAGGCTTCGAAGATCTCTGGAAAAAGTGTGATGACGTCGAAACGCATGGTGTTTAAACGTCGAAATCAGGCTGCCAATCAGCGGTGATGCGCTTGGCTGGCAGATCCACACCGTCGATATAGGCGTTTACAAAGGGAATCATGCGCTCTTTGCTTTTGCCTTCTTCTAAGTAAGCAAGTACCAACACAGTTTGCGGGCCAGTGTGGAGAAGTTCTCTCACCTGACCCAAAGCGAGACCTTCTCGGTTTACCACGTCGAGCCCGATGAGGTCTACCCAGTAGTACTCGTCTGTTTCGGGGGTAGGAAAGCTAGCACGGGAAATAAAGATGCGTGCGCCTTTTAGCAACTCGGCATCGTTGCGGTCATCTATGTCTTGCGCGTGTGCAACGACGGAGTCGGAGTGGTCTTTGGCTTCTTTGATTTTGAGCAGGGCGGTGCCCGTGAAGGTTTTGGCACCTTTTTCAGAAGGTTGTAAAAACCAACGCTTAGAAGAAAAAAGCGCTTCCGGAGAAGCGCTGTAGGGCAAAACTTTGAACCAGCCTTTGATGCCCCATGCGTCTGCGATGCGCCCAACTTCGATGGCATCCGCAGGAAGTTCTGCGGCCTCGAAGGCGAGCGTCATGGCAGCGCCTTATCGCTAGTTAAGCGGCTACTTTGGCGGCCGCTTGCTTGACCAAACGGATCACGGTGGGCGAGCACTGCGCGCCAACGCCAGTCCAGTGGGTCAGACGGTCTTGCGCAACGCGCAAGCTCTCGGCAGCACCTTTGGCCAGTGGGTTGTAAAAACCGATACGCTCGATGAAACGGCCGTCGCGACGGTCGCGCTTATCAGCCACAACAATGTTAAAAAACGGACGGGCTTTAGAACCGCCGCGTGAAAGTCGAATGACGACCATAGTGAATCCTTCGGGTGGGTGGGGTGTTTCAGCGTTTGAGACACGCGCTAGGCCACCCGGCCAGCGACACGCTGAAAAGCCCTCCATTATAGCCAGAGATACACTGCCTGTCATGAAAAACAAAACTCTAGCTGCGTGGTTGGCCTTTATTGGTGGACCTTTGGGTCTGCACCGCTTTTATTTATTTGGTATTTGGGACACTTTGGGCTGGATGCTGCCCGTTCCAACGGCTTTGGGCATTTATGGCGTTCAAAGGGTGCAAGAGTTTGGATTGGACGATGTGGCTAGCTGGCTACTCATCCCGCTAGCAGGCTTTTGCTTTGCGGGCTGCGCTTTGAATGCGATTGTTTACGCCCTCATGCCCAAGGAGGCCTGGAACGCCAAGTTCAACCCTGAGGCGCCAGAAGATGCAGTCGCAGGCCAAACGGGTTGGTTAACGATTGGAGCGATAGTTTTATCGTTGCTAATTGGAACCACAGTGCTGATGTCGAGCATTGTTTTTAGCATCCAGCGGTATTTTGAATACCAAATCGAAGAAGCGCAAAAGATTTCGCAATAAAAGCTACTCGCTACTCGCTA
>JBBAOY010000008.1:49804-55368 GCA_040401095.1 Limnohabitans sp.
ACCAAATCGAAGAAGCGCAAAAGATTTCGCAATAAAAGCTACTCGCTACTCGCTATTCACTTTTGGGCTTTTTGATCAAAGCTTTTGCTTAGTAGCTTCTTGTCAGCTTCCTCACTACAAATAGCGCTAGCCAATTCGGCTTACAGGCTGGTTTGAAACGCTTGACAAAAGCGCTGGCGAAACTTTCTCTGGGCTGATTTCTGCTAACGGCACCAAAACAAAAGCGCGCTCCTGCCAACGAGGATGAGGCAGTGTGAGTCGAGGCGAATCTAGCGCGACATCGCCATAAAAAATAATGTCCAAATCCAAGGTGCGAGGCGCATTGAGGAAAGGCCTTTCGCGCCCAGCGATGGTCTCTAAATTTTGTAAAGCGTCAAGCAACTCCAAAGGCGGCAAATCTGTGTCGTACATCGCAACTGCGTTCACAAACTCGGGGCCAATCGCCTCATACGGTGCACTGGCATACAAAGAAGAGGCTATTCGTAGTTGCGTGTTGGCTAGCGCGCCAACATCTTGGATGGCTTGGAGCACCGTAGCCTGGGCTTCTCCCAAGTTGGCGCCAAAAGCTACGCAAACCTGAACCATGATTTACTCCGCTGGGGTCTCGCGCTCTGCACCGCCTGCAGGTTTACGACGTCTGCGCCGTTTCTTGGGCGCATCGTCTTGCGGCGCAGCGGTGCGGGCTTGTTGCAACAAATCTTCGCGGGTGGCGTCGTCGGCCAAGCTGAATTCCTGCCACCAATCGGCGAGCAGTTCGTCTACCTCACCCACATCTGCGCGCAAACGCATGAAGTCAAAGGCTGCGCGGAAACGCACATGGTCAACCAAGGTCCAAGGGCCGCTACCCACGCGTTTTTCAAAACGTGGTTGCATCAACCAAATGTCTCGCATGTCCGCACCGAGCTTGCCTCTGCCTGAGACGTCGCCAATGCGGGAATCAAAGACTTCGTCAATCGCGTCTTGCAAAGCAGGGAACGGCGGTTGCTTGACACGGCGTTCGTTCCAACCCTCGCGAACATCCGACCATAAAACGCAAGCGAGCAAAAAGCTTGGCGCCACCGGTTTGCCTTCGCCAACACGGCGGTCGGTGTCTTGCAAAGCAGTTTTGACAAACTCTTCGTCGGAGCGCGCCACCACAACATCCAAGAGCGGGTATATGCCTTTTTGCAAGCCAAGCACCTTCAATTGCGCCACGCTGGCGAGCGCATGGCCGGTCTGCAAAAGTTTGAGCATCTCGTCAAACAAACGGCTTTGCGGCACATCAGCCAAGAGCTTGAGCATGCGTTTTAAAGGAGCAGCCGTTTTGGCCTCCAGAGAAAACCCGAGGTCGCTGAGCTTGGCAACAAAACGCACGGCGCGGATGATGCGCACAGGGTCTTCGCGGTAACGGGCGGCGGGATCACCGATCATGCGCAAGACTTTTTTCTTGGCGTCGGCAATACCGCCGTGGTAGTCGATCACTTCCCCCGTTTCGGGGTCGTAGTACATCGCGTTGATGGTGAAGTCGCGGCGCGCGGCGTCTTCGTCTTGCGGACCCCAGACGTTGTCACGCAACACGCGGCCACTGGCGTCGACGGCGTGCTTCATGCCCGCGAGTTCTTGCTTGCTGCTGCGCTCGTTGCCAGTCACTTGCGTGGCGTCTGCGTTGTCTAGATGCGCACGGAAAGTCGAGACTTCGATGACCTCATGTTCGCGACCACGTCCGTAGACCACATGAACGATACGAAAGCGCCGTCCAATGATGAAAGCACGGCGAAAAGCAGATTTGACTTGCTCAGGCGTAGCATTGGTCGCCACGTCAAAGTCTTTCGGTTTAAGACCTAGCAACAGGTCACGCACTGCACCGCCAACGATATAGGCTTTGAAGCCACGGTCTTGCAGTGTGCGCACAACGCTCAAGGCGCGCTCATCTACCCAGTCGACATTGATGCCGTGCACTTTGGCGGGCACCACTTGGCGTTTGCCCAGCGAGGGCTTTTGGCTGGCGGGTGCTTTGCCCATCAGCTTATCGATAAATTGTTTGATCATGCAGTCGGAAAAAGTTCCAGAATCGGCCAGCCTTTTTCAAGGGCAAAGGCTTTGAGTTTGGCGTCTGGGTTGGTAGCTACCGGATGGTTGACGCGTTGCAACAAAGGAATGTCGTTGCTGGAATCACTGTAAAACGTGGTCTCCACCTTGTCCCAGTCCAAACCCCGTTGGTGCAACCATTGTTGCAGACGCTCGACTTTGCCTTCGCGCAAAGACGGCACGCCCAAAATTTCGCCGCTGTACCAACCCTGGGCATCGCGCACTAGCTCAACGGCGATAAGTTCGTCCACGCCGAAAGCATGGGCGATCGGGCGGGTCACAAATTCATTGGTGGCGGTGATGATCACAAGTTGCTCGCCGGCAGCGCGGTGCTTGTCCAACAGAGCCAAGGCTTCTTCACGAATAACTGGGTGTATGACTTCGCGCATAAAGCGCGCATGGGCGGCCTCAGCCTCAGCCCGAGAACGCGTGCAAAACGCTTCGGTGGCAAAACGCACGTAGTCATGGATATTTAGAGTGCCAGCTTGGTAATGGGCGTAAAACGCATCATTTTTTTGGGTGAATTCAACGGCATCGGTCCAGCCCAAAGTGGTGGTGAATCGTCCCCAAGATTGGTCCGAGTCAATAGGCAATATGGTGTGGTCGAGATCAAATAAAGCAAGCTTCATGGGTTGTTTTCAAGCATGGATTTAAGAAGTGGAATAGTGATGGCGCGCTGGGTTTGCAAGGCATAGCCGTCGAGTTGGTCGAGCAATTGCACCAAGCTGCTTAAGTCGCGGCTGAATCGGTTCAATATGAAGTCCATCACCTCATCGCTCAAAAAGATGCCCCGCTCATCCGCGTTTTGTCGCAACACTGAGCGACGTTCCGACTCGCTCAGCACATGCAAATGAAAAATATGGCCCCAGCCCAAGCGCGTACGCAAGTCTTCGCGCAGCTGCAAATCGCTGGGAGGCACTTTGCTGCTGGCTAGGACCCAGCGTTGTTGGCCATCTTGCGGCGAGGTCGCGTTGACAAACCAATTGAAGGCGGCTTGCTGTTGCACCGCGGTATACAAATGCACATCGTCTAATAAAACGACACGCCAGTTTTCTTGGAAGGCTTGCGGCTCGGCGATAGAGGCGTCTAGCCAACCCACAGGGCTGCCCTGCTCTTGCAACTGCGCAAAGACTGCGCGTAACAAGTGCGATTTGCCACTGCCTGATTCGCCCCACACATAGGTGGGTACCGGTGAGCGTTTGTCATAAACAGACCACAGGACCAAATGTTCAAGGGCAGCGAGGTTGGGGCCCGCTAAGAAATTACGCAAACTCGGGCCAGAAGCCAATCCGATATCGAGCGCTATTTGCTTCATGCCCTAAACAGCTCGCTAGATTGGTATCGGTGTCGCAATCGACGAATCGCCACCAATAACACTGCGCTCGCAGGCAGTGCGATCAACACGCCGACAAACCCAAACAGCTGGCCAAAAGCCAGCAAGGCAAAAATCACGTGCAAAGGGTGCAACCCAATGCGCTCACCTACCAAACGCGGGGTCAACACAAAGCCTTCTAGGGCTTGACCCAAGCCAAAGACCACAACCACTATCAAACACGCTTGTTCAAAAGGAAACTGCAACAAAGCAGCGATGGACGCCAAGATAAGTCCCAAGCCAAATCCTACATAGGGCACAAATACCGCCAAGCCAGTGAACACGCCAATCGGCAGGGCGAGGTCTAAGCCAAACCACTTCAATCCCACGCTATAAAACACGGCCATCGCCACCATGACCGAGAGTTGGCCTCGCAAATACTGGCCCAAGACCTGGTCGCTTTCATGCATGAAACTATCGAAAGCGGGACGCATTTTTATAGGCACCAGTGAATGCATATGGCGCGTCACATGGTGCCAATCGATCAGCAAATAAAACAGCACAACGGGTATCAGTACCAAGTTGCCAATAACGGCCAAAGCCACGCTGCCGCCAATGCGCAAAGACGCCAAGGCTTTGGCAACGCCGTCCCCCACCGACACATCCACGTTTTGCAAAACAAAGGCTTTGATGCTGTCTGGGTCCAAAGACACTTGGACGCCCATGCCAGCCAGCCACGGGGCTAAAAATGCCTGTCCACGTTGCAAAAGGGTCGGCAACTTGTCGCGCATCAACGGCAATTCTGTGACCACGATGGGTATCAACAATGTGAACACAGCGACCACCAAGACCAGAAAACCCACTTCGACCAACAACACGGCCACCAGGGGAGGAATGAGTCGCTTGCTAACGCGCTCCAAGCCACGCACCAAGGGATTTAGGGCGTAGGCCAAAACAGCAGCCACGACAAAAGGCATCAAGACGGGGCCTAAAACCCAGAGCACAACACCCACCACGAGGGCGATAACTCCCCAAGCAAGGGCGTGGCGTTGCGGCGGGTTAAATTGCATACAGCGGCGTGGTGGTTGGGGCTTTAAAATGAACCGCTTCATTCTATCGGTGAGCGCCTACTTGCTTACCAACCCCACAGCGCACCATGAACCACCCCCTTTCCTACAAAGACGCCGGCGTTGACATCGACGCCGGCGACGCCTTGGTCGAACGCATCAAGCCCTTGGCCAAAAAAACTATGCGCGAAGGCGTTTTAGCGGGTATTGGTGGTTTTGGCGCCTTGTTCGAAGTGCCAAAACGCTACAAAGAGCCGGTTTTGGTCAGCGGTACCGACGGCGTAGGCACCAAACTCAAACTCGCCTTTGAGTGGCAAATGCACGACACGGTAGGCATTGACTTGGTCGCCATGAGCGTGAACGACGTGCTGGTACAAGGTGCGGAACCGTTGTTCTTCCTAGACTACTTTGCCTGTGGCAAGTTAGATGTAGATACCGCCGCAGCGGTGATTGGAGGCATCGCCAAAGGGTGTGAATTGTCTGGATGCGCTTTGATTGGCGGCGAAACCGCCGAAATGCCCGGCATGTACCCCGATGGTGAATATGACTTGGCAGGCTTTGCTGTAGGCGCGGTGGAAAAGTCAAAAATCTTGACAGGACAGAACGTGCAAGCCGGTGATGTCGTGCTGGGGCTCTCGTCTTCCGGTGTGCATTCCAACGGATTTTCTTTGGTGCGCAAAGTGATTGAGCGAGCTGGTGCCAACGCACCCGCCAAGTTGGATGGCCAACCCTTTAAGCAAGCCATCATGGCCCCCACCCGTTTGTATGTAAAGAGTGTTTTAGCCGCACTGGCCCAACACCCCATCAAAGCCTTGGCGCACATCACAGGTGGTGGCTTGTTAGAAAACATCCCCCGCGTTTTGCCAGACGGAATGGCTGCCCACCTCCAACACGGCAGTTGGCCGCGCAGCGAGCTGTTTGCTTGGCTTCAAACCACAGCGGGTATTGACGACATAGAGATGAACCGCACCTTCAACAACGGCATCGGTATGGTGGTGGTGATCGACGCAGCGCATGCAAAAGCTTGTGCGCAAACCCTGCAAGACTCAGGCGAGTCGGTTCATACAGTTGGGGTGATTGCGCCTAAGGGAGATGGCGCTGCGGTGGTGGTGGCTTAA
>JBBAOY010000009.1:0-31154 GCA_040401095.1 Limnohabitans sp.
AGTCAATCTTACTGGCTGGGTGATACCATGCCCGCCATTCTTGCCCCTATTCTCCTAAGCGCATCCACCATGAGTTCTACCCACGAACAGCACAAGATCCCCGAACAAGGGCTCACTTTGGCGGTCGTTATCCCTACCTTCAACGAATCGCTCAATGTGGGCGTGCTGATGGAGCGATTGCATGCCACCTTGCAAGGAGTTTCATGGGAGGCTGTGTTTGTAGACGACGATTCGCCCGACGGAACCGTGCAGCGTTTGCGTGAATTGGCCGCAACCGATGCGCATGTGCGCTGTATTCGTCGTGTAGGTAGACGTGGTCTCTCCAGTGCTTGTGTCGAGGGCATGCTTTCCACCAGCGCCCCCTACATCGCAGTCATGGACGCAGACTTGCAACACGACGAAACTTTGTTGCCCACCATGTTGGCCGCATTGCGCGATGAGTCGTATGACCTCGCGATTGGTACCCGCTATATGGAAGGCGGCAGCGTAGGTGACTGGGATGACAGTCGACGCAACACCAGCCTATTTGCGACTACTTTGAGTCAGCGCTTATTGGGTTTGACCATCAAAGATCCGATGAGTGGTTTTTTTATGTTGCACCGCCATGTGATCGACGATGCGGTGTACAAACTCTCGAGTATGGGCTTTAAGATTTTGGTGGATGTGGTGGTTTCTTCGCCTAAGACTTTGCGTATCAAAGAAATTCCATTCCGCTTTGGCCTGCGGGTGGCGGGTGAAAGCAAACTAGACAACCGTGTGGCGTGGGATTACCTGATGCTGTTAGCTGACAAAACGGTTGGTCGCTACATCCCTGTGCAATTGGTGTCATTTGCAAGCGTCGGTGCGGTGGGTGTGTTGGTGCATTTGAGTATTTTGTGGACGGGCATGGCAGTGCTGTCCATGCCGTTTGTGGTGGCGCAAACCTCTGCGGTGCTTGTATCGATGGTGTTCAACTTTTTCCTCAACAACGCACTGACTTACCGTGACAAACAATTACACGGATGGGCGTGGTGGGGTGGTTTGGTCAAGTTCATGCTCGCCTGCGGTATTGGTGCTGCCTCGAATGTGGGCGTTGCTTCCTATATATATAGCGACTGGGGTTACTGGTTGTTCTCTGGTTTGGCCGGCATTTTGGTGGGGTTGATGTGGAATTACGTCACCACATCGCTCTTTGTTTGGCCACAAAAACGCAAAGGCTGATGTGACACGCTGGCCCCCCAGAGTTTTGTTGGGTGTTGCTATAGGCGTGGTGGTGCACCTTTTGATGGGTGCGCTTATCGATTTGTCCCCAGATGAAGCACATTACGCGCTGTATGCCTCTCACTTGGACTGGAGTTATTACGACCATCCCCCATTGGTAGGTTGGTTGCAGTGGGTGTTTTTGCAGCTAGGTGGGTCCAATCTGTGGATGCGTGTGGTGCCTATGCTGGCTTGGGTGCTCACTGCTTGGGGTGTGATGCGTTTGAGTGATGCGTTGTATCCGCAAATCGCCAAGAGTTCTGTGTTTGGTTTGCGTGTTGATCTGTTGTTGCTATTGCTAAGCCCTATTGCGCATTTGCTGGGTTTTGCTTTGACACCCGATGCTTTGTTGATGCCACTGACTTGCTGGGTGATGTGGCTGACTTGGCAACTGTGTCAGCCTAACAACGCGCCTTCTAAAAATAAAAAAACCAGCCAACGGATAGCCATCGAGCACGTAGATATCAATTCGAATCGCTTAGTGACTTGGCTTTTATTAGGGCTTGCGTTAGGCCTATCAGGCCTAGCCAAATACACCGCCGTGCTTTTGGCTGTAGGCGTGGTGTTGGCTTTGTGTCGCTACCAAGGATGGCGTTGGTTATTACAACTCGGACCATGGTTGGCATTTGCGGTGGCTCTGCTGTGTGTGATGCCGGTTCTTTATTGGAATGCGATGCACGATTGGGCCTCGTTTGTTTATCAAGCAAACCACGCGGCGGGTAGCAATGCCTGGCAGGCGCGCAAGCTCTTGCTGTATGCGGTAGTGGTGATTGTTTCGTTTGGCTTAGTAGCGCCTTGGGCGTTGAGAAATATTGCACCCCATTTCTTTGTTGCATCTTTTGGGCTTCCGGGTGTGTTGCTGTTGTTTTACCTGTCGGGCAGGGGCAGTACCTTGCCGCATTGGGTGGCGCCATTTTTTGTAGCCTTGTTACCCATGATCGCGGCGGGCGTGGTGGGTTTGATTGCAAAGCATCTGCGTGTTGTGCGATGGGTATTGGCCCTTCAGGCCCTTATTTGCGTAGCTTTGTTTGCGCTCATGTTGACAGGTGGCTTCGCTTCAGAGAATGAAAAACAATCCCTTACAGCCCCGGGTGTAGGTGTCGATGAAGCCCCGAAAAATCCATTTGCAGATTTACACGGATGGTCGCAAGCGGCAGTGCATGGCGTGCGTTGGGCTAAAGAAAAAAATGTTGCAACATTGGCCGTGACCAATTGGACGCTCGCCAGCCGCATCGCATGGTATGCCCGTCCCATGTACGTGAAGGTCGTCAATGCCCATGGCGACCAATTCGATATTTGGTTCGGTCGCTTTGCAGCGCATGAAGATGCGATTTGGATCGATTGGTCTTTGATGAGCTTTGCACCGCCAGTCGGCGATACGCAGTTTGCCCGTTGTGATGTTTTAGAAAACTTACCTGTGCGTGTTGCAGGTCGTCAAATTGCGCACTTCAATCTATCGCATTGCCAAGATTGGCAGGGGCCAAGCAAATGAGTGCGGCAGTCGCTGCGATTGGACTTTTGCTTGCTATTGTTTTGCAAGTCAACCATGCCGAGCAGACATCCATATTTATGGCGGTCAATGCCTTGACGGTATTGAATCCGCAACTATGGGCAGGCTTGACTTTATTAGGTGATACCGCTGTTGCGCTTTGTGTGATGGCGCCTGTGTTACTTTTTCGCCCAACAATTTGGGTGGGTGTGTTGGCAGCTATTCCCGCAGGCGGAATCACTTCGCTGACCTTGAAGTGGTTTTTTGATGCACCTCGGCCTGCAGATGTTTTGGTATTGACCGACTTTCATGTGGTGGGCTCGGTCTTGCGTGGGCATAGTTTTCCGTCAGGACACACCATCAGTGCGTTTGCAATGGCTGGAGTGGTCTGGGCTTGCGTTTGGATGGCACACAGAAAACATGCCGCGCAGGTGGATGCTGAAACTGATCAAGGCAACAACGCAAATTTCAGTGGATTGCCATGGATGGCGCTGGCTTTTGTTTTTCTTTTGGCTGTCTTGGTGGGCATCTCGCGCATAGCAGTAGGCGCACATTGGCCTTTCGATGTAATAGCTGGCGCATGTGTAGGTTGGTTAGCCGGACTGAACGGCGCCTACATGGCACACCGCTGGCAAAGTGCCTGGCAAACGAGCAGAAGCGTCTGGTTGCTGCAATTTTTGTGCTGTGCACTCAGTTTGGATTTGCTCAATAGAACCTTTGAATCACCTATCGGCGTGTATATGTTGTGGCTAGGCGTTTTGTCTGCTTGGGGCGCACTGCTGGTGAAATGTTTTCAATTAGTAACTTCTGCAGTTAGAGATAAATAAGCCTCATCAACGAGGCCCAGATGAAGAAAAAGAATAGTCGATTTACGAAATTGAAAGTTTTGCTTTAACTATTTTTCTTTCAGGTGACTACAGTGAAATACATGTCACCCACAGTAGCAAAAGACGGCCCCTACCAATTGTTTTTCTTTTCTCGTGAAGAAAAAAGAGTCCATATTCACGTCGCCCATGCAGACGGTGAGGCTAAATTCTGGCTCACACCTGAAATAACACTTGTCAGCAATACAGGGTTATCTGCAAAACAATTAAGAGAAGCACAGATAATCGTTCAAGCACATTTAAAGGAGATTCGTAATGCATGGAGCCAGCACTTCGGAGGTTGAAGTTACCCATGTTTCTCAGCATGGCTTTTGGTTGCTTTTGAAAGACGAGGAGCTACAAGTTCCGTTTTCTGAGTTTCCTTGGTTCAAGGACGTCAGCATCGAGCAACTATCCAAGGTGGAGTTGCCAAGCGAAAACCATCTGTGCTGGCCTCAATTGGATATCGATATTTGTGTAGATTCCCTTAGAAATCCAAAAGCGTTCCCATTGATCTCAAAGGGCAGTACCAAAGCTAATAATCAGACTTAGCGCAACCAAGCCTTCACTTTATTGACCTCGCCAATAGCCAAACGCCAAGTCTTATGTTCTGTGGCTTTCGGCAAGCTAAGAGGTAGTCGCAAAATTTGGCGATCGCGGCTGATTAAGGCTGTTATTTTTTTGCCCCATCCTGCGTAAAGCAATACGTCGTCTAATTTTTGCAGGCGCCAGATAGAGTTGCTGACTTCGACACCGAGCCACTCATCTGCCGGAGCGAATCCTGCTGTATGCGCAGGAGAGTCGTTGAGGACTTGCTTGATCACCACGCCACGTTCTTCTACCACGCGCAAACCTAATGCTTGCGCAAGCTGTGCAGGGTCATGGTGGATGGTGACGCCGTGTGCGGTCAATAGTTTTTCAAGCGGCAACTCTCGTGTGCTGTGTACCCATGCATTGAGCTCGCTCCGCCAAGAGCGTCCTGTTAGTTCTTTCAGTACTTCTTGCAAATCGGCTTCTTGCATAGGCCCAGCTTTACAGCGTTTCCACAAGCCGCGCATCACATCGTCTAAGGTGATGCTGTGGTTGCGCACGCCATGCTGGCGCAAACTCAAATCAAGACAAAGCGCTACCAAAGCACCTTTGGTGTAATAACTGACTGTGAGGTTGGGGCTATTGGCGTCTTGCAAGTAATACTTGGTCCACGCTTCAAAACTCGATTGCGCCACGGTATGCACTTTGCGCCCAGGCGTTTGCAGCACTTGGTTGACGGTTTTGTTGAGTAAACGCAGATACTGGGCATCGTCTATCAAACCTGAACGGCGCAGCAACTTATCGTCAAAGTAACTGGTAAAGCCTTCAAAAAACCACAGTAACTCGGTGTAATTTTCTTGTGCGTAGTTGTAGTGCGTGAATTCAGCAGGGCGTAAACGCTTGACGTTCCAAGTGTGGAAGTACTCGTGGCTGATGAGGCCAAGCAATGTGGTGTACCCGTCGCTAGGCTTTGTCACGGCGTCGCTGGACAAGCGGGGTAAGTCGCCCCGCTGACAAATGAGCGCTGTGGAATTGTGGTGCTCTAAACCGCCATACCCATCGCCCACAGCATTGAGCATGAAAACATAGCGTTCAAAAGGGATGTGCGAACGCTTATTGCCATGCCAAAAACTGCAAATGGTTTCGCAAATGGCTTGCGCATCTCTGATTAAGCGCGCGCCATCGAAAGAGGGCGGCGCGCCTGCCACGACAAACTGGTGCTCGACGCCCATTACTTTAAAGTGATCTGACCAGAACGTACCCATTTCTACTGGTGCATCAGCCAATAGGTCGTAATTTGCAGCTGAGTAAGTGCCAAACCCTTTGCGATCTACCTTGACAGGTGTGAGTCCTGTTGCAAGCTTCCAATCATTGGCATGTTTAGGAGACTGAATGTCCAAAATATGTTTGGCACCATGTTGGCCATCGACTTGCAAACATAGGCTGGTCGCATTGAAGAAGCCACGTTGGGTATCAAGCCATGCGGTACGCACTGAATTGTCATGGGCGTGCACTTGGTAATGCAATGAGAGCGTTTGTGATGCATCGCAATCTATCTGCCAACTGTTTTTGTCAAGTTGCGAAACAGCAATATGTTGCCCACCTTGTAAGGCGCGAATACCCATCAATTGTTTAGAAAACTCGCGCACCATATAACTGCCCACAATCCACACAGGCAGCGACACGCGTTGCAGTGCGGCAGGCTGCGCGATGGTCAGTGTCACACCATATAGGTGTGCATGCACATCCGCCGCTTCAATGCGGTAGTGCAAAGCTGGCGGTATTTTTTTACTTGCTGGCATCTATCAACATTTTTTCAATTTGCACGGAATTGATGGCACCAGGCACTCTAGAGCCATCTTGTGCAATCAAAGTGGGCGTGCCCGTAATTTTGAATTTACGACCAAACTCGACATTGCGATCTACCGCAGCGGTATTGCAGTTGGCGTTGGGGATTGTTTGCTCTTTAGTCATGACCTGTGACCAAGCTGCAGCGGGGTCCTTAGAACACCACACATTACGTGACTTAGCCACAGAGTCATCTCCCAAAATAGGGTACAAAAATAAATAAATCGTGACGTTATCTACCTTGGCAAGGTCTCGCTCAAACCGTTTGCAGTAGCCACAGTTTGGGTCTTCAAAGACCGCAAGTTTGCGTTTGCCGTTGCCACGAACAATGGTGATGGCGTCTTTAAATGGGAGAGTTCCAAAGTCAATCGCACTGAGCTTGGCTTCACGCTCTTCCGTTAAGTTGCGTTTGCTTTTGGTGTCGATCAAACTGCCTTGGATCAAAAAATTACCTTCGGCATCGCTGTAATAAATTTCGTTGGTGCTCAAACGAATTTCGTACACACCCGCCATAGGGCTGCGCGTGATTTCTTCGATGCGAGGAATTTGTGGAATGCGCTCGCTCAAATTTTTACGAATCGTGGCTTCTTGGCCCTGAGCAAATGCATTGGCTCCAAATCCAACCGCAAAAAACAACATGCAAGTTTGTAGTGCCAAGTAAATATGTTTGTGTAGACGGTTCATATAAGCGTTATGTAGAAATTAAAACAAAGCATCGCATCAAAATTTAACGCATAGCCTGCTGCATCGTCCACTGTTTGAGTGGTGCAAGAGCATCAAAACTATTCATCCCCCAATTGCGCAGTGCTTGTACGCTGGTGTTGGGGTGGTCAAACAAACGTTGCAAACCATCGCAAGCAGCCCATGCAGGCAAGATGCCCGCCTTACGGGCCCGCTCATAGCGGCGCAGAAAGTAGCGATCGCCAACACTGCGCCAATAGTCAGTACCTTGGCGCGCCTCCAAGACGTGGGCCAATTCCACTGCGTCTGCAATGCCAAGGTTCAAGCCTAAGCCCGCAAGTGGATGAATGGAATGGGCGGCGTCTCCAGCCAGCACCCAAGCACCGCCTTCGGCAAATGTACCCACCCATTGTTTGACATGCGCCAATTGCAATGGCCAAGTGGCACGCTCACTAATTAATTCAAAACTGCCCGCCACGTTATGGCTGGCCGCTTGCAAAGCTGATGTGAAACTTTCGTTGCTCAGTGCCATTACTTCTTGTGCACGCTCTGTTGGCAGTGACCACACCACACCAAAGGCGTCACCTTTGGCGCCGCCAAGCGGTAAAAGTGCCAATATGTCTAAGCCGCTGCCAGGGTGCGCAAACCATTGCATCGCTTTTTGTCCATGCGGTGTGTTCGAGCGGATGCGTGTTGCAACTGCCGTTTGTTGGTAGGGCAGCACTTCGGTTTCAACTTGCAAGTCTTGGCGCGTGTGGCTATTGCGTCCTTCGCACACCACGGTCAATTGCGCGGCATGTGGCGCATCTACCAATGTAATGTTGTGTTGGTAACGCAAAGCATCACCGAGTTGTGCTTCAAGAACGGGAACATCTACGATCCATGTCAAGCCATCTGGGGTGTGGCTTTCAAATTGGACGCTGCCACCATCGTCGCCCCACACTTGCATGTCCATCACTGGCGTGGCGTGAAGGGGATCAGGCCAACAACGCAAACTACTCAAGACATCTCGAGAAGCGCTGTTGAGTGAGTAAGTCCTGACATCAGGTTTGGAAGAAGTGGCTTGATTGACCAGACCAACTTGCAAATTTTGTCGCGCCAACAGCAAGGCAAGCGTTCGCCCCACAATGCCATCGCCCCGAATACAAATATCAAATGTTTGCGCCATAGTGACGATTGTAGGAGCGCATCAGCATGGACTGTGCTCGTTACAATCATGCCCTTTGCGCTTCACGACTTCACCTCTTCGCGCAGGAGGTGTTCCCGAGGAATTTCCATGAGTTTGAAATGCGGCATCGTGGGCTTGCCCAACGTTGGCAAATCCACCCTGTTCAACGCCCTGACCAAAGCCGGTATTGCGGCTGAGAACTATCCGTTTTGCACGATCGAGCCCAATGTGGGTGTGGTGGAGGTGCCGGACCTGCGTTTGCAACAACTCGCCGACATCGTGGTGCCAGAGCGCACGGTTCCTGCGATTGTGGAGTTTGTCGATATTGCAGGTCTGGTCGCAGGCGCAAGTACGGGCGAAGGTTTGGGCAATAAATTTTTAGCGCACATCCGCGAGACGGATGCCACGGTTAATGTGGTGCGATGCTTTGAAGACGACAACGTGATTCACGTGGCGGGCAAGGTTGATCCAATTTCAGATATTGAAGTTATTCAAACCGAGTTGTGCCTCGCCGATTTGTCTGCAGTTGAAAAAGCGCTACACCGCGTCACCAAGACCGCAAGATCAGGCGACAAAGAATCCGCCAAGTTGGTCTCGATTTTGGAGAAATGCCAAACCGCATTGAACAACACACAACCTGTGCGCACCATCGACTTCAGCAAAGAAGAATTGCCTTTGCTCAAACAGTTTTTCTTGATCACTGCCAAGCCTGCGATGTTTGTAGCCAACGTGGCGGAAGATGGTTTTGAGAACAACCCGCTGCTCGATCGACTCAAAGAATACGCCGCCGCGCAAAAAGCCCCAGTGGTCGCCATCTGCGCCAAATTAGAGGCTGAGATGAGCGAGATGGGCGACGAAGACCGCCAAATGTTTTTAGAAGAACTGGGTCAAACCGAGCCTGGCTTGAACCGATTGATTCGCTCCGCTTACAGCTTGCTTGGTTTGCAAACCTATTTCACGGCTGGTGTGAAAGAAGTGCGTGCTTGGACTATCCATGTGGGCGATACCGGCCCGCAAGCTGCAGGCGTCATCCACACTGACTTTGAAAAAGGCTATATCCGTGCGCAGACCATTGCGTTTGATGACTTTATTGCACTTAAAGGTGAGCAAGGCGCCAAAGACGCTGGCAAGATGCGCGCCGAAGGCAAAGAATATGTGGTGAAAGACGGCGACGTGATGAACTTCTTATTCTCGTCTTAATGGCCGATGACCCAGTGCGCTGGGAATACCGTCAATAGGCCTGCCATAAATATCACGTAGCGTATAAATTTACCTACGCACATATAGGCTACGCAAGGCCAAAAGGGTAGGCGTATCCAACCAGCCAAGATACACATCGGATCACCCACCACGGGTAACCAACTGAATAAACAGGCTTTGGGTCCAAAGCTGTGTAGCCAATTCAAGATGCGTGCATCGTGGCCAGAGGTTTCTTTCTTGGTGATGGTGTCGCGTAATTTATGGGCCACGTGGCCAGTCCACCATCCGAATGCACCGCCCAGCGTGTTACCAACAGTGGCAATCATCACCACGCTCCAAAACATATCGGGGTCCACCTTCAATATGCCAAACATAATCGGTTCGGATCCAATCGGCACCAAGGTCGCTGAAATGAATGACATCACAAACACTGCAGACAACCCATATTCGGGTAATGCAAGTGTCGACAAAATCGTATTGAACCATTCGGGCATCAGTGCAGTGTAGTTTTACAAAATGACAACTGCTGAAATTTTGGGCATGTAGAATCGTGCCTCCTTTTTCAGCAAACCCTCTTTTTAGCTTTCATCTACTGCATGCGTATCGGTTCTTTTGAATTAGCAAACTCTGTGTTTGTCGCGCCCATGGCTGGCGTGACCGACAGGCCGTTTCGTATGTTGTGCAAACAACTCGGTGCGGGTTATGCCGTGAGCGAAATGGTGACTTCGCGCCCTGACTTGTTCAAGAGCCTCAAAACGTCGCGCCGCGTAGACCACACCGGAGAAAGCGGCCCTATCGCCGTGCAAATCGCAGGCACCGATGCACCCATGATGGCTGATGCGGCACGCTACAACATCGAACACGGCGCGCAGATCATCGATATCAACATGGGCTGCCCTGCTAAAAAAGTCTGTAACAAATGGGCGGGCTCTGCTTTGATGCAAGACGAGTCCTTAGCAGTGTCTATCGTGCAAGCAGTGGTCGATGCCGCGCAACCCTTGGGTGCCCCTGTGACGCTCAAGATGCGCACAGGTTGGTGTCAGCAACATAAGAATGCCGTCACGCTTGCAAAAAGATTTGAAGACGTAGGCGTGCAAATGCTCACAGTTCATGGCCGCACCCGTGAACAAGGCTATAGCGGACAAGCGGAATACGACACGATCGCTGCAGTCAAACAAGCGGTAAAGATTCCGGTGGTTGCTAATGGCGATATCGATTCCCCTGAAAAAGCCCAAACCGTATTGCGTTACACCGGTGCCGATGCCGTGATGATTGGTCGCGCTGCGCAGGGACGGCCATGGATATTTAGAGAAATCACCCATTACCTGGAGACGGGTGAACACCTGGCACAACCTTTGGTGATGGAAGTGCGCCGCTTGTTGCTAGACCATTTGCAAGACCACTATTCCTTGTATGGCGAAGACAGTGGCGTGCGCAGTGCGCGCAAACACATTGGTTGGTATGTGCACCAATTGCCCAAAGGTGATGCATTTCGCCGCCATATGAATACTTTAGAAAGCGCCCAAGCCCAGCACCAAGCTGTTGCAGATTTTTTTGATGCACTGGCCGCGCAATTTGAGCGTTTACCCCATACCCTTGTTTCTAGTGAATCGTTAGCCTTTGCCCCCCATGAGTAAAAAACATATTGAAGATGCTGTGCGATCCAGCATGCAATCCTATTTCGATGACCTGAGCGGTACCGAGCCCAATAACCTGCACGAACTAGTGACACGCGTGGTAGAAAAACCCTTGTTGGAAGTTGTGATGCAACACGCGGACCACAACCAGTCGCGCGCCGCTGATTGGTTGGGGCTCAACCGCAATACCTTGCGCAAGAAATTGCTCGAACACAAACTCATCAAATAAGAATTTCCATGCAAGCACTTATCTCTGTCTCTGACAAAACTGGCATTGTGGAATTAGCCCAAGCCCTCCACGACCTTGGCATTGGATTGGTATCCACAGGCGGTACCGCCAAACTCTTGGCTGAAAAAGGCTTGCCAGTGAAAGAGGTCGCTGAAGTCACTGGCTTTCCTGAGATGCTCGATGGCCGCGTTAAAACTTTGCATCCCAAAGTGCATGGTGGGTTGTTGGCCAGACGTGATGTGCCCGAGCACATGGCTGCTTTGGCAGCGCACGATATCGACACCATTGACTTGCTGGTGGTCAACCTCTATCCCTTTGTTGCCACAGTAGCCAAGCCAGACTGCACCTTAGAAGAAGCGATTGAAAACATTGATATCGGCGGGCCCGCCATGGTGCGCAGTGCTGCTAAGAACTGGAAAGATGTGGCGGTCTTGACCGACGCAGGCCAATACCCCACGGTGTTGACCGAACTCAAAGCCAACGGCAAGTTGTCTGACAGCACACGTTTCGCATTGGCAGTGGCTGCATTCAATGCGATTAGCAATTACGACGCAGCCATCAGTGACTATTTATCGTCTATCAATTTAGAAGACGGTACCCGTGCACGATTCTCCGCACAAGCCAATGCGAGCTTCATCAAGTTGCAAGACTTACGTTATGGAGAGAACCCACACCAGCAAGCTGCGTTCTACCGCGACTTGTATCCAGCACCTGGTTCACTGGTAACCGGCGAACAATTGCAAGGCAAAGAGCTCTCTTACAACAATATTGCTGATGCCGACGCTGCGTGGGAATGCGTTAAGAGTTTCGATACACCCGCATGCGTGATCGTGAAGCACGCCAATCCTTGCGGCGTGGCCTTAGGCAAAGACGCGTTTACCGCCTACCAAAAAGCATTCCAAACCGACCCCACGTCCGCCTTTGGCGGCATCATCGCTTTCAATTGCGAAGTCGACCATTTGGCAGCTGAGGCTGTCGGTAAACAATTTGTCGAAGTGTTGATGGCGCCAAGCTTTAGTGCCAAAGCACAAGAGGTTCTCAAAGGTAAACCCAATGTGCGCGTGTTGCATATTCCTATGCCTGCACCCAATGGCAACACAGCCTGGGACCGTGGACACAACATCGTCGACGTCAAACGCATTGGTTCTGGTTTGTTGATGCAAACTGCCGATAACCATGAGCTGCAACTCGCTGACCTCAAAGTGGTGACCAAGGTGCAACCTAGCGCTGAACAGTTGCAAGACTTGCTGTTTGCATGGAAAGTCGCGAAGTTCGTCAAAAGCAATGCGATTGTGTTTTGTGCCAATGGACAAACACGTGGCGTGGGTGCTGGCCAGATGAGCCGCCTTGATTCGGCACGGATTGCCAGTATCAAAGCAGAACACGCAGGCTTGTCTTTGCAAGATACGGTAGTAGCAAGCGATGCCTTCTTTCCCTTTCGTGATGGTCTAGACGTAGTAGTCGATGCAGGTGCGACCTGCGTCATTCAACCCGGCGGTTCGATGCGTGACCAAGAAGTGATTGACGCCGCCAACGAGCGCGGTGTCGCCATGGTGTTTAGTGGCGTGCGCCACTTCCGCCATTGAGTAGCCTCCATTGACATTTGCTTCGCTGGGCTTGTCGCCCAACCTTTGCCTAGCCGCTGGGCGCGCGGGGTGGACCCAACCTACACCTATCCAAGAACAAGGTATTCCTCCCATCTTGCAAGGACAAGATGTGTTGGCAACTGCGGCTACGGGGTCTGGTAAGACTGCGGCTTATGGTTTGGGTTTGTTGCAATTATTGCAAGCAGAACATGTGTTGCAAACATCGCAATCCAGTGCGACAAGCTCACTAAGCGCACCCCACATACCAGCGCATAAGAAAACAGCACCGCATTCAACGCGAAGAAGTGCGCGTATTTTGGTCATAGTGCCAACGCGCGAATTGGCTGTGCAAGTGGGACAAGTTTTCAAAGAACTGGCGTCTGATGCGCTTCGCGTCGCCACAGTGTTTGGAGGCGTATCGATTAATCCGCAAATGCTGGCATTGCGCGGTGGTGCAGATATCGTTGTAGCCACTCCAGGTCGCTTATTAGATTTGGTAGACCACAACGCACTGCAACTCGACAGCGTTGCGCATCTGGTTTTAGACGAAGTAGACCGCTTGCTCGATTTGGGTTTCATGGAAGAGCTAAACCGTGTGTTGGCACTGCTTCCCAGTAAAAGACAAAACCTGTGGTTCTCCGCGACTTTCGACGACTCACTACAGCCCTTGGCTGCCAGCATGCTGCGCCAACCCGCGCGCGTGGAGATCGCGAGTTCAGCAAGTACCGAGCATCTTGAACCCCCGATTCACCAACGTGCCATAGCCATAGATGAAAAAAAGCGCACGCTTTTACTTCGCCACCTCTTCACCCAAGAAAAATTGAAACAGGTTTTGGTGTTTGTGGCCACACGCTATGCCAGCGAACACGTGGCCAACAAACTCTACCAAGCGGGTATTTACGCTACGGCCTTGCACGGCGAGATGAGCCAAGGTGCCAGACAAACTGTTTTGCAAGAATTCAAAGACGCGCGTTGGGAGGTGTTGGTTACCACCGACCTCGCGGCCCGCGGCATCGATATCGCCAAATTGCCAACGGTAGTGAATTACGATTTGCCGCGATCCGCGACTGACTACATCCACCGCATGGGCAGAACAGGGCGTGCAGGCGAAAAAGGCGAGGTGTTGAGTTTTGTGACGGCTGCTGCCCTAGCGCACTGGGATGTGATTCAAAAGCGCCACAGCAATGCGCTAACACTAGAAATCATGGAAGGCTTCGAGCCGACAGACGCACCACCGCCAACACCTAAGCTAAATGACGGCACCGGAGGAATCAAAGGTCGCCGCCCAAGCAAAAAAGATAAGCTGCGAGGCCTTTAGGACCGCAAGAGCCTCAAAAACCTCAAGTGCCTTAAGAGTCCA
Organism: Limnohabitans sp.; assembly: GCA_040401095.1. Taxonomy (GTDB): domain Bacteria; phylum Pseudomonadota; class Gammaproteobacteria; order Burkholderiales; family Burkholderiaceae_C; genus Limnohabitans. The sequence goes on from JBBAOY010000009.1 coordinate 13,832, forward strand.
AAGAGCCCAAACAGTCTTCAGTCGTTAGCTTCTTCGTGGCTGTGAGGCGCAGTATCGAGTTCAAGCAGCTCACGACCTGCCTCAATAGGGCGTGGAACACGTACCCCGTGCTTGGCCAAAATTTCGACATAACAAGAGGAGCCCTCCTCTTTGGCCACAGCATCCATACGCTCCAACAAGTTTGCTAAATGCACAACTTGTGCGCCTTCTTCGGTCACGCCAAATTTGCAATCGAAGTCCCAAAAATCCACGCCCTCAGGTAGATCACGTCGACGCTCGCGTTTGAGGTATTTACGAATCTCGTGTTTGGTGGCTTCTAACACCCGGTCTGGGTGCTTGCCTTCTGGGCGTAGTTGGAATGTTTTTTTCACGATTGACCTAAAGTAGCAAAGACCTCAGAAGCCGCTTGTACGGTTTCTGCAATATCGGCCTCGCTGTGCGCTGCGCTGACAAAACCTGCTTCATACAAAGCAGGCGCAATATAGACGCCACGATCGAGCAAGCCATGGAAGAGCTTGTTAAACCGCGGGCTGTCGCTCGTCATCACCTTGGCGTAGTTTTGTGGCAACTCAGGCAATAAAAAGAAGCCAAACATTCCGCCTTGGCAGTCTGCGCTAAAGGGAATATCTGCCTTTTTCGCAGCAGCACTCAAACCATCGACCAAACTTTGCGTGCGTTTGGATAAACCATCCCAGAAACCGGGCTTGGAGAGTTCTTTCAAAGTGGCCAGTCCGCAAGCGGTAGCCACTGGGTTGCCACTCAAAGTACCTGCTTGGTAGACAGGGCCTGTGGGTGCGAGTTGTTGCATGATGTCGCGCGGTCCGCCAAATGCCGCGAGCGGCATGCCGCCGCCAATCACTTTGCCTAGCACCGTCATATCAGGCTTGAAGCCAGGGATTTCTTTGGCATACACACTTTGTGCACTACCTAAGGCCACGCGAAAGCCGGTCATGACTTCGTCAAACACCAGCAAGGCACCGTATTGGGTGCAGAGCTCGCGACAACGTTTCATGAACGGCACGCTGGCGCGCACAAAGTTCATATTGCCGGCGATGGGTTCGATCATCAATAGGGCGAGTTCTTTGCCGTGCAGGGCAAATGCTTCTTCGAGTTGGGGAATGTTGTTGTATTCCAAGACCAAAGTGTGTTGCACCACTTCTGGTGGCACCCCCGCACTGGTGGGGTTACCGAATGTGGCGAGGCCAGAGCCTGCTTTGACCAACAACGCATCGGCATGGCCGTGGTAGCAGCCTTCAAACTTGATGATTTTGCTGCGTCCCGTCGCGCCGCGGGCTAAGCGCAAGGCGCTCATGCCGGCTTCGGTCCCTGAGCTGACTAACCGCACCATGTCCATGGAAGGCACTTGCGCGAGGATGGCTTCGGCCAGTTCCACTTCACGCTCTGTCGGGGCGCCAAATGAGAAACCGTGGACGGCGGCTTTTTGAACAGCTTCTAAAACAGCAGGATGGCCGTGGCCCAAAATCATTGGGCCCCATGAGCCGATGTAATCGATATAGCGTTTGCCGTTGGCGTCCCAAAAATAAGCGCCTTGCGCGCGTTGCACAAAACGCGGAGTACCGCCTACTGCGCGAAATGCGCGAACGGGCGAATTGACGCCACCAGGAATAACTTTGGCAGCGCGCTCGAAAAGGGTTTGGTTATGGTCTGTCATAGCGGGTTTGTATCAATGCTTGGTTTCATGACGGGGAAGGGAAAAATCTTCGGCGGTGGCTAAACGGTCGTCACCCTCTGTGGCTGATTCGGTGCCATCTTCGAGCTCGGCCCAAAATAAACGGTCGGGCAAGATGTGGCCCATTCCAGGGCGGTAACCACTGTTGAGGCATTGGTCCAAAAACGCCAAGCCTTCGCGGGTGGCCGCTTCTAGATCAGTGCCGGAGGCTAGTAGAGCCGCTAATGTCGCGCTCAAGGTATCGCCTGCACCTGAAAAGAGTGCGTCAAAGCGCTCGAACTTCTCCGTCACTAAAACCGTGTGCGGTGTGGCCAACACGTTTTCTAACTGTTGGTCGGGGTGGCTGATGCCCGTGACTAATACATAGGGCACACCAACTTCTGCGGCGGCGCGGGCTATGTCGCGCGGGCCGGGGCTTTTTTCGCTACTCCAATCGGGGAGCAACCAGCGCCACAAGGTGTTGTGGTTGCCGACCAAAAGCGTGGTTTGCGGCAGGATCAATTCACGAAACGCGTCAAGGTAGGCGTCGATCGCCTCGTCTTCCCACCATGACAAATTCGGCATGAAGGCCACTACTGGCACTTCTGCATAGTCGGTCGCCACTTCAGCGATGACGCTGAGGTTCTCAGGATTGCCACAAAAGCCGACTTTGATGACTTGCACGCTTACATCTTCCAGAACGCTACGGGCTTGTTCGGCAACGGCTTCTTCGTCAAAAGACACATGGTCAAAGATTTCGGCGGTGTCGCGCATGTAGGCGCCCGTGACGACGGGCAAGGCGTGCGCACCCACCGAGGCACTGGCCAAGACGTCGGCGCCAATGCCGCCCGCACCGCTGGGGTCGTTGGCATTGAATATCAGGATGCAAGGAGGCGCAGCAGTGCTCTCATCGCTGAGGTCATGGGGGTGGAGGGCGGGGGTGTTTTCTGAAGACATGGGGCGGTCGATACAATGCAATTCATTCTATGCGTTGATGAAAGCAGTACCGTGGCAAAAACTTGGATGTGTTTGATTTGTGGGTGGATTTATGACGAAGCTGCGGGAGATCCCGAGCATGGTATTGCACCAGGTACCCCGTGGGACCAAGTGCCCATGAATTGGACTTGCCCTGAATGCGCAGCCCGCAAAGAAGACTTTGAAATGGTGCAAATTTAAGGCGCCCTAACGCGCTACCCAAACATGCAAGTTCGCCACGCATTTGAATCTCCAATGCTGGCTTTGCTGCGCCATCGCCCGCAGATCCATCTGCCAGCGGCCCAACAGTTATTGGCCCTGTGCCAAAACCAAACGGCACAAGAAACCTTTCCAGGTTGGATGACGTTTTGGTCTTTGGCCGCCCATTACTTCCACGGCCTGTGCCAAGCCAGCGAGCGCGAACTCACTTTGCAAGAAGTCAGCGCGTCTAGCCAAGTCATGAGTGGCTTGTTGTTGCGCCAAAGCTTCGACCCCGGCCAAGAAACCTCGCTCGAAGGCTTGGACCTGATCAACCATCTTTTGTTTCTAGAGCAAGCCGATGTGATTACCCAGCGCTTGGTCGGCATCTTGGACGAATGTTCGCAAGCGCAACAACCCCAAGTGCCAGAAGCCTTGCAACTCGACGCCCACCATATGGCCCAGTTGGCGCAAGAAGTGTCTTTGAATTCTGTGCACGAAGTGGCCGACGCGCTGGCTTCGCAACTCGCCAGACTGCGCACCACCCGCATCGTCTCCGACATCAAAACCAGCTTGCAAGGCGCACAAGAAGTTAGTCGCCTCTTGCACCAATTTGCCGTGGGCAATGTGCGTGCGCCCCAAGAGTCGGTGCTGGCCGCTTTGCGCGGCGACTAAGCTGCTTTTTTCACGACCGCATAACGCGCCAAGGTCTCAGCTCGGGCTTGGGCGTGGTCAACGATAGGCTCGGGGTAGTTCTTACCAATTTCCACACCAGCGGCTTGTAATGCGATGGGCTTGGCTAGCCAAGGCGCATGGATATCTTTGTCGTTGAGTCCTGCCAAGGCGGGCACATAGCGGCGGATAAATTTAGCTTCTGCATCAAACTTTTCGCTTTGGCTGATGGGGTTGAAGATACGGAAATAGGGCTGGGCATCGCAGCCGCTAGAGCTTGCCCATTGCCAGCCACCGTTGTTAGCAGCCAAATCAAAGTCGTTCAAATGTGTGGCGAAATACTGCTCGCCCCAGCGCCAGTCAATGCCTAAGTCTTTCACCAAAAAGCTCGCCACGACCATACGCAAGCGGTTGTGCATATAGCCCGTTTGGTTGATCTGCGCCATGGCGGCGTCGACCAGCGGATATCCGGTGCGGCCTTCGCACCACGCAGCAAAACGTTGCTTGGCCAACTTACCGTGTTCCCAGGCTATAGCGTCGTATTCGCGCTTAAAAGCAGACTTCACGACATGCGGATGGTGGTGCAAGATCTGGTGATAAAACTCCCGCCAAATCAATTCCGACAGCCACACTTCTGCGCCTTTGGAGCCAGCCAACATGCGTTGGTGTCCCACGCCCGCCAACTCGCGGATAGATACGGTACCAAAGCGCAAATGCACGCCTAAATAGCTAGGGCCTTTGACAGCAGGAAAGTTACGCGCCTCGTCGTATTTGTCCATACGATCAAAAAAATCCTCAAACAATATCTGGCCGCCGGCGCTGCCAGTGGGAACGGCCAACTGCTTTAAATTAGTTGTCTCAAAACCAATGGCTGCCAAGCTGGGGACCGGCAGTTGCAGGTTCTTAGGGCGAGGCGCCAAGGCCTTGGCAAGCGGTTGTATTGCGTAACTTTCTAAATGTGCTGGCGTTAGCTTTTGCAACCAAGCATTTTTATAGGGGGTGAATACTCCGTAGGGTTTGCCCATTTGGGTCAGCACTTCGCTGCGCTCAAAAATCACATGGTCTTTGTAGGTCTGTAAGCCAATGCCCGCATTGGCCAATGCGCCGCGAATTTTGGCGTCACGTTCTATAGCGGCAGGTTCATAGTCGTGGTTGGCAAATACCTCTTGCACATGGAGTTCTTGGGCAAGGCGGGCGATTTCTTCCACTGCGTTGCCGTGGCGCACGATCAAGCCAACACCTTTTTGGGTGCTTAAAGCTTGCAGGTCTGCGTCCAATGCCACCAAGGACTCGCGGATAAATTCCACCCTTCGGTCGGCCTTGGGTAATGGGTCCAGGATGGCGCTGTCGAACACAAATACACAGTGCACTTGCTTGCACAGAGACAAGGCGTGGTGGAGGGCAGCATTGTCAAAAGCGCGCAAGTCGCGCCGAAACCACATCAGACCAGCGTCGACCTGTTGAATGGGGTGTGGGGAGCGTGTCATGTTCAGCCTTTAAAATCACGTTATGACCGCAGATTCTGCCTCCATCAACCTGACGCATCACTTTTTGATCGCTATGCCCGGGCTGGAGGACGCGTCTTTTTCCAAAAGCGTGGTTTATCTCTGTGAGCACAGCGAGCGCGGCGCCTTAGGGCTGGTGATCAACAAGCCCAGCGACTTGTCCATGCGTGGCTTGTTTGAAAAAGTCGAACTCCCCCTGCACCGAGCAGACTTGGTAGATGCGCCCGTTTTAAAGGGCGGCCCCGTGCACACCGAACGCGGCTTTGTGTTGCACGAAGCGATGTTTGCCGATCCGCAAAGCGGCTCTTTCCCCCTGCAAGAAGGTGCAGACCCTGTGCAAGGTACTTTGGACCTTGGCCTAATTGGTCCTGGAGGTTTGGCCAAAGATGCCGTCAACCCTTTAAAGAATGAGTCGGTCTACGCCTCCACCATGATGATTCCTGGTGGTTTGGAGATGACGACATCGAAAGATGTTTTAGAAGCCCTCTCCACCGGCGCCGGTCCGCGCAATGTGTTGATTTCGCTGGGCTACTCCGCTTGGGGCGAGGGCCAGTTGGAGTCTGAGTTGGCTGAGAACAGCTGGCTCACTGTTGGCGCCGATGCTGAAGTGATTTTTAACACCCCCATCGAGCAACGCTACGAGCGTGCCATGGGTCTGCTGGGCTTACAGTCTTGGATGCTGTCTTCCGAGGCGGGACATTCATGAGCAACGCTACGGCCCTCGCTGTGTCGGCCCAGTTGCAATCGTTTTTGGCTTTTGATTTTGGGACCCAACGCACAGGCTTAGCGTTTGGTAGCCGTGTATTGCGCCAAGCCCAACCTCTCCCTACTGTCAACGCCCAAGGCGACGCGCGCTGGCGCGAAATCGATGCGCGGATCCAAGAATGGCAACCCGACGCCTTGGTCATTGGAGTGCCTTTTCATCCTGATGGCGCCGAACACGACAACACGGTGCGCGCCCGCAAATTTGGCCGCCAACTGCATGGCCGTTTTAATTTACACGTCTTCGAAGTCGACGAGCGCTACAGCACCACCGAAGCCTTGAGCCAAGGCGCCAAAGACGCAGACGCTGCGTCGGCGTGCATCATCTTGAACCAATTTTTTGCGGAGTTGCCATGAGCGGACGCTTGTCTTTAGACGCTGAGAGCCTTTACCAAACCTTGTGCAAAGGGGTAGGCGCCATGTTGACCCCAACGAGTCGGCTTGTGGGCATCACCTCCGGCGGTGCGTGGTTAGCAACCCGTTTGCAAAAAGACCTGAATCTCACTGGCGAAGCCGGAAGTATTTCTTCCGCCATGCACCGCGACGACTTTGCCAAACGTGGTTTGGCAGACGGTGGTCAAACCAAACTGCCGTTTGAAGTGAACGCAGCACACGTGATCTTGCTAGACGACGTGCTCTACACCGGACGCACCATCCGCGCGGTGCTCAACGAATTGTTCGATTACGGCCGACCTGCCAGCGTGCAACTGGCCGTGTTGGTAGACCGTGGCGGGCGCGAGTTGCCGGTGCAAGCTGACTTTGCTGCAGCGCGTATCGCGCTGCCTGCAGACCAGTTGCTGGCGCTGGCCAAAGCGGCAGACGGACGATTTAGTTTCTCGGTGGAAGGCTGACATGCTCTACAAGCGTAATCCGCAACTCAACAAAAACGGCGAGCTGATCCATTTGCTCTCGACAGAAGGACTGTCGCGCGACATCTTGACCCATATCTTGGACCATGCGGCTAACTTTGTTTCGGTCAACGACCGCGAAGTAAAAAAAGTTCCTTTGCTGCGCGGTAAAAGCGTGTTCAATCTGTTCTTTGAGAACAGCACGCGAACCCGCACCACGTTTGAGATCGCCGCCACGCGCTTGTCAGCCGACGTGTTCAATTTGGATATTGCCCGCTCTTCAGCCAGCAAAGGTGAATCTCTACTCGACACCATCGCCAACCTGAGCGCGATGGCGGCAGATATTTTTGTAGTGCGCCACAGCGAGTCGGGCGCGCCGCATCTGATCGCTGAGCATGTCGCACCGCATGTACATGTGATCAACGCCGGTGATGGTCGCCACGCGCACCCGACGCAGGGTTTGCTCGACATGTACACCATTCGCCACTACAAAAAAGACTTCAGCAATTTGACGGTGGCGATTGTGGGCGACGTGTTGCACTCGCGCGTGGCGCGCTCTGACATCCATGCCTTGACCACCTTGGGTTGTGCCGAAGTACGTGTGGTGGGTCCTAAAACTTTGGTGCCCAACGACCTCTCGCAAATGGGCGTGCGTGTCTTCAACACATTGGAAGAGGGCATCAAAGGCTGCGATGTGATCATCATGCTGCGTTTGCAAAACGAACGTATGAGCGGTGCTTTATTACCCTCAAGCCAAGAATATTTCAAAGCTTTTGGTTTGACGCCGCACAAGTTACAACTTGCCAAACCCGATGCCATCGTGATGCACCCCGGTCCGATTAACCGTGGTGTCGAGATTGACTCGGCTGTCGTGGATGGTCCGCAAAGCGTGATCTTGTCGCAAGTCACTTTTGGTATCGCAGTGCGCATGGCGGTGATGTCTATCGTCGCGGGAAATGACGCATGAGGACACTAATTCAAAACGGGCGCGTCATAGACCCTGCTTCTGGCTTGGACGAAGTGGCCGACATTGCCATAGCTGCTGGAAAAATCCTAGCGATCATCAAAAAAGGTGAATCCCTACCCCAAGGTTTTCAAGCCGACAAAATATTCGATGCCAAAAGCTGCATCGTGGCCCCAGGCTTGGTGGACTTGCAAGCGCGTTTGCGCGAACCCGGTTACGAGCACGAAGGCATGTTGGAGTCTGAGCTCAAAGCGGCGGTCGCTGGTGGTGTAACTAGCCTGGTGTGCCCGCCAGACACGGACCCCGTATTAGACGAACCCGGCTTGGTCGAGATGCTGACCTTCCGCGCAGAAAAACTGCACCGTTCACGTGTTTTTCCATTAGGCGCATTGACACGCGGGTTACAGGGTGCAGTATTGACCGAGATGGCTGAGTTGACCGAAGCAGGTTGCATTGGTTTTAGCCAAGCTGAAGTGCCTATTGCTGACACCCAAGTCTTGCAACGCGCCCTCCAATATGCATCGACCTATAGCTACACCGTATGGCTGCGCCCACAAGATTTGCATTTGGGTAAAGGCGTCGCTGCCAGTGGCGCACTGGCGACGCGTTTGGGTTTGAGCGGTGTGCCTGTAGCGGCCGAGACGATTGCCTTGCACACCATCTTTGCTTTGATGCGTTCGACCCAAGCGCGGGTGCATGTGTGTCGTATTTCTAGTGCGGAAGGCGTGGCTTTGGTGCGCGCCGCGAAACAAGAAGGTTTGAAAGTCACGGCCGACGTCAGCATCAACTCCTTGCATTTGAGCGAACTCGATATCGGTTACTTCGACAGTTGCGCAAGATTGACGCCCGTTTTGCGACAAGCGCGCGACCGCGATGCATTGCGCGAGGGATTGAAAGACGGCACCTTAGATGTGTTGGTGTCGGACCATTCGCCAGTGGATGTGGACGCCAAAGCATTGCCGTTTGCCGAAGCCGAGCCTGGTGCTACGGGCTTAGAGTTATTACTCAGCCTTTCGCTGAAATGGGCGCATGAAACAGGCGTGCCTTTGCTGCGTGCGTTAGATGTGGTGACAGCGCAACCTGCACGCATCGTTGGCTACGGGCAAGGCATAGGCCACTTGCAAGTGGGTGGTGTTGCAGATGTCGTGGTGTTTGATCCGCAAGACCAGTGGCAAGTGACCTCAGAGGGTTTGCACAGCCAAGGCAAGCACACGCCTTTCGGTTTTGCGCGCAGTGGTATGGCATTGCCCGGTCGCGTCAAAGCTACTTGGGTGAATGGACATTTGGCTTTCGCGGCTTAAACGTTTCTGACATGCAGACCTTACGTGCCTTGGCCAAACTTGTACGTATGTTGTCATGGATTTTGTATACCTATTGGCGTATTCGCACGGTGTTTCACAAGTTTGGGCCCGAAGAGCATGCCCGAGCGGTAGAGGGCTGGGCGCAAGGCATGTTGTCTATCTTGGGTATCACAGTGCGCGTGCAAGGCGAACCCAGCAAGGGGCCGGTGCTGATGGCCGCCAACCATATTTCATGGTTAGATATTTTGGTGATGCATGCTGCTTGCTACTGCCGCTTTGTAGCAAAAGCTGAAATACGTGCATGGCCATTGTTGGGCGTGTTGACCGAGGGCGGTGGATCTTTGTTTATCGAGCGCACATCTAATCGCGATGCGATGCGTGTGGTGCACCAGATGGCAGACGCACTGGCGAAAGGGCAAGTGCTAGCGGTGTTTCCAGAAGGTGGAACTGGTGACGGCAAAACCTTGCTGCCTTTTCATGGCAATTTGTTGCAAGCAGCCATCGTGGCGCAAGCGCCTATTCAACCGGTTGGCTTGCAGTTTTTAGAAGCGCAAAGCGGTGAGAAAAGTTTTGCGCCTTGCTATCAGGCGGAGGACACGTTGTTGGGTTCGGTGTGGCGTACTTTGTGCGCACCACCATTGTTGGTCGTGGTGCATTACGGAGCGAATGAAATGGCGCAAGGGCGTACACGGCGTGCGTGGGCTGTGGATTTGCGAGAGAGTATTCAAAAATTGATAGTTTGAGTTACATTGCCAATCAATATGACCACAAAGACAACTATAAAAGCAAAGCCTACCAAGTTGGCTGCTAAGACTATCAAGAAAAAGACCAGTTCAAAAAAAACAACCGATGCACTCGACGCGATGTTTGAATTGGCTGCAGAGACATTTAGAGTGATGTCAGCGCCTATGCGACTGAAAATCATCAATTGCTTATGCGATGAAGAAAAAAACGTAGGGCAGTTGTTAGAAGAAATCGACACAACCCAGCCCAATATGTCGCAACATTTAAATACTTTATTCAAAGCCAAAATTTTGGGACGCAGGCGTGAAGGGGTGCAAATTTATTACCGCATCATCAATGAGCGCGTTGTCACTTTGTGCCGAGCTGTTTGTACGCAAATTGCCATTGACAGTGATATGGCGCACCCTTAGCCATTCAGGTGAGTTGAAAAGGCTGCTGCAGGGGCCTTTTTTACGGCCGTAGGTTATTTGTATATCTGTGAGCCTAATAATGCTCGTAAGATTTGAAAGCACCCAAGGAGTGGATTTGTATAAGCGCAAACCCCATCGCTGTTTGATATTTTTGTTGTTATGGCTTGGTAGCCTAGGCTCTATTGCGCAAGCGCAAGCGCAAGCTCAAGTGAGAGCAGAAGCAGCCAACACCAAACCCTTGATGCAGGTTAAAAAAATAGACCCGCAGGTTTTTTATGTGCAAGGCGTTTCTGAGATGGGCTCCTCTGCGAACCAAAACTTCATTTCTAACGCTGGATTTGTAGTCACCCCTGCCGGTGTGGTGGTGGTAGATGCCTTGGGGTCGCCTGAGCTGGCACGAAGACTGTTGTCGGAGATAAGGAAGATAACCAAGAAACGTATTCACACCGTAGTGTTAACGCACTACCACGCTGACCATATTTATGGACTGCAAGTTTTTAAAGAAGCTGGTGCACGCATCGTGGCGCACACTGCTGCACGCGAATATTTATTTTCAGATACCGCCAAATTGCGTCTTGAAGTCTCCCGTCAAGAGTTGTGGCCGTGGATTGATGAAAAAACCCGACTTGTGCCCGCAGATGTTTGGTTAACGGGCCCGCAGTCGCTGCATATAGGCGGCATACAGTTCGATATTGCGCCAGTTGGACCATCGCATACAGCGGAAGACTTGGTGGTGTATTTGCCGCAGAAAAAAGTATTGTTCGCGGGTGATTTGGTATTTCGTAATCGCATTCCCTATGTCGGTCAGGCAGATAGCAAGCATTGGATAGAGGCGTTACAAAACTTACTCACGTTCGACACCCAGTGGGTCATACCAGGTCATGGATCCATCTCCAATGACCCCAAGGGGGATATGACTTTGACGCGCGACTATCTTCTCTACTTGAGAGAATCTATGGGACGCGCTGCCAATGAGATGGAACCTTTCGAGAGTGCTTACGCCAAAACCGACTGGACCAAATTTGAGAAGATGCCCCTCTTTAAACCCGCTAACCGCATGAACGCCTACAACACCTATTTGCTGATGGAGCAAGAATCCAAATGAAGCCCTTGGCGCAACGACGTGAAGTTTTGCAAAGCTTAGTGGCCGGGCTGGCGATGGCCGGCGTTGCTGATTTCCTGTGGGCGGCCCCTGTGACTTTGCCTGTGACGGATTCATTGCCCAATGCGTTAGCGAACGCTTTGCAAATCAAGCAGCCCTTGCTTGTGATGGCAAGTTTGCATGGCTGTCCCTTTTGCAAAGTGGTGCGCGAAAACTATTTACATCCGCTACGTGACTCTGGTTTGCAGATAGTACAAATTGATATGCGTGACAACAGACAGATTGTTGACTTTGATGGGTCTTCTAGTACCCAAGACGCTTGGATTCGCAAATACGGAATCAAGTTGGCGCCCACGGTTTTATTTTTTGGTAGCCAAGGTCGCGAGGTGGCTGTGCGATTAAAGGGCGCGTATTTGCCAGATTTTTATGGCGCTTATTTAGATGAGCAATTGGCCATTGCACGTCAGACCGTTGCAACGAATAAGCCAAATCAAGCTGGCATGAAATTATCCAACCCAGAACTTAGGCGCATGGGTTAGAAAGCAATAGATGAAGCACTACACATTTCTTTTCTGCTGGTTGATTGGCGTTTTTTGCTTAAGCCCAGTGCAAGCACAGCAGCATCCAATCTTTAAAGAGGCTGATTTACCTTTGGGTGAAAAGTTAATTGCTGAAAACAAATGCAATGAATGCCATATCCGCCGTGTCGGCGGCGACGGAAATAGTATTTACAAGCCAACTGGCCGCATCAATACTGCGGGCGCATTACGCGGCATGGTCGAGTACTGCAATACAGAACTCAATTTAGGATTTTTTCCTGAAGACACCAATGCAGTTGCCGCTGTTTTGAACTTAAAGCACTACAAATTTCGCTAGCCTGTAAATGCATGCGCTCGTAAACCCGCACCCAATTACATTATTAATCGTTTATATTAGTGAGTGTTGATATATATCGTATGGAAGGAATGCCTGTGAATCGATCAGATGGCGCGAACTCCGGCCGCATTAAGAAAGCTCCAGAAAATTTCTTGGACCGTGAAGGCATTCGCACAGTCATTGCGGAGAGTAAAAGTGGCCGCCGTAACTTCATTCGACAAGCATTTGCAGCAGCAGCCACTGGTGCTGCGGTACCACTGGCGATAGCGCAAAGCAATCCAGTACCTAGCGAAGGGGGTGACCCCAATATTTTGAATCTACCAGAGCACTCCAAAGGTTTGGGTCAAGGTGTTGCCGCAGAAGGCGGCTACGGTAAGCCTTCGCAATACGAAATCAATGTGCAGCGCAGACAAAGCCCTGGACTCACGCAAACCACGCAGGCCTCTGTCTCCTTTGCACCTTTGCAGTCCCTGTTTGGCACGGTCACGCCCAGCGGCTTGCATTTCGAGCGGCATCACCAAGGGTGGTGGGACATCGATCCTTCTAAACATCGCTTCATGATCAACGGCATGGTGAAAACGCCCACGGTGTTGACCATGGACGAGATCATGCGCTTGCCTTCTGTTTCGCGTTTTCACTTTATTGAATGCGGTGCTAACACCGCAGTGGAGTGGGGCAACGTGGCAGTGCCAACTGTGCAATACACGCATGGCATGGTGTCTTGCAGTGAATTCACGGGAGTGCCTTTGATCACCTTGCTTGAAATAGCTGGCGCTGATCTTAAAAAAGGTAAATTTGTTTTAGCCGAAGGGGGGGATGGTTCGTCTATGACGCGCACCATTCCTATGAGTCTCATTACCTCTGGTGAAGTGTTGGTGGCTTATGGGCAAAACGGTGAAATGCTTAGACCCGAGAACGGTTACCCCTTGCGCTTGGTGGTTCCTGGTATTCAAGGTGTTAGCTGGGTGAAATACTTGAGGCGCGTTGAAGTGGGCGATATGCCTTACGCCACCAAAGATGAAGCGGTTCACTACATGGACTTGATGCCCAATGGCCAGCATCGCCAATACACCAATATCCAAGAATGTAAGAGCGTTGTGACAACACCTTCAGGTGGACAAGTCTTGCTCGACAAAGGTTTCTACAACATCACGGGTCTCGCTTGGTCGGGCCGCGGCAAGGTAAAAAAAGTAGATGTCAGCGTGGATGGAGGACGCAATTGGAAGCAGGCGCGTTTAGAAACGCCAGTACTGAGTAAGTCATTGACACGTTTCAATATCGATTGGGTGTGGAATGGAAAACCTGCCATCATCCAAAGCCGTGCTTCAGACGATACGGGTTTTGTGCAGCCCACTTACCAGCAACTACGTGCGGTGCGCGATACACGATCCATCTATCACAACAATGCTATTCAATCTTGGTTGGTGCAAGAAAACGGCGAGGTCAAAAATGTACAGGTGTCATAAAGCTATTTTGACCATCGGCTTGTGGTTGTCAGCCGGTTTTTGTTTTGCACAGTCCAATGCTTACCCTGGTGTCGGTCGGCCTGCAACACCCAAAGAAGTTGCTGCGTGGGATATTGATGTCCGACCTGATTTCAAAGGACTGCCCGCAGGATCGGGCTCAGTGGCACAAGGTCAAGATATTTGGGAAGCCAAATGCGCGCAGTGCCATGGTGTGTTTGGCGAATCCAATGAAGTGTTTAGCCCCTTGATAGGTGGCACAACCAATGAAGACATTAAAACCGGCCGTGTTGCGAATTTGACCCGTCGCGATTTCCCTGGTCGTACCACCATCATGAAAGTAGCGACCGTCTCAACCTTGTGGGATTACATCAACCGAGCCATGCCTTGGACTACACCAAAGTCTTTAAAGCCTGATGAGGTGTACGCTGTGCTCGCCTATATGCTGAGCCTCGCCAATGTGGTGCCTGATGACTACGTCTTGTCCGATAAAAACATGGCTGAGGTGCAAAAGCGCATGCCCAATCGCAATGGCATGTCGACACAACACAATTTGTGGGCGGGCAAAGAATCTAATTACGCAAGCAAACCCGATACCGCTAACGTGGCTTGCATGAAAGATTGCGTTCCAGAGATAAAGGTTGCATCGATGTTGCCAGATTACGCCCGCAATGCGCACGGTAATCTGGCAGATCAAAATCGCTTGGTTGGTCAGCAAAAAGGCGCAGATACCTTGCATGCTGAAAGCAAGCTTGGTGTTTCTGCAGTTGCAACAAATTCTGACGCTACTGTTGCAAAACCTACTGCAAAAGTTCTCGATCCAGCCATCGCATTGCTATCCAAACATAACTGCACAGCCTGTCACGCCCAAGACCGCAAGATTGTGGGGCCGAGTTTTAACGACATGGCTAAAAAATATCCAGGCAAAGTAGACTACTTGGCTGGAAAAATAAAATCTGGTGGAGCAGGTGTTTGGGGATCCATACCCATGCCAGCACAAAACGCACCAGATGCAGACATCAAAACCATCGCGGGCTGGCTGTCCGCTGGTGGGGCAAAATAACCTTCAAATAATTTATAGGAGCACTTCCATGCAAACTCGTCGCGAGACCCTCAAGCACAGCGCTGCTGTTGCTAGCCTGTTGGCTGCTACAGGCCTGTTTCCACAATATGTGCAAGCATTTGAAAAAGCTGCATTTGAAGCCAAGACCATTAACGAAGCCATCAAATCCATGGGCGGTGCTATTCCCGTTGAAAGCAAGGATGTGACCATCACCGGTCCAGACATTGCTGAAAACGGAGCGGTAGTGCCTTTCGGAGCGAGCACCTCATTGCCTAATGTCAAACGCGTTTTACTGCTGGTTGAAAAAAATCCTTCGGCTTTAGTGGCCATGTTTAACGTCAGTCCCGATGTAGAAGTGAACTTCGCTACACGCTCGAAGATGGGTCAATCTTCTGATGTTTACGCAGTAGCCATTACCAACGATGGCAAAGCCTTCTTTGCTAAAAAAGAAGTCAAAGTAACACTCGGCGGCTGCGGCGGCTAATCACCTTTCCATTTATTTAGGAGTCACACCATGGCAGATCCAATGCGCATTCGCGCCCAAGCAGCTGGCGACAAAGCTACCGTTCGTGTACTGATGAGCCACGAAATGGAATCCGGACAACGCAAAGACGGAACCGGAAAAATCATTCCAGCTTGGCATATCCAAGACGTCACCGCAACGCTCAATGGCAAAACAGTTTTGACCGCTGAGTGGGGGCCTGCAGTCTCCAAGAACCCTTTCTTGCAATTCACCATCAAAGGTGCCAAAGCTGGCGACAAAGTTGGCATTATCTGGAAAGACAACAAAGGCGACACCCGCACAGATGAGGCAACTGTTTCTTAAAAGTTTCTAAAAGTTGTGGAGACACGCATGAAAAAAATAGTGATTGCTTTAGGGCTCATCGGCTTGTCAGCCTTTGCCTTGGCTCAAAAATCATCGTCAGACAGTATTGCTGAATACCGTCAGATGTTGCAAGACGGTAATCCAGCCGATTTGTTCGAAGCTAAAGGCGAAGGTCTTTGGGTGCAAAAACGCGGACCTAAAAATGCCACATTAGAAAAATGTGATCTTGGCAAAGGCCCTGGGGTCGTCAAAGGTGCATGGGTCGAATTACCGCGTTATTTTGCAGATACAGGCCGCGTGCAAGACCTCGAGTCGCGCTTGGTCACTTGTATGCAAGAGCTGCAAGGTTTCAACGCAGACGAAATTGCTAAAACACCATTTGGCAAAGATGAACAAAATAATGTCACGGCATTGGCGACATGGGTTGCGGCCGAATCCAAAGGCATGAAATTCAACTTATCGCAAAGCCATATAGAAGAACGCAAGATGTACGAAGTTGGCAAGCGCATCTTCTTTATGCGTGGCGGCTCGCACGACTTTGCTTGCGCTACATGCCACGCGCAAGATGACAGACGTATTCGCCTACAAGACTTACCCAATCTCACCAAAAATCCTGGCGCTGGAAACGGTTTTGGCGCTTGGCCTGCATACCGTGTATCGAACGGACAAATGTGGGGCGCGCAGCTGCGTTTGAATGATTGCTACAGACAACAACGTTTTCCTTATCCAATGTTTGGCAGTGATGTGACGATTGCATTGGGCGTCTACATGGGCGTGAATGGCAAAGGCGGCGAAACTGTTGCGCCTGCAATCAAGCGCTAAGAAAGCAAAATATGCAAAGCAAATATCTCCTCTCTTTTGCCGCTTTAGCAGTAACTGTTTTAACGGCCTGCACAACACCACTGCCTTCTAGTGCGGATTTGGATAAATTGACGAAAGACGTCGTTGCCCGCTCATTCAGGGCTGAAGGACAAGCACAACTCGATCGTGTCAATCCTGATGAAGACAATCTTTTATGCGCACAAGCTGACCAATCTGGCACAACTATCGATGAAAAGCTAGCGACTGCGATTGAAGCGCGCAATATGCAAACTATCAAAATGCCTGCTGATGGAAAATTTTTAGGTGACTTCAAAGAAGGCGAAAAAATTGCCCAAAGCGGTTCCGGTAAAACTTGGACGGACAAGGCAGATGCGGCCAATGGTGGCAATTGCTACAACTGCCACCAAATCAGCAAAGAAGAGTTGTCTTACGGCACACTCGGTCCGAGCCTCTACAACTACGGCAAGATGCGCGGCGTAGTCAACCCATCTAGCCCAGAGTCAAAGCCTATCGTTGAATACACATGGGTCAAGATCAATAATCCACGTGCCTACAACGCATGCTCCAGCATGCCAAGGTTTGGACACAAGGGCGTACTGACTGAAATGCAGATCAAACATGTGATGGCATTACTCCTCGACCCTGCTTCACCTGTTAATAAATAATCTAACCCTAAGCCGCAACACTTTTTTTGTTGCGGCTTTTTTATAGCCATTAAATAAGTAGGTGCTGATATGGATTTAACCAAGCGCGAATTCATGCAAGTTATTGGTGCTGGTAGTGTGGCTGGCCTCAACATGCACGCGTATGCCCAGACCGATGCGGCTACGGCAGCCAATGGTCTCTACAACATTCCCAAATTCGGGCAAGTCTCTTTTTTGCACATGACCGACTGCCATGCCCAGCTAAAGCCCATTTACTTTCGTGAACCCAGCGTCAACTTAGGCATTGGCAATATGAAAGGCAACTTGCCCCATTTGGTGGGCGAGCATTTGTTAAAGACCGCAGGCATTCGACCTGGCAGCGCACAAGCGTATGGCATGAGTTGTCTCAACTTTGAAACTGCTGCGCGTCGTTTTGGAAAAGTGGGTGGCTTTGCACATTTGGCAACTTTGGTAAAGCG
>JBBAOY010000009.1:31254-49012 GCA_040401095.1 Limnohabitans sp.
ACCCAAGACTTTGGCGACCAAGTATTCAAGCCCTACGTAATGCGTGAAATGAACGGAGTTCCTTGCGCCATCATCGGACAAGCCTTTCCCTACACACCGATCGCTAATCCACGCTATATGGTCGCAGACTGGGCATTCGGCATCCAAGATGAAAACATGCAAAAAATGGTCGACGAAGTGCGCGCAAAAGGTGCGCAGGTGGTTGTGCTTCTCTCGCATAACGGCGCGGATGTCGACTTGAAGATGGCTAGTCGTGTCAGTGGCATCGATGCCATCCTGGGTGGGCATACCCATGACGGAATGCCCGTCGCTACTTTGGTTAGCAACAAGGCGGGCAAAACCATTGTGACCAACGCTGGTTCCAACGGAAAGTTCTTAGGCGTTTTAGATTTTGAAGTGAAGAACAAGCGCATCACCGACTACCGCTACAAGCTTTTGCCTATCTTCGCCAATATGCTTCCTGCTGATAGTGAGATGCAAGCTTTGATCACCAAGGTGCGTGCGCCTTACGAGGCCAAGTTGAATGAAAAGCTTGCAGTCACAGAAGGCACACTCTATCGCCGTGGCAACTTCAATGGCACAGGTGACCAGTTGTTGTTAGATGCCTTGATGGATGTGCAAGGTGCTGATTTGGCATTCTCACCAGGTTTTCGTTGGGGCACTTCTTTGTTACCCGGTCAAGCCATTACACGTGAATGGTTAATGGACATGACAGCGACCACCTATTCATACGCGACCGTCAGCGAGATGGCGGGTGAAACCATCAAAACCATTCTGGAAGACGTGTGCGACAACTTGTTCAACCCAGACCCCTACTACCAACAAGGTGGCGATATGGTGCGTGTGGGAGGCTTGGAGTATGTGTGTAGGCCAAACGAAAAAATGGGTAACCGTATTGGTGATATGCGCTTAAAAGGCAAACTGATCGATGCCAATAAAAAATACAAAGTAGCGGGATGGGCGCCCGTAGCAGAAGAGGCTAAGAGCCAGAGCCTCAAGCCTGTTTGGGAAATTGCAGAGCAGTGGCTCAAAGCGAGTGGCGGCAAAGTGGGTTCTCGTAAACCCAATACGCCTAAGTTAGAGGGTGTATTGCCTAATCCGGGATGGGCTAGCTAACCTTATCCATAACGCTAAAAATCAAAGCGCATTCAATGGAATCTTGACGTAAGAGACTCCGTTGGCCTCTTTTGGCGGCAATTCCCCCGCACGAATGTTGATTTGTACAGCAGGCAAGATGAGGACTGGCATTTCTAGAGTCGCATCACGCTTGGTGCGCATCTCCACAAACTGAGCCTCTGTGATGCCGTCATGCACGTGGATATTTTTTGCGCGTTGTTCTGCGACGGTGGTTTCAAAAGCAATTGGACGCTGCGTTGGCGGATAGTCATGGCACATAAAGAGTCGCGTATCAGCAGGCAAGCTCAAAATTCTGCGTGTGGATGCATACAAGGTGCGCGCATCTCCGCCTGGGAAGTCGCAACGTGCGGTTCCCACATCAGGCATGAACATGGTGTCACCCACAAAGACGGCATCGCCAAATAGGTAAGCCACGCAGGCGGGTGTATGGCCTGGAACAAATAAAACTTTTCCAACCAATGCGCCAACTTTGAATTCTTCATCGCTAGCAAGTAGCTGGTCGAATTGCGAGCCGTCTTGTTTGAACTCTGTCTCCAAGTTGAAGATGCCTTTGAAGACCTTCTGTACTTGTGTGATGTGGTCGCCAATCGCTATCTTTCCGCCTAAATGTTGCTTCAGATAAGGGGCCGCACTAACATGGTCGGCATGGGCGTGCGTTTCGAGAATCCACTCCACTTTAAGTTGGTGCTCTTTGACGTAATCCACTACTTTTTCGGCTGATGTCGTGGTGGTTCTGCCCGATTTGGGGTCGTAGTCCAGCACAGAGTCAATGACGGCGCAGGCTGTGCCTTTTCCCTGGTGGATGATGTAGGTGATGGTCCAAGTGGCTTTGTCAAATATGCCGTGGACGATGGGTTTTAGGCTAGAGGTGGTCATTACAGGGTTTTTAATTAAGTTTTCAATAGTTTATTGACGGATATATTAAAAGTCAATAGAATATGAAAAAATTAATTCATTAAGGGCTTATATGAGTGCAGTATCCCTAGAACTAGAGCAAATGCACAGTGCAGCAGAGCAGGCGTGCAAGTTAATGAAGGTGCTTTCCAACCCAGACCGTTTGATGATTCTTTGCCAACTGTCTAAAGGAGAGTTGCGGGTGGGTGAGATTGAAGAGATGCTTGGAATCGGCCAACCCACACTGTCACAGCAACTCACTGTCTTGCGCGATGAAGAACTCGTCGAAACACGACGCGAAGGAAAGAGCATTTATTACCAAGTAAAAAGTCCCAAGGCCTTGGCTGTCATTGGGACTTTGTACGAACAATATTGCAAAACATAAAGGCAACTATGACGATTGACTGGATCCACTTCACACCTTGGTTATCTCTGGGTGGCGGAATTTTGTTGGGGCTCGCCTCTGCTGCTTTTATATTGGTCAATGGCCGAATCTTAGGAATCAGCGGAATTTTGGGCGGCTTGTTGGCACCTCGGTTGGGTGATATCGGATGGCGTATTGCTTTTCTGCTGGGAATTGCCGCATCACCTTTTGTGAGCAGCCTGATATTGCCTGTTGGCTATCTAGAGGTGCCTCGCATTGAGGCGGGCTACATAGCAATTGCCATTGCTGGTTTGTTAGTAGGTTTCGGCACGCGCTACGGATCTGGCTGTACCAGCGGTCATGGTGTTTGCGGGCTCTCACGACTTTCGCCACGCTCTTTGGTCTCTACGCTGACATTTATGGGCTTGGGTTTTTTTGTGGTCTACGTGATGCGTCACGCGTTTTAAAAGAATTGTTATGCAACACAGAATCAGTGAATTTTTAGTCGGCCTGTTATTTGGCTTAGGACTCCTACTCTCCGGCATGACCGATCCAGGAAAGGTCATTGGGTTTTTAGATATTTTTGGTGCATGGGACCCTTCCCTTGCATTGGTAATGGCGGGCGCTATTGCAGTTGGATTTTTTGCATTTGCATTTGCCAAAAAAAGAACTGCTAATTTTTTAGGTGGCGCCTTGCATTTGCCTAAAAGCAATCAAATCGATAAGCCCTTGGTGATAGGTGCTGTTTTGTTCGGTGCAGGTTGGGGCTTAGCGGGGTTTTGTCCTGGGCCTGGGCTTGTGTCGATGGCATCAGGCCAATTCAAAGGGGCTGTATTTGTGCTGTTCATGGTGGCGGGTATGCAATTGTTTGAAATGTTCAGTCGCAGAATGTCCCAACCAAAGTAAATTAAAGTAGGCAGATAGCATCCACCAATTCGCAAGGAGCAAAGCGTGAAGATTAAAAAAATAAACGATCTACTATCGGTAGCAGACCAAATCACCAAAAAAGATATTGCTGCTATTTCAAAAGGGGGGTTTCAATCCATCATTTGTAATCGCCCCGATGGCGAAGTGCCAGGACAACCCGCATACAAAGAGATCGAAGAAGCAGCGAGCAAAGCCAATTTACCGATTCGTTATTTGCCAGCAGTGTCTGGCGCGGTAACGCCTGAGTTAGGCCAAGAGTTTGGCAAGATGTTGGAAGAATTACCTAAGCCTGTTTTGGCTTACTGCCGCTCGGGCATGCGTTGCACCACACTGTGGGCCCTCTCAAATGCCAAAACTATGGACAGGGCTTCCATTGTGCAAACAGCGGCCAACGCTGGCTATGACATCTCTGCCATCTCTCTGTAATACAACTCCACGCAAAGTTATTCATTTGCCTGTGTTGAGCGCATGCGACTGGCATGGCAACCCATTAAGGGAAGTGGCGTGACCCTTGTTCTTATTCTGGGAATTTTTATAGGCGCCATCATGGGATTGACTGGCGCGGGTGGTGGCATTTTGGCTGTGCCTGTATTGGTTGCAGGCATGCACTGGACTATGCAGCAGTCCGCACCTGTGGCGCTCATTGCTGTGGCTGCGGGCGCGGCAGTCGGTGCTATCGATGGATTCAAACATAGATTAGTTCGTTACAAGGCCGCCATACTGATGGCGATTTGCGGAATTCCAGTGACGCGGTTAGGGCAATATTGGGCGCATCTATTGCCGCAATATTTGCTGATGGGTGGCTTTGCCTTACTGATGCTGGTGGTGTCATGGCGCTTTTATAAACAATCAAAACAAACGAATATCAATCTCGAAGAAGACGCCTTGCGCTTAGCTTTTATTAGCGACGAAACTGGAAAATTCATATGGACGCCTGTGGCTGCATTGGTTTTGGCAGCCATTGGGATGTTGACAGGAATGATGACAGGCTTGCTAGGGGTGGGCGGTGGTTTTTTAATCGTGCCTTTGATGCGACGTTTCACCCATTTGGCATTGCCAGGTATTGTGGCAACGTCACTGTTCGTCATCACTTTGGTGGGAAGCGGTGGCGTTGTCAACGCATTACTGGCAGGCGCCGAGTTACCGGTTGTTGAAACCACTAGTTTTGTAGGCGCCATGATCAGCGGCATGCTGATTGGCCGCCGCGTTTCACGCAAACTGCAAGCTTGGCAAGTACAACGCGGCTTTGCCTTGCTTTTGTTTTGCGTGTCAGGCTATATGCTGGTTAAGGCATATTTAAATTTTGAAGTCTGACAGGTTAAGAGATGCAAAATTAATTGCTTGCAGCCAGCTGCCGGCTGCTAATTACCAATTAACAGCTTTTAGCTCAGGGTGTCGTTCCAAATATTTTGCGCCCAGTTCCATGCATATATAGCCTCTAACTCGCTTGGTGCTGCAGACAGTCCTCCAGAACCAGGAACCGTTTTATAGGTTTTATCTTTGCTGTCATATTGGTGCACCGAGGCAACGTGCACAACATATTTGTCATTGACAAAGCTATAACAAGTATTGGTTAAGAACGGTTCAGGATTCACCGCTATATCAGAGAGTTGCGCCACGATCGCTGCAGCCACTACCTTGCCGTGTGAGTTGGCCATATGACCAGATTTAGGCATGGCGGGTGCCGGCATGATGGAGTCGCCAATGATGTGCACATCTTTAGCTTGCGTGGATTCAAATGTTTGGTAATTCACACCGCACCAACGCGCGTTGGCATTGGCCAAGCCAGATTGCACCGCAATGCTTCCTGCGCGCATAGCAGGCAGCACGTTGAGCACATTGGCTTTGATATCGTTTTGAATTTCGAATTTCAAGGTGCTGGTCTTGGCGTCAACCGCGGTCACATTGTGTTGCGGGATGTATTCCAAAATGCCTTTGTAGTTGTCTGCCCAAAACTTCTTGAACAGCGGCCCCTTAGAAGTCACGTCTTGGTTCGCATCCAAGATCAGCACTTTAGATTTGGGTTTGTTTTGCTTGAAGTAATGCGCGACTTGGCTTGCGCGCTCATAGGGCCCAGGAGGGCAACGGTACGGAGCTTCAGGAATGCTGATAGCAAACACGCCACCGTCTGGCATATCTACAAGTTGTTTGCGAAGGTTAGATGTTTCTTCTCCGGCTTTCCAAGCTTGCAAAATTTGTCCAGAGGCATTGGCTTGTTTAAGTCCTTCAATGGAATTGAACATGAGTTCGACACCAGGAGAAAGTACCAGCTTGTCGTAGCGGATGCTGGGGCCACTGGCTAGAGTTACTGTCTTTTTAGTGGCGTCAATGCTGCTGACATAGTCACGCACCACATTCACCCCATGCTTGCCAGACAAGTTGTCATAAGGCGTTGTGATGTCTGCCATGGTCTTGCTGCCACCAATCACCAAATTAGACATGGGGCAAGACACAAAGGCTGAGTCTGGCTCAATCAGCACTACATCGATTTGGTAGTTCGACAACATACGCACATATTTGGCAGCTGTTGCGCCACCATAGCCGCCACCTACCACCACCACACGGGCTTTTTCTGGAATGCGACCTGTCGTGGAGCAAGCCACCATACTGGCTAGTGAACCCATGGAGCCGAGCGCCAAAGAAGCTTGAACAAAATTACGACGTTTCATACGTGTCTCCTGCTTGATTTTTAATTTTTAACGTTTGTTGCTGGCGTAATAGCTGGCGATGCTTTCAATTTGCGCATCGGTTAAGCCTTTGGTGAGTTGGTGCATCACCGTCGCAGGGCGCGTACCATCTTTGAATGCCTTCATCTGTAAGACCATGTAGTCTTTAGGCATGCCATTAATCGACGGTACTGCCGAGCCATCGACGGTTTTGCCTTCGGTGCCGTGGCAATTCGAACACATCGCAGCATTTGCGCGTTGGTGAAGTGCAGTTGCATCTTGTTGTGCGTAACTAGTTGAGACACTACCAATAAGAAGTGCAAAAGTGCTTAATGAAAATCGGTTGAATAGATTCATGTGCATAGCTCCTGAGTAAACGGGTTTGCATTACCAAAAAAATTATTATGTATGAAAAATACATCTGCTGATTTATCGTAAGCCCTATGTCGGCCTAGTCTTAACGAGTTCTGTTGGAGGCTTGCAGCAAATCCGGCTAAAACACCAGACGTTCAAGAAAGGCTTGGGTACGCGTGTGCTTTGCATTTTCAAAAAAGGCCTTGGGCGGCGCTTCTTCAATGATTTGTCCTTCATCCATAAAAATCACGCGATCGGCTACGGCGCGCGCAAAGCCCATTTCATGCGTGACGCACAACATGGTGACGCCTTGTTGGGCCAAACTTGTCATCACGTCTAGAACTTCTTGCACCATCTCAGGGTCTAGCGCGGAGGTGGGCTCATCAAATAACAAAATCTGCGGCGTGAGACATAAAGCACGTGCAATCGCCACCCTCTGCTGTTGACCGCCTGAGAGTTGTAAAGGAAATTTATGCGCTTGCTCGGCGATATGGACGCGTTCGAGCTGTTGCATCGCGCGTTCTTTCGCTTGCTCAGGATTGATCTTTTCTACCCAGATTGGCGCAAGCGTCAGGTTATCCAGCACACTCAAATGAGGAAACAGGTTGAACTGTTGAAACACCATGCCGACTTGGCGACGTATGCGCTCGATAGCTTTGAGATCATCTGTTACCTCAATACCCATCACAGTGAGTTTGCCTTCTTGGTGTTCTTCAAGACGGTTGATACAACGCAGCAAGGTCGATTTACCCGAACCAGAGGGGCCGCAAATAACAATGCGTTCGCCACGGTGCACTTGAAGATTGATATCACGCAAAGCGTGAAACGCACCAAACCATTTGTTGACGTTTTCAAATTCGATAAGTGGAGAGGTCACAACAGTTCCTTCATATATCAGCGGTGCAAGACCTGACGCTCTACCCACAAGCTATAGCGCGACATCGCAAAGCAAATACAGAAATAAATCAGGGTAATGAAGAGATAGGCTTCTATTTTGAAGGGGCGCCAGTTGGGGTCGCCACTGACGGCCAATCCAAGTGCGCCAGACAACTCATACAAACTCACAATAGTCACCAAAGAAGTGTCTTTGAAAATCGCGATGAAGTTGTTCATCAAACTAGGCACTACATGCGCTAAAGCTTGCGGCAACACGACCTGTCGTTGTGTTTGCCAATAACTCAAACCCAGGGTGTAAGCCGCTTCTATTTGTCCACGTGGAATGGCTTGTAAACCCCCGCGCACAATTTCAGCGGTGTAAGCGGCAGAAAACAAAGTGATGCCTATGAGCACGCGGATTAACACGTCAGGTGATGTGCCTGTAGGCAATAACAAAGGGAGCATAAAACTAGCCATGAAAAGTACAGAGATCAAAGGTACGCCACGCACCAGTTCTACATAAACAATGCACGCGCTGCGAATGGCGGGCATCGTACTTTGACGCCCAAGCGCTACTAGGATGGCCAAAGGAAACGCAAGCGTGATGGATAAAGTGGCCAGCATCATCGTCAAGGGCAAGCCGCCCCATTGGTCAGTAGGCACGTAAACAAGCCCCGTGGGAATGCCAAACCATTTGCCGCCGCCCATCAAAGCAAAGAAGAGTAGCCATACCAATAGCCAAACAACTGCTAAGTAGCGATTCCAAAATGCAGGGCTGCAACTCATCACCAAAAGGGATGTGAGAAAAATCGTCGCTAGCAACGGTCGCCACTGCGCATCAAAGGGATAGCGCCCAAACAATATCAATCGGTATTTCTCTGTCACCACGCCCCAACAGGCGCCGATATCACGTGCTGCTTGGCATTGGTCGGCATCTGCTGAAAAAACCGCATTCAATACCGACCACTCCAATAGGGATGGAATTGACCACAGCAAGATAAGAACAAGTAGCGCTGTGGTCACTGCACTAGCGGGCGTGCCCCACAAGTTGTGCTTGGCCCACTGGCCAACACTGACGCTGTGCACAGGTGCTTGTCTAGCCGGTAGCAAAGTGCTTGCGTGGTGTTGCATCACCGTTCTTTCAATGCTGCACGGCGATTGAAATAATTCATGCCGCTAGCAGTAAGCAATGACAACGTCAGATACACCGCCATGACGATGGCGATGCATTCCACGGCGCGTCCAGTTTGGTTCAAAGTGGTATTTGAAATGCTGACCAAATCTGGATATCCAATGGCAACCGCAAGAGATGAATTTTTGATCGCATTTAAATATTGGTTGGTCAAGGGTGGCACGATCAAGCGCAAAGCTTGGGGCAACACCACCAACCGTAATCTTTGCCAAGGCGACAAACCAATACTCAGCGCCGCTTCCACTTGACCCAAAGGCACAGACTGAATGCCAGAACGAATGACCTCGGCTACAAAAGCAGAGGTGTAGAGCGTAAGCCCCCAAGTTAGAGCTAAAAATTCTGGCGTCAAGGTCAAGCCTTCAGACATGAGCCACGGCAATGCAAGGCCTTCTTTGCTCAGCAATACCCAGTCGCGAAAGTGCAATGGCGTCTCTGTATCTGGCATCAACTCGACCAGCACTACGTACCACATGAGCAATTGCAGCAAAAGCGGAATGTTGCGAAATAATTCGGTGTAGATGTAGCACAGCCCCCGTGCAAGGGCATTGCCCGAAAGTCTGCCAATACCCAGCACAGTGCCCCACAACGTGCAAATCACTATCGCTATGCAAGACACGCGCAAGGTGTTGAAGAGACCTACTAAGAACGCTGCACCATAGGTTTGCGTGGAGGTGAAAGTAAACATGCTTTCACCAATATCAAACCCTGCAGGATCGAGCAAAAAGTCAAAGCCACTCTGGATGCCACGCATGCGCATATTGCCTAGGGTGTTGTGTAACAACCAACCGACTAGGACAATCAACACGCCAATCAATGCAATTTGGTAGCACCAAGCGCGGACGCGTTGACTGCGCCAATTCAACATATGCAGATTTTGGGAGAAAAGAAGAATTTAGCGAATTGGAATGGCGTATTGCAATCCGCCTTTGTTCCATTGCGCATTCAATCCCCGTTTAAGGCCGAGCGGAGTTTTCTCACCAAGGTGCTTGTCAAATATTTCGCCATAGTTGCCCACTGCCAGTAAGGCGCGCGCTAACCATTCGCGGTCTAAGCCCAATAACTTGCCCGTATCTTCAGACTTACCCAGTAAGCGCAAAACTACGGGATCGGTGCTGTCATTCTTTAGGCTATTTGCTGTCTCTGAAGTGATGCCGTACTCTTCCGCCTCAATCAATCCATAGACCGTCCATTTGACAATCGCCAACCATTCGTCATCACCGCGTCGCACCATGGGGCCTAGCGGCTCTTTAGAAATGAGCTCTGGCAAGATGACATGGTCTTTCGGGTTCTTGGCCTCTTTGGTGCGAATAGACGCTAACCCAGAGGCATCCGTGGTGTAGGCCTTACAGCGGCCCGAGAAATAAGCGGCATTCGCTGCATCAAATTTTTCGAACACTACAGGTTTGATATCGAGTTTGTTGGCACGTGAAAAGTCGGTCAAATTCTTTTCTGTTGTGGTGCCCGCTTGCACGCAAACTGTTGCGCCTTTAAGTTGCTTAGCGCTTTTGATATTTGCCTTGGCTGACACCATAAAACCTTGACCGTCGTAATACGTCACTGCAGTTTGATGCAGCCCTAACGAAGCATCACGCGTCAGGGTGAACGTGGTGTTACGAGACAACACATCCACCTCGCCAGACTGCAAAGCCGTAAAGCGTTGTTGTGCGGAGAGTGGCACATAGCGTACTTTGTCTGCGCTTCCTAAAACAGCGGCTGCGACAGCGCGACACATATCGACATCGAGGCCAGTCCATTTGCCTTGACTGTCTGCTGCGCTAAATCCGGCGAGCCCTGTGTTGACACCGCACACCAATTGGTCGCGTTGTTTGACTGCATCTAGAGTTTTTCCAGCCCATGCGGGAAATGCTCCTACAAGTGCTGATAAGCAGACCAGAGAGAGAATTTTTCGAGAAAAGGCTAGGGTTAGCGACATTGGGAGCTCCAGTGAGAAATTTTTAGAACGTATGTTTTTTTAGGCGTATTTTTTAAACCATGCCAAGGCGCGCTTCCATCCATCTTGCGCCGCACCTTCTTGGTAACTAGGACGGTAGTCGGCATGGAAGGCATGGGGAGCGTCGGGGTAGACCACAAAGTTACTGTCTTTGGCGGCCGCATTGCCTTGCGCAGCAAGTTGCGTGAGTGTAGATTTCATGCGATCTACAGATGCCAATGGAATGCCGGTATCGGCCGCACCATACAAACCTAATACGGGTGCTTTGAGGTTGGCCGCAAGGTCCAGCGGATGCTGAGGTATCACAGCAGATTTTTGACCTTCTAAGCGCCCATACCAAGCCACTGCGGCTTTGAGTTTGGGTTGGTGCATGGCGTAGAGCCATGAAATACGTCCGCCCCAACAAAAACCATTGATTGCCAAACGGTTGGAATTGCCCCCATGTGCGTCGGCCCACACCAAACAAGCGTCTAAGTCGTTCATCACCTGTGCATCGGGCACTTTTGAGATAACTTCTGCTTGAAGCCTTGCCATTTCTCCATAACTGCTGGGGTCACCTTGGCGGATGAACAACTCAGGTGCGATGGCTAAATAGCCTTCTCTTGCAAATCGGCAGGCCACATCGGCAATGTATTCATGCACACCAAATATTTCTGAAATGACCAACACCACAGGCAAGTTGGTTTTACCTTTGGGCGCTGCACGATATGCCGGCATTTTGAAACCTTGCACATCTATCGTGACTTCTCCAGTCACTAGACCATCTTTGGATGTTTTGATGGCGGTTTGCGCCATCAAGGGCATGGCTGCTGCGCAGTAGCCAATGCCTAAAGCGGTTTGTATGGCTAGTCGACGGCTGGGGAGGTGCGTATCGCTCTCGGATGCATTGAGTAATCCGAGAGTGTCTTGGTAGAGGTTGTTTGTCATGCTAGAAGTTGGAAGTTGAACAAAGAATAAACCACAGTATGCAGATAATTTTCACACGGTCAATCAGTTAAGCTGTGAGTATGAATAAAAATTTATTGCTTTTGAGTATTGCGCAAGGTCTATTTTTAACCAACAACGTTACTTTTATTGCAATCAATGGGCTAGTGGGCTTGAGTTTGGCGCCTGTTCCTTGGATGGCAACTTTGCCGGTCATGGGTTATGTGGTGGGTGGCGCACTTAGTACGGGCCTCGTAGCCAAGTCGCAACAGCAATTTGGTCGTAAAGGTTCTTTCTTATTAGGACTGCTTGTTGCGCTGATATCCGCAGGGATTGGCGCTTGGGCCGTATTGCATAGCTCTTTTCTTTTGTTGGTGTTGGCAACCGTGGTAGCTGGTTATTACAGCGCCAATGGCCAGTTGTACCGGTTTGCAGCCGCTGAACTTTGCGCGCCAGATTACCGAGAAAAAGCAGTCTCGTTGGTGATGGCGGGTGGTTTGATGGGCGCCATCATTGGCCCCAATTTGGCGATGCATACCAAAAACTGGTTGGAGTTTCCGTTTGCAGGTGCTTATGTGGCATTGGCGGGCATCGCAGTGTTGTCGATGGCGGTCATGTCTTACATTGAGTTTCCACCTGTTGTGGTGAAAAAAGCCAGTGACAACACGGGGCGCCCATTGAAAGAAATCATGCGCCAACCCGTGTTTTTGGTCGCGACGATCTCTGCAGCTTTGGGCTATGGCGTGATGAACTTATTGATGGCTGCCACACCATTGGCTATGCAAGTGTGCGGCTTGTCATTTGAAGACACGGCTTGGGTGTTGCAATGGCACGTGATCGGTATGTTTGCGCCAGGTTTTGTGACTGGGCATTTGATCAAGCGCTTTGGTGTGCTGACCATCATGGGCGTTGGGGTATTGCTCAATATCGCATGTATTGGCATTGCTTTGTCTGGCGAGGATATCCACCAGTTTTTGATAGCCTTATTCTTTTTGGGCGTAGGTTGGAATTTCTTGTTTACTGGCAGTACTACGCTGTCTATGCAGGCCTATACGCCACCAGAGAAAGACAAAGCCCAAGCAGCGATTAATTTTTGTGTGTTTAGCACCATGGCTTTCACCT
Source organism: Limnohabitans sp. (assembly GCA_040401095.1). Taxonomy (GTDB): domain Bacteria; phylum Pseudomonadota; class Gammaproteobacteria; order Burkholderiales; family Burkholderiaceae_C; genus Limnohabitans. Next base: position 43,662 of record JBBAOY010000009.1, read on the forward strand.
CATTTGCATCGGGCGCTTTAGTGACGACACAGGGTTGGACTTGGTTGAACTGGGGTTCGCTAACACCCGTGGTCATTACAGCCAGTGGCTTGCTGTTTTTAAGGCTTCGGTTTAAGAAAATTTAACAAGACTCAGCAAGATTTAATTTTTGAGTTTGTGATGTATTCCAACAGCAGTGTTTATTACTCGTGTAACTTGTAATTGACTGTGAACTGAAAAGACTTGGTATTGTTGGTCGGTTCATAAATGGTGTATTTGCTGCCGTTGGACACAAAAGAATAATTGTCCGACGCACCAATTTGCCAATATTCATAGCTAGAGCAAAAGTCCAAGGCTTGGTAAGTTTTACAAATACCTGCCTTCCAACCAAAGCCATGGCGTTGTGTATTTTGTAGAGGTCCTTGCGACGCATAGTTGCCTCCTACGTCAAATAAATTGGAGGTTTGTCTGCCACTCAATAAATAGTAGCCTTGTGCCGTCACACGCCAGTTTTCGCCAAATGGCCGCTCAGCGCCTAGGCTGGCAAATAAGTATTCACTCGTGCGTCGATAGCCACCATAGTTGGTGCTGGTGGTGCCGCGCGCATCGTTATACAAATAGCGATAGCCAATGCCAGGGCTAATTTGGTAGCCCTTGACCCATTCAGTATGCGGGCTCTCTATTTGTAATTGGTAAATGCTAGTAGGTTGATTAGCCATGGTGCCGGAACCTGTGTAGTCGGCATAACCAAAGGTGGCTTGTCCTGAAAGGGTCAGTGGCCAATTTTTGATGCGTAGGTTATCTGGTGCCCACTTGGCATTTGCGATGCCAAGCCAACCATCGTGCGCAACACCGAGAGAGGGTTCGCGGTAGGCGTATTTAGAAAGACCAACGCCTACTGTTGGCGGCTCAGCGTGTACTTGTGCAGCCATTGCAAGTGCTAAAAAAATACAGACTGCATTAAATTGTCGGTTCATGAATTTAGAGTACATATCAAAAGCATACGACAAGATGCAGATTTTTTATCATTCAGCCTTGATGCTTCCTTCTTTGACAACTTTTGTCCATAAAGCAAGTTCTTGTTTGAGAAGCGTGTCTAAGTCGTTGCTACTTGAGGGGCCGGCTTGCATACCAAGCTTGGTAAATCGTTCTTTGACGTCTGGTCGTTGCAATATAGCGCGTAGGTCTTGGTTCATTTTGTCAACGATGGCGGCTGGTGTTTTGGCGGGCAAGAAGAATGCTATCCAAATGGTGGTCACATAGCCTGGCACACCTTGCTCGCCAATCGTTGGCAAGTCTGGCAACTCAGGATGACGCTTATTACTAGCAATACCCAATGCTTTGACGCGGCCGGCTTTGATATTGGGTACTGCAGAATTAAAAGCGTCAAACATCAGCTGCAAATGGCCAGCCAATAAATCTTGCGCTGCGGGGCCTTGACCTTTGTAGGGCACATGCGAAAGTTGCGTCTTAGTCATATTGGCAAACATCTCTGCACCGAGGTGGTAAGTGCTTCCTATGCCTGATGAGCCGTAAAACAATTTGCCAGGATTGTCTTTGGCGTAGCGAATGAACTCTTGCACATTAGCAACAGGCACAGAAGGGTGCACAACCAAAATATTTTCAATGGTGGCAACGGTGCTGACAGCCGCGAAGTCGCGGATCGGGTCGTAGGGAAGTTTTTGAACCAACGCTGGGTTAGCGCCCATGATGCTGCTGGTGCCAAACAAAATCGTGTTGCCGTCAGCGGGTGCACGCGCCACAAACTCAGCCCCAATGGCGCCAGTTGCGCCGACACGGTTATCGACGATCACTGTTTTACCCATGGCTTCAGATAACAAAGGTGCTATGACGCGCGCCGCGATATCTGTGGGACCACCCGTTGCAAATGGCACAACCAAGCGAACCGTGTTGTTTTGTGCGGATGCAAAAGAAGCACACAGCAATAGTGCTGTACAAAAAATTCGACGTGTAGTCATAAACACTCCTAGTTTTGTAGAGAAAACATCAGGCCAATAAGCGTGCACGGATATCAAGTGGTGACATCACCTCAAGCGGCTCAGTACCGCCATTAGGAATTTCTACTTGCGTAGCATTGAGCAACATGCTCACCATCACATAGGTGCCCGACACAACTGTTAGATCGACCACCGCTTGCTCGCCCATTTCTGCGATCGCGCGTTCCCACAATGCGTCAGAGACGCGGTGATTCAGCGTCAACTGCACGCAATAGTCATAAACCAAAGCCTCATCTGCCTGCATGCCTTGGGGCTTGTTGCAATGGCGAAGTTGTTCTATGACTTCAGCAGACAAGCCAGCGCGTTGTGCAATCGGAGCGTGTGCCCACCATTCGTATTGCGCATTAGCAATTCGGGCCTGGATCAGGATGGCAAGTTCGTTCAAGCGTTTAGAGACCGAAGTTTTGAAGCGCAAATAATCAAGATGGTCAAAACACCTGCGCGCCATCTCTGGGCTGCGCAGTAATGCGTTGTAAGGCCCACCCAATGCCGCACTTGAAATTTTCAAAATATCGTCTGCCAAAGGCTGCACCTCAGGCGCAAGATTTTCATATTGAATTTGTGCGAACCGCTCGGCCATATGTTTATCCTTATCTTTTACGTAAACCCAAATACATCACTGTCGACACAACGACCAATGCACCCGCCACTTGTATGGGCGCAATCGCTTGGTTTAACAACACCCAGGCCAGCACCAAAGCAAAAACAGGTTCAACATTCATGATGGCGGAATTTCCCACCACGCCTAAACGCGGCAACACGGTGAACATGATGGTAAATCCTGTGCCATAGAAAAGCGACAACATACACAAACCCAACCAGCCCTCTGGCGCATCAGGCAAGTGAAGTCCTGTTTGAGTACCAATCATCAGCCAAGCCAAAATTGCCACGCACATCATGGTGCTAAATGTGCGCAAGCGGCCATCTAAGTCACCGGCTTCGTGTTGTGTCACAACCATGGCAATGCCAAACAAAGCCGCTGCTGCTAACGCAAAAAATACACCTTCACCAATCACTGCCCATTGACCTTGCGCGCCTAATCCAGATGAGGCACCTAGAACATCCAGCGCAAGCGCCAGTCCTATCAACATGATGGGCATCACGCGCAATACGGCAGGTTCAGGTTGGTGTTTGTAGAGCATGCGCGCCCATAGCGCGATCCACAAGGGATAGGTGTTAAAGCCTAACAAGGCCAGCGCAACTGGCAACCGAGCTACGGCTGAATACAGGCAGTAGCTTTGTATGGCAATTAAAAAACCGACACCCAATAAGACGCGTGGATGCTTGGGCGATAAGGTGAGGGCCACCTTGGCACGCCACAAAATTAATCCCACCACCATGGCAGTGATGGAGCTACGCACTGCAATAGCCGTAGTGACATCTACCCCATGCGCAAACGCGAAACGCGCTGCGACATGGTTAGCGCCCATCAAGAAGGCAATAAGAAGAAGAGTGGCGAAGGCGGTGAGAGAAAGGCGCAATATTTATTCTGCTTTTATATTGTTGTCAGCAATCAACTTCGAATATTTGGCTTTCTCCGCAGCTAGAAATACTTTGAATTCTGCCGGTGATGTGGCGTGTGGTTCAACGCCTAGTCCAGCAAAGCGATCTTTCAAATCTGGACTGACAGCAATTTTGGCCAATGTGGCGTTGTAGTTGTCTATGACTGCTTGGGAAGTTCCAGCAGGCAAGAAAACACCCCACCAGTTCAACGCGACGATGCCTTCTAGTCCCGCTTCTGTGAATGTTGGGATATCTGGAAATAGTACGGAGCGTTTTTCACTGGTGATGGCCAGCGCGCGCAAACGTCCAGACTTGATGTGTTGGCTCACAGGCAGCGCATCAGACACCATGATGTGCAGTTGTCCAGAAATTACATCGGTCACAGCTTGGCCGCCCCCTTTGTAGGGCACGCTAACCATCTTCACACCCGCTTGGCGAGAAATAAGTTCACCCGCAAGGTGCGACATGCTGCCGGGACCACTGGTGCCGTAACTCACTTTGTTAGGGTTGGCCTTGGCATCCGCAATCACGTCTTTGAGATTTTTGTAAGGAGAGTTGGCAGGAACCACCAAGATGTTGGCGCCGGTTGCTGTCAAAGCAACTGCTGCGAAATCTTTGTCCATGCTGTAGGGCAGTTTGGACAGTAATGGATTTACACCCGCTGGCCCGAGATTGCCGATGACAAATGTGTAGCCATCATTGGGTTGACGCGCGGCAAATTCCATACCGATGGAGCCAGCAGCACCAGGCTTGCTTTCTACGATGACAGGTTGACCCCAAATCTCGCTCATTTTTTGACCCATGATGCGGGCCATTAAATCTGAACTACCACCAGGCGGGTAGGTCACGACAAGTTTGACGGGCTTGTCTGGAAATTTAGTTGCCTGAGCTTGAGAGATGCCGTGCACAGTAAAAAGACCTAAAGCCAAGGTGGCGATAAGGCTGCGACGAATTGATAAAAAAATTGTGGCCATGGATGTCCTATAAAAAATACAAACAATTTAAAACTCGATAAGCACGAGTGCCCAAGGCCATATCTTGTATTATCAAACGATCAATTGCAACACGGTAAATACCCATGCTTAACCTGTCAACGCCTGGTGGTCGCAGCGACCAAACGCTCTCACACAATATGAAATTGTTAGCCCACCATGAGTTAGGTGGCTTTGGTGGAATGGGTGAGGGCATGTCGGTGCAGCAGACGTCGGACGGCCGACGCATCTTGTGGATGGCGCATGAATCAGCACCTAAAAACTTCACAGGTGTGGACGTGACGGATCCGAAAAACCCCAAGATGGTGGTGCAAACAGAATTGCCACACGCCAAGATGCGATCCAACTCGCTTGATGTCGTCGGAGACATCATGGCTGTCGCCTACCAGACACAAACTGTAGGCCTTAAACCTGCTGGCGTTGATTTATTCGACATCTCCAAACCAGAAACACCGCGGCTCATTTCTCACTTTGATTGCTCGGGCCCTTATTCAAGAGGCGTGCATGCGGTGTGGTTTGTCGATGGCCACTATTTGCATATGTCTTCGGGCTCTGGAGATTTTCAGCCGCGCAATCCATTGGATGACCAGTTCTATCGCATTTTGGATGTCTCTAATCCTGCCAAGCCAGTTGAAGTGGGCCGTTGGTGGTATCCCGGTACACGCGAAGGCGATGAGGCGCCACCACCAGAGCGTCTCACCCAAAAATTCGACACAGGCTTTCGCGCACACAACACCAATGTGTTTCCTGATCGTCCCGATCGCGCGTATGTGGGTTACATCGATGGCGGCGCATTTGTGTTGGATATCGCCGACAAGGGCAATATCAAAGTGGTGTCGCATTGGAACCACTCGCCACC
>JBBAOY010000009.1:49112-51024 GCA_040401095.1 Limnohabitans sp.
GATCCTTACCAAGTGCAAGAGGTGGCTTACTTCGTGCCAGGTGCACCCAAGTTGTCACCTGCTGGCGCCATTCAACTCAACGACGTGTTTGTCGATGAGCGACGCATCGTCTACACCATGGACCGTTTCACAGGTGGCTTGTATATCTTGGAAATGAACGTCTAACCGCACATGACTTTTCGTGACGCGTTGGCTGGAAAAATCCCGATCAGCCTGGTCACAGGGTTTTTAGGAAGCGGCAAGACCACGCTAATCGCGCGTTTGCTGCGCCACCCTGGCATGAACCGCGCAGCCGTCATCATCAACGAAGTCGGTGAAATTGGCATAGACCACGACTTGGTGGCTAACGTCACCGAGAACATGTCTTTGTTGGCCAATGGCTGTATTTGCTGTTCTGTGCGTACAGACTTACAAGACAGTTTGCGTGAGTTGTTCAACCAGCGCAGGGCAGGGCAAATTCCTGAATTTGACCGCGTCATCATTGAGACGACGGGCTTGGCAGACCCAGCACCCGTGGTGCAAACATTGCTCAGCGACACGCTGATCAACCACCACTTTAGGTTGGATGGTTTAGTCACTTTGGTCGATGCATTTCACGGTTTGGACTTGATGCAACGCCAACCAGAAGCTATCAAACAAATAGCCATGGCGGATCGCATCTTCATCACCAAGATTGACTTGGCTACTGGTGAAGTTTTACAAACATTACGTGACGCACTCACTGCGCTCAATCCGCGTGCAGATCAAGTCGATGTGTTGAACGGTGATATCGATCCTGCTTTATTGACGGGGCTAGGTTTGCACAGCGCTGTTGGAAGTCGTGATGCGTTGCGTTTCTTAGGAGAAGACATCCAATCGCAAGCTTCGGATGCAAATGCAGAAGGCCGCTATTTGGGTGCCACTCCATCGCGTCATGATGCAGCCATTCGCACTTTGTCTTTGCGGTTTGCAAAGCCTTTTGTTTGGAGCGGATTTTCTGCGGCGCTTGAGTTGCTCACTACCTTGCGTGGACCCGATATGTTGCGTGTCAAAGGCATCGTGAATGTAGAAGGCAAACCCGTGGTGGTGCAGGGCGTGCAACATATATTTAGCCCGCCGATTGAATTAGATAAATGGCCAAGTGCTGACCGTGATTCGCGCTTGGTGTTTATTACGCGCAACATCGAATCTGACACGATTCGGAATTTAATGAGTGCTGTGACTTCTTTGTAATTGCTCCTTTTTTTTAATAGGCAAGGCTTGGGAGATTTTTTAGCGTAAAGGCGGCATATGTCCCTTTTTTGTCTCCAAACTGATTGTCAAAAAAATCACGATTTACCAAAAAAACCTGATTAATTAATACTTTTAAATTAAATAAAGCCTAATTTTTACATTAAAAATTTATGGAATAGATATTGCTAGTAGGTTTGATAATTTAAAGAGTTGTCATTCCTATGGCTGTCATCAATACCAACGTCAAAGCATTGTTTTCCGAGAATGCGCTTGCAATTACGGGCAAGGCGCAGAGCTTGGCTATGCAGAAATTGGCTACTGGCAAACGTATTAACTCTGCGCGAGACGACGCTGCCGGCATGGCTATTTCTACCCGTATGACGCAGCAAATACGCGGTCTAAACAAAGCGGTGCATAACGCTGGCGATGCAATTAACCTGATCCAGACGGCTGAAGGTGCCACGAACTCGATCACAGACATGATGCAGCGAATGCGTGAGTTGGCTGTGCAAGCGGCTAACGATACAAACGACGACGCGCAAAGAAGTTACTTGGATTTGGAGTTTCAACAACTTAAGCAGCAAATAGTTCAGGTTGCTAGTAATACAGAGTGGAATGGGTTTCCTGTATTGGATGGAACAGCTGGAGAGCGGGTAGGGGAAATGCCTGTTTACAAGGTAACTTCTGAAAACTTATTTAG
>JBBAOY010000009.1:51124-52634 GCA_040401095.1 Limnohabitans sp.
CGGACGCAGCAGCAAAGATTGCCGCTGCATTAAAAGCAAGCCCAATATATGGGCCAAGTTCAGGCCGTGCTGTTAATTACATACCGGGTAATTCAAATATTTCAATTACTTATGGGCCAAACGAGGGCAATATGCCTGATACGGCCATACAGACAGGTGTAACTGGCTTAACGAGCGTTATTGAAACAACTGCGGAGTATTTAACTTCCACAACTGGCACAGGCGTGTTTGCGAAAGTAAACGAAAACATCATGTCAGGTCGGGCCATGTCTGGCCTGTCTGTAGTCAAGGGTCGTGTATTTATTAATGGTTATGCCAGTGCAGATATCGCCACCGTTTTGAATAACTTACCTGAAACACGTGCAAATGTGGTTCGAGCTATAAATCTAATCAGTAATCAAACTGGCGTGAAGGCTATAGATACAGGTTCAGATGCAAAGGGCATTACCTTGACTGCAGCTGATGGTCGAAATATCGAGGTGAGTTTTGAAACAAATGGAAATAAGGATGATTTTGGATCTCGCATTGGGTTGCGGCAAGGCGTTCAGTCAAGCACAATTTCTTTGGAATCAAAGATCTCAGCACCACTGGTGCTTTCTTCAGACAGCACGGGGGATATCACCCGTGCTGGTTTGATAAAAGGAAACTTTAGTAAGAACGAGGCCGTAGCTAACACTGCAACAAGAACTGTGGTGAGTCCAAATGTGGCTCAAGTAGAAAGCGTAACCTATTCAGGGCTTGCACCGGGTGCAGGAGACACCTTTTCTTTGACGGTTAATGGAACAACTTTCAGTTATTTGGCTAATACTTCTGATGGCTTGACAACGCAAGCGGTACGTAATGGCTTAGTCGCATTGGTAAATGCAAACACAACATTACCTGTAACTGCAACTGCTGGCCGCAATAAAGGCGAAATCTTGCTGACTGCTGATACCGCTGGAAACTCATTTACGTTAAGTAATGCGAAAAGTAATGTTTCAACAACAACGGTTACAGCGACCACAGTTCAGGCAAACGCTAAGGCAGACTTTAAGCCACTTGGTGTTGATGACTTAGTAATTAATGGGGTAAAAATACCAGCATCAGTAGCTGCGGGTGATCGTGATTCCAATGAGATTGCAACGAGCAGTGATCCCGCTTCAAGCGCAAAGGCTATTGCAGCCGCCATCAATTCACAAACACCCATAACAGGTGTTTTGGCAAAAGCTAATGGCGCTGAAATCAACGGAACAACGACTGTTACCAGTCTGCCGGCATTATCCGTACCTACAGACGAATCGCTTTTCATAAATGGTGTAGAAGTAAAAGTGCAGTTTGTACAAAACGAGTCTGCTACAGCAAGATTAAATAAAGTAGTAACAGCTGTCAACGCTAACTCTGGAGAGCATGGCGTGACTGCTTTGAATAATGGAAATGGCATCAGTTTGAAGTCTGATGGACGAAATTTGTCTGTCTGGTTTGACTCTAATGTGAAGGGTTTGTCAGCGGCCAACTTTGGTTTGGATCAAGG
>JBBAOY010000010.1:0-2044 GCA_040401095.1 Limnohabitans sp.
AAAGCCCGATTTAGCGAATTTCTAGATGCTTGCATAAGCAACGGCCCTCAAATGGTCAGCAAACGCGGCGTAGATGCAGCTGTGCTGGTTCCGTTGCCTGTGTGGCAGCGTATGCAGGCGACATCCAGAATGTCTTTGAAAGAATTGCTTTTATCCGAGAAGGGACGAACCGATACCTTTTCTGTGCCAGTGCGAGGCAAAGCAAAAAGACGTCCTATCAATGGAATGGCCTGAAGATGTATCTGTTAGACACCAACATAGTCTCTGAGTTGCGCCGAACTAAGCCCCATGCCGGAGTAGTGGGTTGGATTCAATCAATCAACGATAGCGACCTCTTTATTTCTGCGGTGACTTTGGCTGAAATCCAAGCAGGCATCGAATTGACCAGGGAGCAAGACCCTTTAAAAGCAAAAGAGATTGAAAGTTGGCTGGATCAACTGGCCGATTCATTCAGTGTGCTTCCTATGGACGGGGCGGCTTTTCGCAAATGGTCGCGACTCATGCACCGTACCTCAGACACTTTGTATGAAGACGCCATGATTGCTGCTACCGCTTTGGTCCATAACTTCAAGGTTGTGACTCGCAATGTTGCAGATTTCAAATCTTTTGGCGTGGAACTTCTGAATCCCTTTGAAGTCAAAAGCTAGCGCATCTCTATAAGATCGCCGCATGTCATCACGCCCTAATCTACAAGTAGCCGTCGTCACGCGCCGCGAGCGTGTGCCGGGCGCCATGAGCCATTGGCAGCCTTCCAGAGGCCTCACTTACTGCGGCGGCTACAGCAACTCCGCCCGCTGCTGCCCCAGCGGCGGCACCATCAGCTGCTCCTGCAACTGCACCCGCTAAAAAGTCTTAAACCTTTCCTCCAAGTGTTTTTGGGCCGATGCCAGCAGGCACCAGCCCTTTTTGTTGTAGCCTCTCCCCCCATGTTGCCGCGTCTAACCCAAGCCCAAGCTCCGCTAACACGCGAGGTGCAAGTCATCAATGAGCATGGTGTGCAAGACACCATCTCCATACCTGCTGAACGACCTTTGACGGTCTACGTGGACAAACGCGAACTTGTGACCTTGATGACTTTAGGCGCGCACCCAGAGTGGTTGGTGTTAGGTTATTTGCGCAACCAGCGTTTAGTAGCCAGTGCAGACGAGATCGAAAGCATCACCGTGGACTGGGATGCGGGTGAGGATGGTGCTGGCGTCGCTGCCGTCAAAACCCATCATGGGGTTGAAAATATGCAAGCGCGCACCGAACACCGTGTGGTGACTACCGGTTGTGGCCAAGGAAGTATCTTTGGTGGTTTGATGGACGAGATAGATGCGCTCACCGTGCCCAACGCCACCATCACCCAATCGCGCTTGTACGCCTTGCTCAACGCCATTCGTGTGCAAGAGAGCACCTATAAATCTGCTGGCTCTGTCCACGGCTGTGCATTATTTGCTGGTGAGCGCATGCAATTGTTTGTGGAAGACGTGGGTCGGCACAATGCCATCGACACCATCGCTGGCTGGATGTGGATGCAGGGCATTCAAGCGGATCAAGATTCGATTTTTTACACCACTGGCAGGTTGACCAGCGAGATGGTGATGAAGTCCGCACAAATGGGTGTGGCCATCGTCGTCTCGCGCAGTGGCATCACGCAAATGGGATTTGATTTAGCCCAACGTTTATCCTTGTGCACGATTGGCCGTGCTACCAATAAACATTTTCTTTGCTACACGCAAAGCGAGCGCTTGGTTTTAAATGCGAAGCAAAGTTAAAGCTAAAGCAAAAGCTCAGATTTAAGCTCGAATTCAAACTCAAACTCAAGAAAGTTATGACTGATCCACAACCAACACCGCACCATGGCGCCGCTTGGTGGCACCTTGCGTGGCGCACTCTGTGGCGTGACGCGCGTGCAGGCGAGTTACGTTTGTTGGTGCTAGCGGTTGCGTTGGGCGTTGCGTCTTTGAGTTCAGTGAGTTTTTTGGCCGATCGATTGAATGCGGGCCTTTTACGAGATGCAGGGCAATTGTTAGGAGGTGATGCGGTTGTCGTGAGCGACCAA
>JBBAOY010000010.1:2144-6995 GCA_040401095.1 Limnohabitans sp.
TGGCTCGGCGACAAGCGATTGTCTGTAGGCGGCGTTTTGTTACAAGAGCCAGACCGTGGCGCTGGCTTTATGAATTTCGCACCACGCGTGATGATGCACCGTGCAGATTTAGACGCTACAGGCTTGGTGCAACCTGCCAGTCGCATCACTTGGCGTTTTGCTGTGGTGGGTGAACCAGAAACTGTTGAGCTATTTGTCAATTGGGCTCAAGAGCAAGTCAAGTTACCTCAGGTGCGTGGCGTTCGCGTCGAGTCATTGGCCACCGGCCGACCTGAAATGCGCCAGACCTTAGATCGTGCGGGTAAGTTTTTAAATCTAGTGGCTTTGCTGGCGGCTTTATTAAGCGCTGTTGCTGTTGCGTTGGCTGCACGGTCATTTGCATCCAAGCATTTAGACGACTGCGCGATGTTGCGCGTCTTGGGTTTGAGCCAAAGACAAATTGCTTTGGCTTATTGCGGTGAGTTTGTGTGCGTGGGTTTATTTGCTAGTGCGATTGGGTTGTTGTTGGGTTACTGCGTGCACTTTGTTTTTGTGCAGCTGCTGGCTGGTTTGGTAGAAACGGCTTTGCCTGCAGCCACTTGGTGGCCAGTCGTTTATGGACTTGCCACGGGCCTAACCTTGTTGCTGGCCTTTGGCTTGCCGCCTGTGTTGCAACTGGCAAGCGTGCCTGCGTTGCGTGTGATTCGCCGTGAAGTGGGCGAGCCTAAAGCTGTCACTTGGGCGGTCAGCGCCTTGGGCTTAATTGGGTTCGGAATTTTGCTGGTGGTAGCCAGCCGAGACCTCATGCTGGGCTTGATGGTGGTTGGAGGTTTTGCTGGCGCTGTCTTGGTATTTGCTGGCATGGCGTGGCTGGCTGTGAAGTTGCTGCGCCGCAGTGTGACCGAAGGCAAATCGCCAGCTTGGTTGATGTTGGCCACGCGGCAGATCAGCGCGCGTCCTGCCTATGCCATGGTGCAAGTGAGTGCATTGGCGGTTGGCTTGTTGGCTTTGGCTTTGTTGGTTTTGTTGCGAACAGATTTAATCAGCAGTTGGCGTAGTGCGACGCCTGCCAACGCTCCTAATCGATTTGTGATCAACATCCAGCCCATGCAATCGCAAGCGTTTCTAGACGCGCTGAAACAAGCGAATGTGAACAAGTTCGATTGGTACCCCATGGTGCGCGGACGCTTGGTAGCGGTCAATAGCCAAGGGGTAAGCGCCCAAGATTATTCTGAAGAGCGCGCCAAGCGCTTTGTAGATCGTGAATTCAATTTGACCTTTAGCGACACATTGCCTGACAACAACCCCATCATTTCTGGAGAGTGGCAACCAGAAGAACCCAACGCCATGAGCATTGACGAACTATTAGCTAAAACCTTGGGTTTGAAGCTTGGCGATGTCTTGCGCTTTGACATGGCTGGTGTGTTGTATGAATCACGCATCACGTCTATTCGCCATGTAGATTGGACGTCGATGCGCGTCAATTTCTTCGTTATATTTCCGCGTCGACAAATGGACGATGTGCCAACCACTTTCATTGCTGCATTTCGTGCGCCGGAGCTCCAAGGGTTCGATAACAACTTGCTCAAGCAGTTTCCTAACGTCACCAATGTCGATATGGGCGCAGCCTTGCAACAGGTGCAGGGAGTGTTGGAGCAAGTGGTGGGTGCGGTGGAATTTTTATTCTTATTCACATTGGCTACGGGCTTAGTGGTGTTGTTCGCTGCAGTCACTGCAACGCGCGAAGAGCGTGCGCGTGAATATGCTGTGTTGCGTGCCTTAGGTGCATCGAACCGTTTGTTGGCGCAAGTGCAACGGGCCGAATTGGCGGGTGTCGGTGCATTGGCTGGATTTTTAGCCACCAGTGTGGCTGTTGCCATGGGCTGGGGCTTGGCGCGTTATGCATTTGAATTCAGTTGGAATCCAAGTCCTTGGGTGCCTTTGGTCGGTGCTGTGGTCGGGGCATTGCTAGCCTTGGCAGCAGGTTGGTGGGGTTTGCGTGAGGTGCTCAGCCGACCCGTTGTACAAACATTGCGGCAAGCGCAGTCGGTTTAATAGTTGGTGCTTGGGGTCCAGTGCCAGAATATTTCGCTATCAGATAGATTGACTTGGGCCTAGTAGTACAAGCAAGGCGCCCCCACCCCCATCAGAGGGCTTAGCTTGCACAAAAGCCAGCACTTCGTTTTTTTGCACCAACCAGCGCTGCACTTTCGATTTAAGAACAGGTTCTTTGCCAGGAGAGCCCAAACCTTTGCCGTGCACCACGCGAACACAGCGCCATCCCATGCGTTTGGCGTCCCTTATAAATTGCCCCATTGCATTGCGCGCTTCGTCGCTACGTAAACCATGTAAATCAATTTGGCCTTGGATGCTCCATTCGCCTTTGCGAAGTTTGCGCGTCACATCGGTGCCAATGCCTGGTCGTCTAAAACTCAGTTGGTCGTCAACATCTAACAGCGTGCTGATATCGAACTCGTCGCTCATGCTCTCGTGCATCACGGCTTCGTCGTCTAAGTCTTGTTGCAAAGGGCGTGTGGAGGGGCGTTGCGGGGGTGACCAGACGCGTTCTTGGTTGGCGATGGGCGCGACCTTGCCCACTGCGCGTGTGAATAAATTGCGTTCTGCTTCGGCGCGTTTTGCTTCGGCAATACGCGCTTGTTTCGCTAATTCTTGAGCCTTGGCGTTGTCTGCCAATTTTTTACGCATGGCATCAAGATCTTGCAAAGACTTGGACTTCATATCAAGCCTTCTTCCGCCATCGACAAGTATTTGCCCTGTGCCACGATGATGTGGTCGCGCACCGTGACATCAATCACCCCCAAGGCCTCTTGCATGGTTTTGGTGAGCTCCATATCTTCTTTAGAGGGCCGCACTGAACCGCTGGGATGGTTATGCGCTAACACCACACCATTGGCACCGAGCTTTAATGCGGTTTTTGCCACCTCGCGCGGATAGACCATGGCTTGCGACAGTGAGCCACGAAACATGGGTTGGTAAGACAACAAACGATTTTGTGCATCTAAAAAAAGCACAGCAAACACCTCATGTTTGAGTTGGGCTAACTCGAGTTGCAAATATTGCTTGACTACGGCGGGGGAGTGCATCACTTCTTGCTCTCGCATCTCTTGGGTTAATGCGCGCCGTGAAATCTCTAGCACCGCAAGCAATTGTGCCCGCTTGGCTGTGCCGCCCATACCTTTGAAGGTTTTTAACTCTTGCGCATTGGCGTGGATGAGGCCTGCAAAGCCCCTGAAACCTCTTAAAAGGTCGCGCGCTAATTCAAATACATTCTTTCCTGCGATACCTGTGCGCAATAACAAGGCCAGCAACTCTGCATCGGTCAAAGACGCGGGCCCGAGCGCCAAAATTTTCTCGCGTGGCCGCATATCTGGTGGTAATTGCTGGATCGATACCGTGTCTTTCATGGTGGTTGGAGCTTTCTACAATAGGCAATCTGTCAATTCATCACGTCATGTCAGTTTCAACCCATCACCCTACCATCGGCCACGGATCTTTTTTAACCTTGCACTACCGACTTTCGGGACCGCAAGGTGACGTGATCAATACGTTTTCTGGTAAGCCCGCCACTTTGTCTATTGGGGCCGGTGCTTTGTCGCCAGCAGTTGAGCAACGTTTGCTGGGGCTTGAAGAAGGCGCGCACACCACGTTTGAATTGGCAGCAGGCGAAGCCTTTGGTGAGCGCAATCCCGACATGCAGCAATGGGTCAGCAAAAAATTGCTCCACGAAATGGGCGAAACAGATGCGCAATATGCTGTTGGTGATGTGGTGCAGTTTCCTGCACCCACTGGTCAAGGGTCTTTTGCGGGAGCTATTCAGCAAGTGACGGATGACTCGGTTTTGTTTGACTTCAACCATCCACTTGCTGGTCGGGCTGTCACGTTTGAAGTGCAAGTCATTGGAATTTTGTAGAGGCTTTTATGCAAAACTTTAAAGAAATCGTATTGGCCGAACCTCGGGGCTTTTGTGCAGGCGTTGACCGCGCCATAGAAATCGTCGACCGGGCGCTGTTGAAATTTGGTAAACCCGTGTATGTGCGCCACGAGATTGTTCACAACACCTATGTGGTGGATGACCTCAAGAACCGCGGTGCCATCTTCATTGAAGACCTGAACGACGTACCTGCAGGTGCCACCTTAGTCTTTAGTGCGCACGGCGTTCCGAAATCTGTTGAAGCAGAGGCTACTCGCCGTGGTTTTACTGTGTTTGATGCCACCTGTCCTTTGGTTACCAAGGTGCATGTGGAAGTCGCCAAGTTGCACAAAGAGGGTTTTGAGTTTGTGATGATCGGCCACAAAGGCCATCCTGAAGTTGAAGGCACGATGGGCCAATTGGTAGATGGTATTTATTTGGTGGAAGACGTTGCGGATGTCGCGCACATTCAACCCAAACAAACCGATCGTCTTGCTGTTGTAACGCAAACCACATTGAGTGTGGACGATGCAGCAGAAATTACAGAGGCAGTGGTGGCGCGCTTTCCAAATATTCGCCGCCCCAAAATGCAAGACATTTGTTATGCGACACAGAATAGACAAGATGCTGTCAAAGTATTGAGCGCAGAAGTTGATTTGGTCATCGTTGTAGGCAGTCCTACCAGTTCTAACAGCAACCGCCTGCGTGATGTGGCGCAACGCTGTGGTGCGGAGAGCTATATGGTCGATACCGCCGCTGAACTTCAGCCCGAATGGTTCGAAGGCAAAGCGCGCGTTGGCCTCACAGCTGGTGCATCTGCGCCCGACATCTTGGTGCAAGAGGTCATCACCCGTATTCGCGCTTTAGGCGCAGTGTCTGTACGGACGTTGGACGGTATTCAAGAGACTATTAAATTTCCTTTGCCTAAAGGTTTGAAGTAA